>SLEO01000113.1 GCA_007124745.1 Myxococcales bacterium
GCCTGGAGTAAGTATGGTGGGGTGGGTGGGTCCGCGCACGGAAGGCCCATTTCCCCGCGGTTTTCGTCCCCCAGGCTCACCCTGGGGATGGCTCAGCCCCTGAACAGTTACCCGTACGTTGGCTATGGATAGCTGACTTGTGGCGAAAGGCGCTCGCTCTGTTGCAGTGCGGAGGGCAGTTGACGTAGAGCGCCCTGCATGGCCCCGGAGACCGCCCTAACGGCCGCCTTCCGCTCGTCCCCACCTTGAGCAGTGGCCGCACCGCGAAGCATCGCCCGAATATCCCGGCCGGGGTAAGTACCCACGATCACGGACACCACCGCTCGCAACCCTGAGGGTGTTTTCTCGATGGTTACGATGGAGGAGTCCACGACAAAACCATGTAGGTTTTGCTGCTTCAGAAGTTTGTTAACGGCAGCGGGCGACTCGTCCCCAGCCGCGACCCACACGGCGTCCATCCCAGCAAGCGTTCGCTCGGTAACCCGCTTGGCCTCGGCTAGCGCTTCCGGAGACATTCCCGATACGCTCGAGCTAGACCGGCCCACCTGAACAAAATATTTTTTCGAGGCGCCGGGCGCGGGCTCTCGATTCGCGAGCATTTGCTCAAGCGCCGCGTGTGCCCGCGCGGCTGAGCGTCTCACGGGTGGTGACGCGTCTCTAAAACGTGCCGCAATAGCCGCGAGCGAGGTGTGGTCTCCGTGTCGAGCCAGGCCGTCTAGAGCAGCGGTGCGCACCGCTGGGTGCCCGTCTCCAAGGGCCTCCTGCATGGTAGCGCGGCTCGTGGTCGACGGAGCCTCGCGACCGAGGGAAATCAGCGCCTGCACGCGTACGCGAAAAGAAGACGAGTTGAGCGCCAGGTTGCGCAAGTACGCCGCACCATCCTCGGCATGAACGGCGAACGGCGGACTTGCCACCGCCAGACCCACACTCAGCATAGCGGTGTTCAGAATGCTCCGAAGGCCGCCACGCGCAAACCATGGGCTCTTTCCCATCATCCAAACATCCCTTCGCAGCAGATCACCGTCACACTTAAGTTTAACACTCACAGCGCAATAATTCTTCACTGATGTGCCAAACAATTTTGATTCATGCGGAAACTCAGCGTGATTCAACACGCCGCAGCACATCCACGGCACGCTTCCCCCGATCGACCTGGGTGGGCAGTGAAGCGAGCTACGGGTCGGGTTGAGGAACTGTACGTGCGCGCTAACCGTTCAAGGGGGCTTTTTGTAGAAAGCCCCCGAGCTTGCGGGAGGGATTCAACCTACCTTGCGCGCCGACCGAGGGGCGGACCGGAGCGAGCCTTGGGGAACGCGCTGAAGGTTCCGCTAGAATGCAAGGACGGCTCACGCTCTGAACCAGAGCCACGCTTGCCCCGATAGGATGCCGAAACTCGTTGGATCGTTCGGGTGAGGCCGCGCCGACAGGTGTCGGGGAAGACCATGCTACTTGCGGCAAGGCCTAGGCGATGGCATCGCCCCGACCACAATGACCGAACTTTTTGACCTTTGGCCGGCTGCCCTCGGAGCCCTTGCACTCGGCGGCATCGCGTTCGGCTTATTTCGCCAACGGAGCTCGGAGCGCGCCCGAACCGCGTCTGATAGTCATGATGAAGCGCGCCAGGGCCATGAAGAGGTCGCAGGGGGTGCGGCGGCGAGAGAGGGTGATGCGCAAACGCGACCGGCAGCACGCCCCACGTCGGTGCAGACCGACACCGCGGCCCTCAGCGATAAGGCCGCACTCGCGTCCGGACTCCAGCGGAGCCGGTCCGGCTTCATGGCTCAGCTGCGAAGAGTTCTCGGGAACGCGCCCTCGAGCGAGCTCAGCGCTGCATGGGTCGAAGAGGTTGAAGCGGTTTGTCTCGGCGCAGACATCGGCGTCTCGACGGTCGACAAAATCATCGATGGTGTTTCATCGCAACGACAGGCGGACCCGACCTTGAGCATGGAACACGCAGTCCGCGCTGTACTCAAAGACCTCCTGGTATCGCCGGGGATCTCCGCTTCAGGCTCCGCCTTCGGTGCACACAGCACCGCCGTTAGCGGCCGAGACGGCACGTTAAAGGTGATTCTGCTCGTCGGCGTCAACGGCGCGGGCAAGACCACCACCGCCGGCAAGCTTGCGGCACACCTGGCCTCCGACGGCTCGAAAGTAGTGCTAGCGGCGGGCGACACCTATCGCGCGGCCGCACTTGAGCAACTCGCGGGCTGGAGCCGCCGGGTGGGCGTGGAACTCTTTACCTCGGAGCCCGGTCGAGATCCGGCGGCCGTCTTGTACGACGCCGTGAAGTCCGCACAGGCACAGGGCGCGCAGTGGTTGATCGCCGACACCGCGGGGCGACTGCACACCAAAGCGCCCCTGATGGACGAGCTCGCGCGTGTAGGCAAGAGCCTCGCCAAGGCCCGAGACGGCCAGGGCGCGGACGAAACGCTGCTCGTGGTCGATGCGACCACCGGCCAGAATGGTCTCCTCCAGGCACGGGAGTTCCATGCTGCTGCGCCGCTCACAGGCGTCGTTCTCACCAAAATGGATGGGACGGCAAAGGGAGGAATCGCTTTCTCTATCAGCGATGGGCTGGGGCTACCGATTCGCTTCGTCGGCGTGGGCGAGCGCACCGAAGACCTCTTGCCCTTCGATCCTTCCCTTTTCATTGAGGCGCTATTCGAAGATCCACAGGGGATATCGCACTGAGGGGCGTTCCCGCAGCGTAAAACCCGACGAAGTCATCCTCGAGCAGCCCCGCCACAAACCACCCGCGGCATCGCGTATGCCACACGATAGTTTGTCAGTTGCTTGAGAAAGTCTGGCCGTGATAGCGTCATCCGTAGCCGTTTGCGCGCCGCAGACTGCCCAGAAGCACTGCCAACCCTGGCGGCCGCAGCTCAGCTTTCCGGCGTGTCACGCTCGGGGTAGCTCCCAGTCCCTACGCTCAGGTGAGTCCCCAAGGTGGGGGCTCTCGCGATGCGGCAACGAAGTCCCAAGGTTTGCCAATGAATCCTCACCTATCCCGGTTGTCGAACGCTGCGCGCCTCAGGCATCCGACTTCTATGCACTGGGTGTTTTCAAGGCTCTGCGACGTAGTAACGTGCCGAACCCTGCTCACGCTGGTCTGCGCTTCGACGGTCTGCTTTGTAGACCTGCCCACGGTGGCAAGCCGCGCGGTCGCGCAGGACATGTCGTTCGAGATCGATGAATCCACGGGCGAGATTCAAACCAGTGATGAGATGGACACGAGCGATTCTGAGGCGCGCGCCGCCGATGACGATTTCATCGCATCACTAGCCACAGACGACGCGTCAAGCGCGGACGGTGCGCGCGACGGCTTGCAGCCCGACGCCGAAAAAGAGACTGTCGAAGAGATTTACGCTGTACAGCAGGTCTACGCACTTCGGCTCAACCGGTTCGAGCTGAGCCCGATGGTGGGCTTTACACTCAACGACCCGTTTGTCAGCCACACCTCGCTTGGACTCTCTGCTAACTACTGGCTTACCAACGTGCTCGCGGTTGGCGCGAGCGTTCAATGGTACGATGGCTTGGAGAACGAGTCTGACCTCACTTTTTTTGTCAGGCGTTCGACGCGCTTAGCTGTGCCGGTCAGTGAGTACCAGCTCGGCGCCTACCTTAACGCAACCTATGTGCCTCTTTACGGCAAGTTTGCGTTCCTCAATAAATACATTTTTGAGTGGGATGCATATTTGGTTGGCGGCATGGGCATCATGCGCACCAGGCCCATTCCGGTCATCGACCCCGAAGCACGGTCGTTCGATTTCGGCAATCGCCTGGCGTTTAACGTCGGCCTTGGTCTACGCGTCTTTGTCACACGCTGGTTGGCGGTGATGACCGAGGTTCGCAACTACATGTTTCTCGACAAGGTGGAGAATCGCCTGGTCGAAGTTGGCGAGGACCGGTTCAATGAAGACACGTGGTTCGCGAACGGCGTTAGTTTTGTCAACAACGTCAGCGTGCACCTTGGGCTTACCGTGTTTTTCCCTTTCACGTTTGAATACAAGCAACCGAAGTGAGCATTTACTTGAGTCAAGGCGCGTGGAGCGTTGGCCTGCGTATGATTGGGGCGAAAGCAGCAAGGCAGACATTTATGGGGATTGGCATCACACCAAAGACTGCGGCTGACGCGCCAGCCCGCCCCCGGGCCGTCGACTCAACCGGCATCAAGAGCGCGCACCGCCCGCATACGTACCGAACGGACGGAAGCTGGACCGCGGGGAGCCTCACCTGCCTCCTTGTCGCTCTCGCGTTATCGGCTGCGTCCAGCTTGGCACCTCATGCGGTTCACGCGCAGACCATCCACATCGAAGGCCCGCTCGCTGGCGCCCCCGCCGTGCGTGAACTGCGCCTTTACCGCGAGGGCCGGCTGACGCTTAGGCCGCATTTCGCCTTTACGCTCCAGGATGAGTACGCCCGCACCATCGGCCTAGGCTTGAACGTAGACTACCACATCTGGGATTGGCTGGGCCTCGGCGTTTGGGGCATGTTTGGCGCGTTCCACCCTTCGACCAATCTGACGGACCAGATTAGCTCGGTCGGTCAAACAACAGACCTCAACGCGCTTTCCCTCCCGACCCGAGAACGGTTTCCAGACCAAATCGGCAAGCTTCAATGGGCGGCTATGCTTCAGGCCACCTGGATTCCACTTCGCGGCAAGCTTGCACTCTTTCAGAAGCTATTCGTAGATACGGACTTTTATCTCTTTGGTGGAGCCGGTGTGGTGGGTGTTGAGGAGCGGGCGGATACCCAACCTGGCGTGTGCGCTACCGCACCCGTGGGTGACGGTAGTGACGCGGATACTGCCTGCCTGCAGTCGCAGATTCGGCGACAGTCGAGCATCAAGTTCGCGCCGACGTTCGGTGCAGGCTTGTCGGTCTATATCAATCAATGGATTGGTGTGTTCTTCGAATGGCGCGCGCTACCCTTTGCCTACAATGCGGGTGGCACCGACGAACGTGGTTCGGATGGCCGGGGTGGCAGCAGCGGTGGCGATTTCCCCGACGGAGTCATCGATGGCCAGGACTCGATCTTTCGTGTGAACCACATGCTGAACGTCGGCGCCACGTTTGCGCTTCCACGGAAAGCAAAAGTTACCGAGTAGAGGCTCGCGCCTCAGCCATGAGCAGCTGGATCCGGCGGCTCTCGTCGGCTTGCGCTTGGGCTTCCAGGCGCGACTGCGTGGATTCGTCTAGTCCCGGAGCGTCGCGCAGCGTCTGATAGGCGAGGAAGCGAACGCCCTCGTTCGCATCGTTAGTGAAGCGCTCCACCTCGACGCACAAGGACTCGGCGAGCGGCTGTGGCAAAAAGCCGAGTAGCTGCAGCTTCTTCTGGGGATCGCGAGCGTATGCCGTCGAGAACTCCGCAAGCAACTCCCTCAGCGAGGCCACAAGGCGCTCATCGCTCTGAAGGGCGGCGAGCAGCTTAAGCGGCAGGCCAAGGCTTTTTGTCGACCGACAGTGCTTGAGGAGCGGTCCGATAACAACCGGCTCCCCAAGCTCGCGCAGTGCCTCGAAGACCGCCTCCTTCTCCTCCTGGTCCGTAATCGTGGGGTCGGACGTGAAGTCAAAACGTTGGAGCAACGCTGTGGCAGCCGCCTCTGTACCCAGATTGGCGAGGAAGCGAATCGATTCCCAGCGGTCGGGTGCATAGGCACGGCGACTCGCCACCCGCTTCGCGTGTTTGTCAAAGCGCTTCTCGGCGGAAAACCAACTCAACATCGTCGCGCAGCATGTAAGCGTTCGGAGTGTCTGCAAGCTCAAATGCGGGCGCAGCAGCCTACCCGCTCATTTAGGAAGTGCCCGCCCAAACCGGGGGTCCAGGTGAATAAAGCTTATGAGATAGACCGAGGAATACGCATGCTCCCGCGCACGCAGGCTCACGACTCAGCCCCAGGGACACACGTGCCGTCGGACGGTCAACGCGCACGCCTTGCTGACCGCACCTCGCTGACGGACCCAAGCTATGGTTTTTCGACCGGGTCTAGACGCACGCTTCCAGCTTCCTCCTGAACCAGGAAACGAACGACGCGGCCGCGTTCCTTCGAGAGACCTGCAGCAGACAGCATGATGCGGTCGCGGAAGGTACTCTCGGTGATGCTTTCGACGTTCTCCCCGCTCCGACGTTTCGCAGCCCGGTAGTCTCCGTACAACCTCGTCAGGTAAGCATCTTCTTCAAGCGAGAAAAGTTCTTTCGGCGTTCGTGGCAACGCTTCGTGCGCGCCTGCGTCCGCGTCTCGGCCCTCTCCCCCACCAAGCGCTGAAGCGTTTAGCTGCTGACCCGTAAAGTCGCTCGGCGCCAGGGTACCCTCATCGCCGCTTGAGGTTTCCTCAATACCGCCGAGAAGGTTAAGCAGTTGATTGACGCGGTACGCCAAGCCCCCAAAGTCTGCGTCGTCCGTACTTAGGCGCTGCTGGAGATTCCCGTTGATCGCCGCGAGCATACCTTCTTCTAGGGTTTCGATCTGCCGCACGATGCGAGACCCTACCCAGAGGCCGTACACAAGCATCAGCAACGCACCGATACCGAAGGCGAAGAGGACGACGTCCAGCGCGCGGAGGAGGTTGCCGTCTAACCTAGCTGGATGCACAAGCGCGTACCCAACGGAAGTGGTGGACGTCAGGGGTAAGCGCTCCACGAGAAGATGGTACTTTTCGCCACCATCCCGGAACTTCGCAGAAACCTTGCCATTGCCTGTAAGGACACGGCTGGAATCCACCAGCGATCCCTTAAGCCCCTCAGCAAGCCTTTTTGCCATGAGATTGCCCAGGGACGATGAGTAAATGCCACGCTCGGTGAAGAAGGCGACATCCGCGAGCAGCCCGCGCGCATACACCGAGGCCTGCGAACCCGAAAGGTCGAAGCCAACGACAAGAGCGCCAGAGAGCGAACCTGCCTCGTCACGTACCGGTGCTACGGCGATTTCGAGCAGCTTATTTTCCTCTTCGAGGTGCCAGATATCATGTTGGGGTAAGGAGGTACTCAGGGCGTCGCCCAGCCCCTTAATCTCCTGAGCAAGATGACGCCCGAACCAACGATTAGGGTCTTTGTCGCGCGCGAGCACTTGGCCCTCGGCGTTGGTCAGGACCACCAGATCTGGAACGCCTCGGCCCGCATTGGCGGGATTTCGAAACCATGCAGCCACGTCTTCCGCGGCGCGATGTGCGGCGAGGCGACGCGTGCTCTCGTCGAGAGGACGCAGAGCGCGTTTGACGTCGAGGGATTTGGACTGCTTGAGCGTCAGCAGCTCTAGCTCGTAGGCTTGCCCCTCCCATATCTGCTCGAAAAGCCGCTGCTTTCGCACAAAAGCGCGCGACGCCTCCGCGGTTAATGCCTCAGACAGCTGATGCCTCGCGAGGCTATAGGCACCGAGACCGACCGCCACAAGAATCACGAAATTGCCAGCGATGACCTTAAAACGCATGGGTGCTCACTTGGCGCGCCTTACAGCCCGGCGTGGCGCTCCTGACGGTAGCGGTACCACTATCCGCAAAGGCTGGTCAAGCACGCAGCGATGCAAGCAATGCCGCTGCCTTAGGATGCCCCGCTTCTTCGCCGAGAGCGCGCTCAAGCATGGAAACGCCGCGACTTGCATCGCCCAGCTTCGCCGCGATGTCGCCGAGGCAATAGTAGATGTCGGCTTTGGTGAGACCCAGACTAGGCGTTAGCTTTTGGAGCAAGAGCGACTTGAAACACTTCTGCGCTCGCTCATGATCTCCCGTTTCGTAGGCGAGCTGTCCGAGTTCTTTCAACGCTTCGAGATTGGACAGATTCAAGCGAAATGCGTGGTCGTAGGCATCTTTGGCGTCTTCCACCGCTTCGAGCGCGAGGAGGCCCCGCGCCAGGCGCAGGTAGAGCTCCGAGCCTTCCTTGCCCCGTGGCGGCTTCGGCCGTTCCAGCTTGCGACGAATCACCACCACCGCCTCCTCTGCTTTCCCCGACTGGGTGAGGGCATCGAGCCAGAGGTCTTCCAGTGCCTCCGGGAGTGGACCGGCCGCAGCCGCTGCATCAAGCGTGTGGGCGGCTCCCGAAGCATCACCAAGCGTGTTGAGCTGGTACGCCGCAAGCTTCGCTTGCCAGTCAAGCGCCTCCTCTCGAGATGGGCTCGCCTCAGCCTGGCGCCGGAACAGCGAAACGAGCGCCTCCGACTGTTGCGTTTTGCGGTACAGCGCCTCGAGCGACTCAAGAGCGGCGTTCTTCGCGTGACCCTGAGCAAGCGCGGCGATGTAAATGGCCTCTGCCGTCTCTGGCGCCGCCACGACCGCAACTTCATGCATGGCCGTCGCGAGAAGCGCGGCATCCAGGCGACGCATGGCACCGGATTCGGCAACGGAATGGGTTGCGAGCCAGGTGGGGACGAGCGCCGCCATTCCTGCCCAGTCGCCCTGGTCGCTGCGTAGCCGAAGCAGGCCTTCAATCGCGCGGACGCTCTGGGCGTCTTCTGCCAACGCTTGGGTGAAAAAATCTTCTGCCCGATGGGGATCGCGCGGCGCGCTTAGCTCACCCAAGTAAGCCAAGGATACCGCCCGCAAATCAGGACGGGATTCCTGCGCCAATCGCGATTCGACAACCTCCGCAAGGCGCGCATCATCTCCCTGACGCTGCAGGACCTGCAAGAGCTGGGAGAAGAGCTCCGCGTCGTCGGGGGCATCTGCTGCAAGGCGCTGGAGCAGTTCAGCGGCGCGTTCGGGCTCATGACCGCTCTCCGCGAGTAGTGACGCGAGCCGCCGCTCAAGGATGTCGGCGCGTTCGGGCGTGGCGACACTCAGCGCCAGTTCCAAAGCTTCCGCAAGCGTCGGCACGATAGGATCGCGCTGATGCATCTCCTCGATGAGGGCGAGGTATTCACTATTGCTCGGTTCATCAATCAGCCCCTCAACGAGACCCTTCGCGGAGGTCTGCGCCGAGTGACCCAGGCGGGCGAAGGATACGCGGGCCAACTTAAGGCGAAGTGGCGCGCGTTTATCAGGATCAAAAGTGCGCTCGAGCACCGCCTCAAGATGGGCGGCGAGCGCTTGCCACTTCTGTTGCTGCTCCAGCGCGAGCGAAAGTGCATCTTGCGCCTCCACCTCGCCATCGTCGCGCGCGAGCAACGCGCGCGCGGCGTTCTCGACGCTCTCCCAGCGCTCTGCGTTGACGCCGAGTTCGACAACCGAACGCAGATGCAAACACGCCTCATCGTCATCCGAACACGCTTCCGCAAGGCGCTCAAGCACCGGAAGTTGTACAGCGGCGGATTCGCCAAGTGCGTCAAGAACAGCCGCTCGAAGCCGTAGAGCAGCCAGGGCACCTGGCTCGCACGCCAGTAGGGCGACAGAGAACGCTGCGACCTCAGGCCCCGTCGCGCCGAGACGCACAAGATGCGCCGCTACCTCAAGCGCCAACGGCGATTCGGAGAGTTCCGCTTGCGATGAAAAGCGCACAAAGTCGCGAAGGGCGGGACCCGCAAGCTCCCTCGGAAGCTCCGTGATGATCCGCAGCGCTCGGGCGTCGGTCACGTCGTGAATCAGTGCGCGACGCGCCGCATCCACAAGCGCGTGAGGGTTTCCGTCACGCTCCGCCGCACTTAGGTACGCCTGAACCCCTTCGCCCGCCAACGCTTCGGGCGCCCCTTCCAGCCACTGGTGCCAGAAGGCCAAAACGTCGGCGCCCTCGACCTCGATCTGGCTTGCGAGCATTTGCGCGGCCGCACGGGCAAGGCCGCTGTCATACTCAAGCGCCCAGCGACTGAGCAGTCGGCCGGCGGGTGAGGTCGATCCACCGAGAAGCAGGGCGGGCTCCAGCACCTCAAGGGGCGATTCGTCCACCACACCACCAGCCTTGGACTCGCCTTCAGTCGCACACCGGCGGAGCGCCTCAGCGAGGTCACAGCGCAGGCGCTGCTCCGTCTCCGCATCCGCGACCGTGTCCAGCTGCACGCGTAGCCACGGACATAGAATGTCGAGCTGCCCGCTGTGGCGGATAAGGTCATCCACCGTCTCGTGTAGACTCGGCGGCACCCACACGCCGCTCGCTAGGCGGCGAAGCACGGGCTCCGCGGCCGCCGCCGGAGCGCCTTGCTGCCGCATCAGCTCAGCAATACCCACGAGCGTTGCGGCGACTTCGTCACCCAAGTCGTCTCTCGACGCCTGCGCGCCGAGCACTTCGAGTGCTGTTTCAAATTCGCCAAGCACGGTCGCGAGTCGCTCAAACTCCCGGCGCAGAGCCGGACTAAAGGCATCGGTCCGGCCAAAGCGCGCTAAACACGCGAACGCATCTGAGGGACTGTTTCGCGCGTGTTCGTGGGTTTCCGCCACCGCCCACACGAGTGCCAGTCGTTTCTCCCACTCGCTGCAGGCTTCAAGCACGCCCACCTGCACGCGCACCAGAGCTTCCCAGTCTTCGAGTTGCTGGAAGTGGGCGCGGAGCACCTCTAGCGCGTCGGGGCCCACTTCAACGTCGAGGGTCAACTGCTCTAGGCCACCGAGGGCAAGCGCCGACCGCGGGTTCACCTGAATAGCCTGTTTGAAGGCGTCCAACGCTTCGAGAGGCTGCGATAGCCCATTAAGGTGAAGCGACCCGAGTTCCTCCCAGAGCTCCACCTGTTCTTCTTGTTCCAGCGCGCAGGTTGCGAGCAGCTCGCGCGCGACGTTATCGAGTTCCGACCAGTCTTCCCGAGCGCGCAAGAGAACGCGCAACGATTGGAGGGGTGCGCTTACGCCGGGTAGGTCCGCCGCCGCGCGTCGGTAGTGTTGCTCCGCCGCCGGCACGTCCTGCAGTTGCCGCTCGCAGACCACGGCCATTTGAAACGCTACCGCTGCCCGCGCCTCGGGGCCGTCGGCGATACCTTCCAGGCGCTCCATACACCCGAGCCAGGCACGATAATCGCCCTTCTGCTCGTAGATGTCTGCAGCGAGCTTAAGCGGCGCTTCGGATTCGGGATCGGTATCAGCAGCACGCTCAAGGGCGCGCGCCGCGTCATCGAGACGCTCCAGGTCCCGATAGAGGACCGTGCCCTGCGCCAACAGGAACGCTGCAGCGCGGGCGATATCCACCTCAAACTCCGCACGTTTGCCGAGCACATCCGCGAGCTTTCCGGCATCCTTAACTTCAGTACATACTTCAATAAGTAGGTCGAGGGCAGCCAAGGGCTCGGGGTCGAGTTCAACCACGCGCTCAAGCCAGGGCAACGCCGCCGCGGGGTCACCTAGAGCTCGAACCGCCCATACACTTGCCTGGAGCAATCGGGGCGCCGACAGAGCTCCCGGCGATTCGACGGCCAAGTCCGCCAAGATCTGCGCACCCTCCTTGCGTAGCTGGAACGCTTCAGCCACCTCGATGAAGCGCGCGGCGACGCCTTCATCCTCGGGAGCCGCGACCGCCGCGCGACGCAGCGCGTCAAGCGCGGCAAGGCCGGCGCCCTGCTCGTCGACAAAGAGGCGCGCGACTTCTTGAAGCAGCTCAGCCTGAGCAAAAACGTCGCGCTCCGCCTGCGCCCGAGCCTCAAGCACGGCGATGCGTTTTTTCCACTCGCCGAGTTCTGCGTAAACTGGATCGAGGACCTCGAGGACCTGGGGCGTTAGTTCGGGCACTTGGACGAGTGTCTCGAGCATGCCCAAGGCCTGGACCTGGCTGGGGTTGTTCCGAAGCACCTCCGCAAGCCTCGCGACCGCGCCGGGTCCGTCCTGGAGCGATTCATAGGTCAGCTTCGCTGCGAGCACGCTGAACTCGTCGACCCGGCCGGGCACCGGCGTTCGCGTCACATCCGCAAGCTCGTCGTAGAGCTCGATGAGCTCAGGGGCATGTCCTCCGCGCTGAATGAGCGCTGCAAGTTCTTCCCAGGGAAGGGGCAACGCGAGATCGAGCGCTGCAGACCGCGTAATTTCCGCGGCCCTTAGCCAGTTCCCGCGCGCTTCACCCTCCAACTTCGCGGCCTGCCGGTACCGTTGCAGCTTGGCATCAGCGCTCTCCTCCATGGCTACTGCATCGAGATAGAGGTCCACGAGGCTTGCCCAATCCTCTGCACCTTCGAGCAGGGATTCGAGGCCGTGGAACGCACGCTTGTCTTCGGGACGGGCTGCTCGGATGCGTTCGTACACCGCACGAGCCTGCCCCGGCTGAGCGGCCGGGCCCGCTAGAAGCGCCGCAAGTTCGTGCGCGATGTCCGTCGCCTCCTGCGCGCTTGGGTCCGGCAGGAGATCCAGCGCGCGCTCTAAGCACGTCGCCAGATCACCCCAGCGTTCGAGCAGACGTCCGAGTCGCGAGATGCGCTCGACCACACTGACCACATCAGCGTCGCATTCGAGAAGCTCAATGTAAGCGGCCAAAGCGCCGTCGAGGTCATCGAGATGCTCCTCATTGACTTCGGCGAGATGTCGAAGGGCTTCGGCGCGTACCTGTAAATCCTCGGAGGCGCTCTGCGCGTTGAGGGCTTCCTTGACCTCCGTCCAGGCACCCCGCGCGCGGGCCAGGCGTTCGAGCAGTCTGCCCGCGTCCACCTGAACGTCTCCCCGTTCGAGGAGCGGCACCAAACGTCTCAGGATGTTGTCGTGAACGCTTGCGTCTGACTTGAGCAGGCCTTCGAAAACCTGCATCGCTCGCGGAGCGTTGGAAAACGCGCCGAGCGCGAGGTCAGCGTACTCGAGCTGCTCGACGGTGCTTGCTGTACCCGCGTCGATGCGTTGCTCGAGAAATGCGCCCAGACGCTGTACTTCACCGGCTTTGGCAAAGATGCGCCTCAGCGCGATCGACACGTCATCGGTGCACTGCGCCTCCGCAGCGCGCTCAATTGCCTCAACTGCGCGTGGCGGTTCTGCTGCTTGGTCTTCGAAAAGCAGCGCGGCTTCAAGCAGGTAACGCGAGCGTTCTGAGTCAAGCTCACAGGTCTCGCTCCGAGCTACCCACAGTTCTGCTAAACTCGAAAAATCTCCGAGCTGCCGCAGGACCGCACTTAAGTGCGTGTGAAGCACCTCAGCTTCCGGCGCGACGCTTAGGCCGTGTTCAAGTAACGTGCGCGCAGCATCTAAACGCTTCAGCGCCTCCGCCACCCCGGCGAAGGTGTCGACCACACGAACGAGGGTATCGGGGATCTGGATGTCGCCTACGCCTCGGAGCACGATATCGAGCAACTGATTCTGGGCGTCTCGGTCCGTCAAAAGACGCAGCGCTCTTTCAATAATGTTGGAGAAACGCGGATGAAAAAGTGCCTTCTCCGCAGCCTCTAGACACATGGATTCCGCAACAGACCCTTGGGCCGAATCAAGGTCACCTAGGTCGAGTTCGTAAAGGTCCAACGCGCGCTCAAAGGCGTTCACCGCGTCCGAGCCCTCACTTGCAGAGCCCACCAAATGCAGCGCACGCACTTGCATCGCCGCACCCTCGAGCAGCTGTGGCGTCGCAACAATGGAACGGGCAGCGGCTAGACTTGCCTCCGCTGCATCGCGCTTGGTGAGCCAGGCCTGAAGCGCACGCCGGGCACCCTCCGCCTCAAGTGAGTTATCCAATATGAGCTGAGCCAACCGTTCAACGGCGCGCTCCCACTGCTCTAGGCGTTCGCCTTCGATCAGCGCAAGCTCGAAGGTCCAGCGCTCTGTTTGCTCACTATCCGCACCCGATAGGACAGCGCCCTCGAGCGCTTGAGCGATGCGGTCCCAGGCCTCGAGTTGGCGCAGAAAACGCACCCAAGTATCCACGATGCGGCCCGCCACGCCGAGGCGCATGACGCCGCCTTCGAGGAGTGTGGCTGCGCGTTCCGTATCCCCGAGCCCCTGGGCGGCGACGGAGGCCGCCTCAAGGTAGAGAGCCTCAAGCGCCGTCGGGTCCTGTTCGAGGTCGAGGGCATGATTCAAAGCATCAAGCTGGCCCTGTGCGTCGTTGACCGCTTCGCTGGCTTTCGCCAAGCGCTCCCAGACGTGACCGAGCTGTGGGGCGGTTTCGGATGCCTGGATCAGGTGCTGTCGGGCAGAGGCAAAGTCTCCGAGCGCCTCGAAATGAGCCGCGAGGCGCAAGCTCGCCTCCACCCGGTCATTATCCGGCAACCCCCCTTGCTCAATCACCAGAAGCGCCCGAACGGTCAGCGGCTCGCAGGGCAGCGTCGTCGCGGCTTGCGCGGCGCAACGAACCGCCACGCTATCCGCTAGGTCGGGCTCACGCTCCCACACGTTCAGGACGTCGGAGACAAGGCCCGCTACCTTTGCGAGTTCGAGATTCGCTCGCAGCGCTGAAGTCGCGCCCTGCCGAAGCAACGCTGCAGCCAAAGGCGCTTCAGCTTCAAGCGCGGCCTGGTAGAGCGTTGTGACCCAGACATCGAGCTGCTCGGTGTGTTGTGCCGCACGGAAGCCCTGCTCCATCAACTCCGTGTGCTCGGCGGCCTCCGGCAACAGTTCCCTTACCAGGGACAGCGCCAGGGCAGGTTCCTCGAGATGGTCGAGGTAGAGTTCACCGAGGCGCTGGCCCGTCGCAAGACGCAGCGCACTATCTTCCGCGTCCATCAAGCAAATGCGCAGGACCCGCACCAGGTTCTGCCATGCGCCCTGACTTTCGTAGATGGGCTCGAGTATCCTAGCGGCGCGCATGCCTGCACTGGGGTCACTTAGGAGCGCCTCAATGCGTTCTTGCGCGACCAAATCCGAAACGTTCTGTTCGAGCAGCGCCTCCAAACAATCCAGCGCGCCATCCACTTGGCTCAGGCGTGCGAGACGCAACTCGACGAGGCTGTGGAGCAACTTGGCCCGCTGTGCCGACGCATGCTCGGTATCCAGCTCAGCGCTGAGAAAGGTGTCGAGTGCCTGCCATTGTTCGGTGACTTCGAGCAGACGCCGTACCTGTTGTCGTGCGGCGCTATCGTCGGGCACGTCCAGGACGCGCGCCTGCCACAACTCAAGCGCGCGCTGGGGTTGGAGCCGCAGTTCTTCGAGCAAGAACGCGAGTTCTCTGAAGGAATGATCGATGACTTCCGAACTCACCGCGCGCGTGATGCGAACGCGATGCAGCGACTCAAGCTGCTCCCAGTCCTCTCGGGAAGTCAGGGTATCCTTGAGGCTCCGGTAGGCGCGGTCGTGTTCCGGATCCCGCTCGAACACCTGCCACCACGCTTTGAACGCCAGCGTGTCACCGTCAGCATCCGTCGCCGCTGCGCGCGCAAGTCGTTCCCAAAGTAGCGCGCTTTGGCCATCGCTGAGTGTCGGATCCGGCGCTTCCAGGACGCCAAGATAGAGCTGAAACAGCCTTGGCATCGTACCCGCCATACGTGCGGACCGTTCCAGAGCATCCCAGATGCGCTCGGCGTCGGGGTGTTGGCGAAACGCCGCGGCGAGGGTGGCGAAGGCTTCCGCCCGTTTACCGAGCACTTCGCTCTGCAGTTCCGCAAGCTCGAGCAACGCATCAAGCGAAACCCGTGATTCGTCGATGGTGGCACGCAGCTCAAGCAGGCGAGCGACCGCTGGCAGATCCGCGGAAGCGCGAGCATGGCCCTCAAGTTCCAGGAGCAGCTCCAGACGTAGTGCGGGACGCTCGTGCAACGGCTCAAGCAAACGTTCGAGCAGCGCCGATGCCTCGGCTTGAAGGGATGATTCGGCCCCGTCAACGTGCCGGCCGTCTACAAAGGCGACGGCGCGGGCCAAGGTGACGGCCTCCTCAATCTCACCGCCGTGGTGCGCCAAAAGCGCCGCTAAATCGAGACTGGCGCGCTGCGCCGACAGGTCACCGTCGGCGCTATCTAACCGCTGTCGCAGCAATGATTCTACCACCGCCCACTCGCCGAGACTCTCCGCAAGCGTTCGCGCTGCGTTGAACCAATCCTCATTGAGAGGATCCGAATCGAAGAGCTCCCGGAATGAGGCGAGCGCGCGCAATGGGTCTTCAAGTACATCCCGCTCGAGAATCGCAAGCTCGTTGAGCGCGAGCGCCCGAGCGTCACCTTGAGCTTCCTGTACGCGGTGCTGGTAGAGGCGCCGGAGCGGCTCGTGCTCCCCAAGCGCAACGATGGCCTCCTCCAGAACGACGAGGTCAGCAGCGTCGGCGACCCCGAGCTCAACGAGGCGCCATCCCAGCATTGCGACCCGTTCCGAGAGCCGCGCCGATGCCGCAAGCTTCATCCCGGCACGCAACACCCCGGGCCGAGCCGCGGCATCAAGGCTCACGAAGAGCTCGTCGAGCATCGCAAGTCCTCGCTCGGAGGCCTCGAGCTCGCGGGCAAGGTCAGCGATGAGCGCGATATGGGTCGCTTGACCGAGACCTCGCGCGATGAGCCGCTCGATGAGCGAAAACGCGGCATTAGGGCTTGGAGAGCGCCCCAGGTACAACTCAAGCAGCTCGGCGGCAAGTTGCTCAGCACGCACCAGATCCCCCGCCCCACACGCGAGCTCGAAATCTACTTCGAGGATCTGACGCAACCTTGGCCATTTCTGCTGGGCGCGGTAGATGGGCTGAAGGGCCTGCAATGCCTCGCGATGGTGCGGGTCTAAGGTGAGCACTCGCTCATAGGCTCGAAACGCGCGCTCGGGCTGGGCGAGTTCGTCGGCGTAGACCGCCGCAACGCGCAAACTCAGGCGAACCTGAACCTCCGGGTCCCCGGACTGCTCCGCCGCCCGACCGAGCACCTCTGCCAAACCCTCGAAATCACCGGAGGCGGCGTAGAGCGCTTCGAGGTCCTCCCAGCGTCCCTGCGAAGCGTAGGCGCGCCTCAGCACACGGAGCGCCCGTGCATCTCCGGGGTTCTCCGCAAGAATAAGCTCCCAAAGGGCGAAAGCCCGCTCACTATTTTCGAGCTTGTCTTCGAGCAACGCAGCGTGTTTCTGACGGATGCGCGAACGCATCACAGCGTCCGTACAGCGCTCGACTTGCTCCTCGTACACCCAGCTCAGGGTTGCATAGTCGCGTAAGCGTTCGGCGACGCGCTCGATATCTCCGAGGGTGCCATCCGGGTCTACGCCGCAGCGATAAATCTCCTTGAGATGAGGAAGCGCTTCGGCGGGTTGCCGTTGCTGCCGACCAAGGATGTCAGCAGCCTCACGATGGAGCGTCGCACGCGCCTCAAGATCCGAACCCACTAGAGGAATCAATGCCTCAATACAGCGCAAAAGCTGGCCGTAAGCACGCCTGCGCCGGTAAAGCTCCGCAAGGGTGTCGAGGACCTCGCGATTGGCCACACCCTCGCTCTGGAGGGCCTCCAGCAGCTTCGCGGCCTTCTGGAAGTTCGCGAAGCGTTCGATCCACAGACGGGCACTTTCAAGACGCAGGGCCACGTTGCGCTCGCCACTAAGGCGCTCCGCCAGCGTCTCGTTCACCTCGATGAGGTCCGCCCAGCGCTTCGCGTCCGCGTAGGCATCTTTGAGGCGAAAAAGCGCCTCTTCATTCTGTGGGTCAATACGGATCATCCGCTGAAGCGTTTGAATCACCATCGCAGGGAGACTCAACACATCCGCGTACACCTCGACCATCTCCGCCAGCACAGCCAAGCGGGCTTGGACGCCGCCCGGATCCGTCGTTGCGGCGTCCACACCCTCCGCTGTCTCTGCCGCATCGGGCGCAGAGACAGCGTCACCCTCGTGAGCTTGATGCCCTACGTCCGCCCCCGCCCTACCCGCCTCAAGCCGCGTGAGTTGGTCCTCGAGGCTCTTCATCAGGGCGTGCCAGCGCCCTGCGCCGCGCAACGCGCCGTGCAGCATGGTCCGCGCCGCAATGTCGTCGGGGTTCGCGCTCACAACGCGACTAAGCTCCTCGATTTGCGCTTCGATGTCCGGCGCGGGGAACCCACTGGGCCGTCGCTTCGCAGGCGCGTTTTCCTGGGGTGTTTCAGGCTCAGCTGTTGAAGCTGCGACGGGTTGCCCGTTCGAGGTCACCGCCGCGGCGGGCGCTTCCGACCTAGCGTGGCGCCTTCCCTCCGTCGTGGGTGCGAGATTGGGGGCAGACGACGGTCGCGGAGATGCTGGGGCCACACTGCCAATGGTCAAAACTGAATCCTCCTCGATAGCGCCCTCATGTGACGCCGTACTCATGGCTGCCGAAACAGAAGTTCCGTCGGGCGACTCACTACCGACGTCCGCTTCGTTCCCCTGTGCATCGCTGCACAAGGCATCTTCCTCAGCGTCTTCCATAACACCGTCGTGACCCGCTTCCATGCGCGTTCGCCACGCTTGAATCATCGATGAAAGGTCCCCCGGTTGGCGCACGAGCCACACGGCCGCGACCAGGACCTCCAGACACAACCGTTCGAGCGGGACACGCTCGAGAAGCTGTTTGAGATGTTCGGAAACCCAAGGTGCGCGTCCCTCGCGATGGGCACTTCGCACTAGGACCACAAGCCAAGAGTTCGCCCAGGCCCACTGGAGGCGGCTGAGTGCCTCCTCACGCTGCAACAGCGCCTTGGCCCGCTCAAAAATCCAGTCTTCCGCATCCCCGGGCAGCACTTCGTTGAGAAACGGCCAGGGTTCCGCGCCAAGTGTGCGGAGCTCAGACCATTCCAAACCCAACGCCGCCTCGAGTCGAGGCAGCGTCGGCACCGATGGAATGTCCTGGGGCACGCCGGCGCCCAAGAGCGCTTCACGGCCTTCCGCTAGCGTCTCATCGAACCAGGCCCAGCTTTGGGGCAAGCGCCTGGTAGTCGCCGCCGCCTCAGCCAAGGCTACAAGCCTGCGCGCCTCGGCCTGCCATCGACCGGGACCGGGCAGCGGCGCGAGCCAGCGGATGACGCGTAGCTGCTCGAAATCGAAACGCGGAAGCGTCACCAGCGTCGCGCAGGCACTCTTGTGGAGGATGGCCGGTTCAGCGCCCGGGCCACCTTCAACGGTGCGTGCCCCGTCTACTTCCCGCGACACGCCAGGCGGCTGCTCCCAAAGCTGCCGGTAGATCTTGACAAGCGCGTCGCGTTCTCGAGCCATAAAGTCCTAGCGTCGCATCAGAAATACAAGCACGGCTACGCTGAAACACGCTTCGGCGTAGCCCACTCACCTTCGCTGCTTAACTAGGGTATCGACTTGTGACCTCACGCCGCAAGGGTCAGTTCAGCGGGCGCACGCGTGCCTACATCCCGGCGCGGCCGGTTCTCAGCAGCGCCAGCGTTAGCACTATGCCTGGGCAGGCCCGCGGGAGAGATCCCCTCCACACGAAAGCAACCTATCCGTTGAATGCCTAGTGGGCTGCGCGGTAGCGCACGCCGGCCTGGTGCACCTTTCCGGGAAGGGGCCGGCCGACAAGACGCTCGGCCATGACGCCGGCTTCCCACAAGCGATCGAGATCGAGCCCCGTGGCCACGCCTTCACGCGCAAGCGCCCAGGCGAGGTCCTCGGTCGCCAGATTGCCCGTAGCCCCCGGCGCGAAGGGACAGCCCCCGAGACCCGCAATAGACGTGTCGAAGATGCGTATGCCCATGTCCAAGCCCGCGAGCGCATTCGCCAATGCCAAGCCGCGCGTGTCGTGCAGATGCAGCGCAAGGCGTTCCATCGGACACGATGCAGAAACCGCCCTCACGAGGTCACGAACGAGCCGGGGCGAACCCACGCCAATGGTGTCGCCGAGGGACACTTCGGCGCAGCCCATGTCGAGGAGCGCCTCGGTCAACTCTACGACCGGACCCGGCGCAATGTCGCCCTCGTAGGCACAGCCAAGCACGGTGGAAACGTAGCCTCGGACGCGCAGCCCCGACAGCAACCCATCGGCAAAGAGAGAACGGTACAGATCCAATGAGGCTTCGGTCGTGCGGTGCAGATTCTTAAGATTGTGTGTCCGAGACGCACTGAGAAAGATCGCGACATGCGAGAGCCCGGCCCGGCGTGCGCGACGCACGCCAACGGCGTTGGGCGTGAGTGCCGAAAAGTTGACGTTTTCGACGGAGGGCAGCCTGCTCGCAACATCAAAAGCATCGGCCAGCTGCGGGATAAGCTTCGGCGAGACAAAGCTCGTCACCTCAATGTCGCTCAGGCGTGCACGCACTAGCGCATCGATAAGCGCCAGCTTCGACTGCGTTGCTAGAATCGTCGTCTCGTTTTGCAGTCCGTCGCGCAGAGCCACTTCTACGATACGTACGTGGTCGGTGGGACTCATAGCCACAGTCCAACTCTAGCCCCAAAACCCATCGGCCAAAAGCCCGAGTGCAGTGCCCAGCCGCGAATGACCGTGCCCGATTAGAGCCGGCTGTCCATCAAGGTTCCGCGAGGCGCGCCGACACCTAGCGGGGAGCGCTCAATATTCATGAGTCAGCGAGCGCGGAGGTGGCGCGTGCTGTGACCCGCTTGAGGCAGCAGCTTGCGCTTCTGTGCGAGCTGTCGGGCCATCTGCTGCAACTCCGGCCGATTGCCCTTCTGCATAAACGAAAGAACCATCTGCGGCTGAAGCTTCGCTATTTTGTCGAGGCGCGCGAGCGCCTGCTTGCGGTTCGCGCGGCCCAAATCGACAAAGAGTTTAGCGCGCAGCACAAGCAGCTGAGCCTGCGCGAGCGAGCTATCATTCTCGTCAAATACGGAGATGACCTTGTCTGCTTCCTGCGCCGAACCGGTGCGCGCAAAGGCTTCCGCCACCACCGCCGCGATCATCGCCTTGGATTGCGGCTGCCCCTGTCGTCCGAGCTTAATTTCCTCCGCAACCGCGCGCGCTTGAGCCGTGCGGTTGGTCGACAGATAGAGCAGCGCCAGGTTCGCGCGAATATCGTCCTGCATCAGCGCCGGGGCTTTGTTAATATCAATGGCCTCGAGTATCTGGAGCGCGGCAATGGGGTCTTTCTGCGCGGTGATCTGCGCCCGGGCGACCTCATCTAGAATGTCGGTTTTGCCCGACGCGAGCTTTTTGTCCGCTAGCTCCTGCAGCACCGCGTCGCGTTCGCCCGGATTCATCGCCCGCTCAATGGCGCGCATGAGCCCCTGAGAGCGTTTCGACTGCCGCCAGAGATAGATGCCCGCCACCACGGCAACCAGCGTCAGCACCCCTAGAACCCAAGCGGGCCACCAGCCGAGATAAGGCTCGGCCACAAGGGCGGTCACCCACAAGACCGCCACCACGACAAGGCCTTGCACTAAGGCTTTCTTTTTGATGAGGGAGGGCGCTGCGGCGACGGAAGACTGGTTATCGGATGCCATGGGTCCCGCGGAGCCTACTCCCGAGACCCGGGCGGTCAACTGTGAGCCACCGTCTGTCACAGAAGCCGGCGTATGCGCACTTCAGCCCGCTCTCGCGCGTCTAGCCGTGCGCAGGGCCCATTGCAGCCCAAGCGTCGCGGCCACACTTAGCGCAAGTATCCCGAGCGCAACCAACAAAGATTCACCTAAATCGAGTCGTTTTCCTGCCCAATCGCGCACCCCCATCCGTCCGGAATACACCAGGTGGATGTGGATAAAGTAGACCTCAAGGCTGTTGCGCGACACCCAGTTGAGCGGCCGCGGCAACTTGCCCCAAAGTCCTACCGCTACGGTGCATGCACCCGCCGCGACCGCCACTAACACCAGCCGGTCCATGCGGTAGCTACCACCAAGCGCAAGAAAACGCGCCCCGAGCGCGAGAAGACTCAAGCCCAGCAAAACAGCGGCCCAGAGTACGAGCTCGCCCCTCCAGGCACGCGACCAAGGAAAACGCACCTGTCCACTCGCTAGCAACACGCCGACCGCTGATCCAAGCCACAGAAAGCCCGCCCACGGTACCAGGGGAAAGGGTGAACCGTGCGTGACCGTCAGGTAACTGTCGATAGCTTGAAAACCAAGCAAGGGAACCTGCGCCGTCGCACCGCCGACCGCTACCAATGGAAGTCCCAGCGTAGCGAGCACTATAGCGCCATACCGAACGCCAAAGCGCCTGAGCGCGAGATCCGCAAGCACCAAGCTCACGGCGATGCACTGCAGCACATCGACCTGCCAAATCGAGCCAAACGCCCGCCACCAGGGCGTCGGAGGATGGAGCAATCCGTAGACCGGAAACCTCAGCATATAGCCAAGGACCAAAATGAGTGCGTAGCGCCGCAACCGTTTACGCCAAGCGCGACCGCGGACCTCCGCCGGAGCGTCCTGCAGCGCTGCAAGGCGAAAACCCAGAACGGCACCCGCCGCAAACATAAACGCAACCGCTGTGTGGCCGCGGACGCCGCGCCACCACGTGAGCCCCGCTCCTTCGTAGACGGCGGGAATCAACGTGGCGTGAAGCGTGTGACCCACCACCATTTCAAGCGTGGCAAGTGCCCGCAACAAGTCGAGACCCTGCAGGCGTCCGAGGGGCGCGCGAGGTGCCGGCTGCGGAACGGCCTCCTCACCGCTCGCCGCCGACTCACGCTCAGAGCAACTCGTAGCCTGGGAAGAAGTACCCAATCTCAAAACGGGCAGTCTCCACCGCATCTGATCCATGGACAGCATTCTCGCCGATGTCTTTGCCAAAGCGTGCGCGGAGGGTGCCCTCTGCTGCCTCTGCGGGGTTCGTTGCGCCCATCAGCTCGCGGTAGCGCTTAACGGCGTCGGAACCTTCAAGCACATAGGCGAGGACAGGCCCTCGCGTCATAAACTCGACGAGCTCACCGAAAAAGGGGCGCTCGCGGTGCACATGATAAAAGCCCTCGGCCTGAGGCCTCGAGAGATGCAGGTACTTTAACGCCACGAGCTTGAGACCCGAAGCCTCAATGGCCGCCAATACTTCACCCGCTTTGCGGTTTTCGACTGCATCAGGCTTAATGATGCCAAAGGTTCGCTCAACACTCATCGTTTCTTCTCCATCGAACTCGAAACCACTGTTTTGGATAACTCTGCCTCGGGTGCGCGCGCTGCGTAGGCCCTTGGGCCTACTTGAGGATGCTCTTTAGCGTGACGCCCATTTCCGCAGGACTGCTCGCAACCGCGATACCTGCCGCCTCAAGCGCCGCGCGCTTGTCTGCCGCACCGCCTTTACCGCCAGAAATAATCGCGCCGGCGTGGCCCATGCGCTTACCGGGAGGGGCAGAGGCCCCTGCAATAAAGGCCGCAACGGGCTTGCGCACGTTGGCCTTCACGAAGGCGGCGGCGTCTTCTTCGGCACTGCCACCGATTTCACCGATCAGGATCACGGCCTCGGTTTCACTATCCGCTTCGAAAAGACGGAGCACATCGATGAAATCTGTGCCGTTGACAGGGTCGCCGCCAATCCCTACGCAAGTGCTCTGTCCGATGCCCAAGCTCGAAAGCTGGCCTACCGCCTCGTAAGTGAGTGTTCCGCTTCGGGACACGACGCCCACGTGGCCTTTCTTGTGTATGGAGCCCGGCATGATGCCAATCTTGCAGGCGTCGGGCGTGATGACACCCGGGCAATTCGGACCGATGAGACGGCTCACGGACTGCGCCTCAAGCGCCCGCCGGACGCGCAACATGTCCACCACCGGAATGCCTTCGGTGATGGCCACAATCAGGGGAATCTCTGCGTCAACAGCTTCTAGGATGGCGTCGGCCGCAAAGGGAGGCGGCACAAAAATGCAGGTGGCATTGACGCCTTCTGCGGACACCGCCTCGCGGAGCGTATTGAAGATGGGCACTTCACCCTTGAAGCGTTCCCCACCTTTGCCCGGCGTGACACCCGCAACGACCTTGGTTCCGTAGGCCTGCATCTGTTCCGCGTGGAACGAACCCGCACCGCCGGTGATGCCCTGGACCGCGAGCCTGGTATCTTTATCAACTAAAATCGCCATAACGTATTCCAATCTCTGCCGAACCGAAACCGCAGGCTGCCGCGCAGTCCGGGTTCAGGCTCAACGCTCTACTTGACCAGTTCCACGATGCGCTTCGCGCCCTCATCCATGGTTTCGACGGGTACGAGTGCGAGGCCAGAGCCAGCCAGCAGCTCGCGTCCCTCTGCCGCGCGCGTTCCCTGCAGACGCACCACCAAGGGGACCTTCAGGCCCAGCGAACGCGTCGCCCCGATGATGCCTTCGGCAATCACGTCACAGCGCATGATGCCTCCAAATATATTCACAAAGATGCCGCGTACCGCCGCCGAAGACAGAATCATTTCGAAGGCTTTGGTGACGGATTCCTGCGTCGCGCCGCCGCCGACATCCAGGAAGTTAGCGGGCTCGCCGCCGTAGTGCTTGATGATGTCCATGGTCGCCATGGCGAGCCCCGCGCCATTGACAAGGCAACCGATGTTGCCGTCCATCGACACATAGGAGAGGCCCGACTCGGCGGCTTCGGCCTCGACTGCGTCCTCTTCGTTCGAGTCGCGCCATGCCTGCCATTCCTTGTGGCGGAAAGACGCGTTCTCGTCGAGATTCACTTTGGCATCAAGGGCGAGCAAGGTGCCTGCGCCCGTCTCGACAAGGGGGTTAATCTCGACCTGCATCGCGTCGCTGGCTACCGCAGCGTCGTAGAGGCCGGAAAGTAGGCTGCCCCAGCTTTTCCATAAGTGCTTACCTAAGCCCAGACTGAAGGCTAGACGTCGCGCATGGAAGGGCTGAAGTCCGGTGATGGGGTCAATGGTTAGCTGATAAATCGCTTCAGGCGTCGCTTCGGCGACTTCCTCAATCTCAACACCACCCTCAGCCGACGCGATGATCGTGTAGCGCCGCGAATCACGGTCGAGCACGACCGCGAGGTAATATTCGTGCTTGATATCCAGCCCCTGCTCGACAAGCAAGCGGCCGACTTTCTTGCCTTCAGGCCCCGTCTGGTGGGTCACCAGAGTCTTGCCCCAAATGTCCGCCGCAGCTTGCTCGAACGCCGCTTCGTCGCGCACCACCTTCACGCCGCCCGCTTTGCCCCGGCCACCGGCATGGATTTGGGCCTTGACCACCGCAACCGGCGAGCCGGTCTCGGAGGAGACGCGAGCATAGGCATCCTTGGCCGCGCCCTGCTCAAGCACGGGAACACCGAACGGAACGGGAACACCGAAGCTCCGGAGCAATTCTTTCGCCTGATACTCGTGTATATTCATTCTCAATCTCCATCCGTGCACGGCGCACGGGCGTACGCATTCAAAGCAGCCCGGGGTGCGCGACCGCCTCCACGCTCGCAAGCGTGATGGCGCCACGGACCGTAGGGTTCAAGGCCGCCCGAGAGCATAGCCTTGACCGAGAGCCCCGTTCCGGCCGTGAGCCCACGGCTCGCGCTCAAAATGGCATCCGGCGCCGCGCCGCACTCCGCACGTGCACTCTCACCATCCGGACTAGGCGCTAGCGGTGTCCGCGCTTAGTCGCGAAGCCACAAGCCCCTAAAACCCGGCGGGGTTGTGCCACGTAACGCACGTGGCGCAACCCCACTTGTGCGAAGCAGACTCGACCTAGCCCGCTGGCGCCTACGTCGCCGCGGGCTTTCTGGCTTAAGGCCCGACCTAGCGCGCTCGCTAGACTTTAGCGGCAGCTTCGACGAGTTCTCGAACCGCGCCAGCACTCCGCAGCAGCGCTTGCTTCTCGCCCTCACTGAGGTTGACCTCAACGATGCGTTCGACACCCACCGAACCCAAAATCGCCGGCACGCCGATGTAGAGCCCTTCAATGCCGTACTCGCCGTTGAGGTAGGCCGCACAGGGCAGAAGGCGACGCTCGTTGCGCAAGATGCTGGTCACCATGGCAAGCGCGCTCAACGCTGGCGCCACGTAGGCGCTCGTGCCCATCAAGCCAACGATCTCGCCGCCGCCGGAGCGTGTTCGATCCACGATGGCCGAGAGCTTTTCCTGGCTCATGAGCTGCGGCACGGGCACACCATTCACGGTGCAGTAACTTAGGCAGGGCACCATCGTGTCGCCGTGGCCTCCGAGGACCAGCGTGCGCACATCGGCGACACTCACGTTCAGCTCAGCCGCGATAAAGGCCGAGAAGCGCGCGGAATCGAGTACGCCGGCCATGCCGATAACGCGTTGCGGCTCGAAGCCAGTCGCGCGCCGAAGCTCGGAGACCATCGCGTCGAGGGGATTCGACAGCACGATCACGATGGCATCCGGAGCGTGAGCCTTGATGCCGGCGGCTACGTCGCGGATAATCTTGACGTTGATGGCCAGCAGGTCGTCGCGGCTCATACCGGGCTTTCGCGGCACGCCCGCCGTCACAATGCAGAGGCGGGCGCCAGCAATGGCGGCGTAATCCGAACTCGCCTCAACGCGCGCACTTTTGCCCCAGAGGGCTGCCGCTTGTTGGGTATCCAGCGCTTTGCCGCGGGCGAAATCTAACTTTGCTGGAATATCGAACAAAACGACATCCCCTAAGGATTCGCGGACGATACCGTTAAGTAGCTCGCCGCCGATATTGCCAGCGCCGATTAGCGCGATTTTGTCATTTGCCATGCTATCGCTCCATCCATTCAATCACTGCGTTCGCGAAACCTGAACAGGACACCTTGGTAGCGCCCTCCATCTGCCGCGCAAAATCGTAGGTGACCGTGCGCGCGCCAATCGCGCCGTCGAGTCCCTTGATCACCAAATCCGCCGCCTCCTGCCAGCCGAGATGACGCAGCATCATTTCACCGCTGAGGATCACCGAACCAGGGTTCACCATATCCTTGTCGGCATACTTCGGCGCCGTGCCGTGGGTCGCTTCGAATATCGCGTGACCGCTCTGGTAGTTGATGTTGCCGCCCGGCGCGATGCCGATACCGCCGACCTGAGCCGCGAGTGCGTCCGACAGGTAGTCGCCGTTCAGGTTCAACGTCGCAATCACGTCGAACTCCCGTGGCCGCGTCAGCACCTGCTGCAGCATGATGTCTGCGATAGCATCCTTCACGAGCAGCTTGCCCGCGGCCGTCGCCGCCGCCTGCGCGGCGTTTGCCGCATCTTCACCAGACGAAGCCTTGATCTCGTCCCACTGCCGGTACGTAAACACCTGTTCGCCGAACGCGCTTTCAGCGAGCGCGTACCCCCAGGACGCAAATGCACCCTCGGTGTACTTCATGATGTTGCCCTTGTGCACCAGCGTCACGCTGGCGCGCTTCTGGTCGAGTGCGTACTCAATGGCTGCGCGCACCAGGCGTTCCGTTCCCTCCCGAGATACGGGCTTGATACCTAAACCGAGCCCCTCCGCCGCGGGAAAGCGTATCCGCTTAGCGTGTTCCGGGAAGTTTGCTTGGAGCAACTCGATAAAGCGCGCGCCGTCCTTAGACCCCGCCTCGAACTCAATTCCTGCGTAGATGTCTTCGGTATTTTCTCGGAAAATCGCCATATTGACGTCCTCAGGACGCTTGACCGGCGACGGCACACCGTTAAACCAACGCACGGGCCTGAGGCATACGTACAGGTCTAACATTTGCCTTAGCGCGACATTCAGCGAGCGGATACCACCACCAATCGGCGTTGTGAGCGGCCCCTTGATGCCCACCAGGTACTCACGGAAGGCCGCCACCGTGGCGTCGGGTAGCCAGGTGCCGAAGCGGTCAAAGGCCTTCTGTCCTGCGAAGACTTCCATCCAAGCGATTTGCCGTTCACCCGCATAGGCCGTGGCTACCGCGGCATCGAGTACGCGTTGCGCCGCGCGCCAAATATCGCGGCCGGTGCCATCGCCTTCGATGAAGGGAACGATGGGCTTGCTCGGGACGCGCAGCGTGCCGTCTTGTCCTAGGTGAATCGGCTTGCCCTCTGGGGGCACTGGAAAGGCCTGTGGCTCGGTCATAAGTCTTTTTTCCTTCGGCGTAGCAGCGGACGTTGCGCGCAGGCGCACCCGAGTGCGCTACAAGTTCATTCGGAGCATTCAGCCCCGCACCCGGTCCAGCAAGCGCGGTGACGCATTGTGACCTTAGTGCTTCCGTATTGGCCGCAAAGTACGGCAGCAGCGACCGAATCTCAAGCCCGATTCGCTGTACCCTTGCAGGGGGCCTGCTAGAAAATACCCCCCGGGTTCTCGGAGGTGAATCCCGCAAACCCTCCTCCACGCTGCCCCTAGGGTCGCTTAAAGCTGCACGCGGGGCCCCACTGACCACTCGCTATTGCCTGCAGCATTTTCGCTTTATCAAGCCCCTGAGCGCTTAGTGCAGACGCGGCGGGGTCGCAGGAGCCCCGCGGCCCCTCAGGCGAAAACGCCCGAGCGCTCTGCGGCGCGAAGCACACGCAAAGCTTCGCGGTAGCCGCGCCGTACGATGTCACGCACGCGGCGTTGGCTCAGAAACGGAAACGCGCCCAAATCCGCGGAGACATTAACGAACTCCACGTTGGGGTAAAGGCGATGAAGCAGGTCGATGCCCCGCTTCTCTTTCTCCGACAGCATCATGTTGAGCGACTGTCGACCCACTGCGGCCGCGCCCTTGAAGACCAACGAACGTTCACGGCCACGCGTCACGTGGGCACGATACACATTGGATATCACCACGACCTCTGCCCCAGCTTCAACGGCTAGGTCGAGGCTTAGCGTCCGGACCACTTCGCCGTCGATGTAATAACGCCCGCCTATTTCATAGGGCCGAAATAGGAGGGGAACACAGCAGCTCGCCGCCACGGCCTGGGAAATCGTCACGCTTTCGATGTAGCCCTTGCCAAACACCGCGCGCCCGCGGCCGTCAATGTCTGCGGCGGTGATGAGTAGATCCTGATCAAGGCTCGCAAAATCATTGCTCGGAAGGCGATGCGCCAAAAAGCGTTCGAAACGGTCGAGACTCAAAAGGCCGCTGGTGAGGTAACCCGGAGCGCTCAGCTGGCGAAGACTCGGTAGACCCACGAAATGGCGAAACGCGAGCGCATTCGGGTCGTGGGGACGCTTGTCGCTATCCAGCCATCCGAGCATCGTGTCGACCGTCACACCCTGCGCGTAAAGCGCGTTCACAAGCGCGCCTGCACTCGCGCCGACAAATATGGACGGCCGGAGGTCGAGTGCCTCAAGCGCCCGCAGGGCACCGAGATGGGCAACGCCCTTCACTGCGCCGCCGGAACCTATGAACGCAACCTTTTTTCCCAATCATCCTCCTCGCGGGTTGACGCGTTGACGCAGTCGCGTGCCCTGGACTCAACACGCCGTGGCGCGCCGCGTGCGCTCTTCGGGCAAACGCGCCTGCGCCCGAAGCGGCAGCGACATGCTCTTTCAGGCTACCGCATACGCACCCACGACCTCCAGCCCTGTGTCGCCGCCAGGCTTGTGTAGCCCCGCCAGCCCTGTGTAACCCTGTCAGCCCTGTGTAACCCTGTCAGCCCTGTGTAACCCTGCCAGCCCTGTGTGGCCCCTCAGCTGGACTTTTTCCGCACTAAGTCGCGGAGGCGGTCTCGCGCCTCCGTTGAGTAGAAAGAACGAGGGAACTTGCGGGCGAACTGACGCAGCGTTTCTTTGGCCACTTCGATGCTTCCCGCTTTGTCGGCGGCATCGGCGTGGACCATGTAGACCTCCTGCGCCAATTCCTTATCCTTAACCTGGTCGACGAGCTTAGTCGTCAGCTCCAGGGCCTTCTCCGGCTGTTTTAGCTTGAGCAACGTGACAGCTCGAGCGAGCTGGACCCGCGGCACGTGACTCGCCGCGCTATCGAGGGCGAGCGACGCCTCGAAGAGCTTGAGCGCCTCGGGATACTTGCCGCTGCGCTGCTCTTCCAAGCCGAGCAAATAGCGGTCAAACGCCAGGGACTGGCGGAAGCGCGCGACCACCTCGCGAAAATAGGCCTTTTCAACCTCGGAAAAATCGGCCTGGGGCAGCTCGGGGTAACGCTCAATGACGCGCTCACGCTCTTGCTTGCGAATCAGTTGGTGAAAGCTCTCGGCGGCGGCCGCGCCGCGACGGCGCTCCTCGGTGCGACGGGTCTCGTCCTCAAGCTCGCGCTTCATCGTCGCAAGATGCCGGTTGAGGCCTTCCTTTTCGCGCTCAACTTCGCGGATCCGCGCATCCGATGCGAGCTTGAGCCCGATAAACGTCAGCGCCGCAAAGATGAAATAGGCCGCCGCGCTGTTCCAAGTGAACTGCCGCTCGTAGCCGGCCTGACGCCGGGCGATCGCCTTGATGTCGGCGGCCAGGCTATTCGCCAAGTTATTGGTTTTAATGATTAAGCCGCGAGATTCGATGATCTCCCGCTTGACCTCTTCGAGCTCTTGCTCCGCGTCGAGCATAAGTGGGAGGGCTAACAGTCCCCCCCCTGCCCCGCAACCACAAGGCCCGCCGCGCGGGAGTGGGCGGTCGGGGATGGCGCCCTATCGCGGCGAGCGCTAGCTTCCGGCACATGTACGAAACGTCGGACATTCGTAAGGGCCTCAAGGTGCTCATCGACAGCCAACCCTGCTCCGTCGTGGAGCATCAGTTTGTGAAGCCCGGCAAGGGGCAGGCCTTCACGCGCACCAAACTGCGCAACTTGCTCTCGGGCTCCATGCTCGACCGCACCTTCAAGTCCGGCGAAAAGCTTCAGCCTGCGGATATCGAGGAGCGCACGATGCAGTTCGTTTACATGGAGGGCGACCGCGCTGTCTTCATGGACACCTCGAGCTTCGACCAGTTCTTCCTCTCGGAAAAGCAGCTCGACGATGCCAAGAACTATTTGCTCGACGGCCTCGAAGTCACCGTACTGCTTTTTCAGGGCAATCCTATTTCGGTGACGCCGCCGAACTTCGTCGAACTCGAAATCACGATGACCGAGCCCGGCGTCAAAGGCGACACCGCAACCGGCGCGACGAAAATCGCAACGCTATCGACGGGGCTTACACTCCAAGTGCCGCTTTTTGTCGAGCAAAACGAGTTTATCAAGGTCGATACGCGGACGGCTTCCTACGTCGAGCGCGTCAAGCGCTAGCCCGTGCGCGTAGGCGAGCGGACCTTGCCTCGGTGAAACGGGAGGCCTCGCCTGCGCAAACGCTGCAGCGCGTCAACACTATGGCATCGCTTCCGGAATGGACGGGCAGCTGGACGGTCAAGCGTGCGCAGCTCATCGCTACCGTGCGCGCTTTCTTCATAGAGCGCGGCTACCTCGAGGTGGATACGCCGCTGCTACGGCCCTATGCCTCACCGGACCTGCACGTGGTGGCGCCGAGGCTTGCGGGCCCGAAGCCGCGCTTTCTGTGTGCCAGCCCGGAGATGGAGATGAAGCGCCTGCTCGCCGTCGTGCGCCGGCCCATCTTCCAAATCACCAAAAGCTTCCGCGAAGGCGAAGAGGGCCAGTGGCACGCGCCGGAGTTCACACTCGTCGAGTGGTATCATCTCGACAGCGACAGTGCGCGTTTGCGCCAAGAGACGCGCGCCCTCGTGCTGCGGCTCGCCGAGGAAGCAGCCTCCCTCGGCCTCTCTCCCCCGAGCGCACTCTGCCACCATACTGCTTGGGCTGAACACTCCTTTGAAGAGACCTGGAACGCCGCCGGCCTGCCGCAGCTCAGCACGCTGCATGATTCGGAAGTCGATGCGCATTGGGCCTTCGACGTTCAACCGCACCTCGGCAAACCACGTCCGCTCTTCGTCACCCCCTGGCCAAGCCGCCTTGCGGGCCTGGCACGCTGCAGCGCGCCAGGCACCGCCGACCGCTTTGAGGCCTTTTTCGCTGGCCTCGAACTCTGCAACGGTTTTGCCGAAAACACCGACGCCGCCCTGCAGCGTGAACGCTGGTTAGCCGCCTTCGGCTCAAGTGCCCCCAGCGTCATGGATGAGTCCTACCTCGCTGCGCTCGCGGAACTGCCCCCCTGCGCGGGCAATGCGCTGGGCCTCGACCGCGTATTCGCTCTGCTCGCTGGCGCCCCGTCGCTAAGCGCCGTCCTGCCCTTCGCCCCGCCTGCTGACCGCTGAACCCAACACATCTAAAAAAACCCTGAGGGCTATGCGGACCGGTGGGTGGGGGCGGAGCGTCCCGCATCGCCCGGTTGCGCAGCCTCTGCGCAACCTCTGCGCAACCTCTGCGGGGAATCGGTCACGCCGGCGTGCCCTTTGGCGTCCCACGCGCCGCTTCGCCGCATTGCGGCGTCTGTTGGGCCGCGGGTGAGCGCGAGGCGAGCGGCGGCGCGTTAGGCGCGACCCATTGGGTTTGCTTCGCTCGGACGGTGGCCCGGAGCGCGTGCTCTGCGTTGACATCCCAAGCACTTGCGAGTTTCACCACTTCGAAAAGAAGCGTGCCGAAAAGCGCTGCGATGGCCTCCGACCTAGCCTCATCCCGGGATGCCCCCGCCGTTGCCTCAGCGGACGCGAGCGTGGTGGTAAGCGCCTCAAGCGCACTCCCGAGCGCTGCGGCGTCTCGGAGAGGTTCGCTTCCTTGTGGCAATATCTTGTGTGCGGCAGCCTTTTCGATGAGGCGGACCGCGTAAGTCAGCGCGGGCAGGCCCTTGGGGAGCCCTGCAAGCGGCGTAGACTGCGCCTTGCGTTCCTTCGCCTTGGCCGCGTGCCACTGGGCCTCTGCGTCCTCAACACTCTGAGCGTCTTGGCCTGCGAATACGTGGGGGTGGCGGCGCACAAGCTTGGACGCGAGGCCATCGACCACCTGTTGCAGCGTCGCAGCAAACCGCCCTTCCACCTTGGCCGAAAGCAAAAGCACCTGCATCAATACGTCGCCGATTTCCTCGACTATCGCCGCACTACCGCCGTCCGCGAGTGCTTCGTCAAGTTCGTACGCCTCTTCGATGAGGTGTGGCCGAAGCGACTCAAGCGTCTGCGCTCGGTCCCAGGGACAGCCACCGGGCCCGAGCAAACGCTCCATGACCGCGAGGAGCTCGGACCAATCGGCGGAAGGTGTCGCGGAGGGGTCAGACATGCGCGGGACCGTACAGGCGCACGCCTGGCTGCGCCCTAACAAAACGACGCCCGCGGCGTCTAGCGCGCATCCAAGCGCCACGGTTAGCCCCGGCGGGCTGAGCTCCGAGGATAGGCTTGGCCCAGCACTCGGGAATTGCGGCGCGAGTTCTCGCCGACTACGTCTCCGCCAGGATGATCCTAGGACACGAGCGCCAAGTGCGGGAGTTGCGTCGACTGCTCGAGACAGAGACGCTGCCTAGCGCGCTGTGCTTCGAGGGCCCCTGGGGTATTGGTAAAGCGACGCTCGCGCGAGCGTTCGCAGCGGAGGCTCTCGCCCTCACTGCCGCACAGCAACGCGCACCGCTCGCCGAACACCCAGATGTTTGGCATTTTCAACCGAGTGCGGAACGACCCCGGCTCAAAATTGCCGACATTCGCGAGCAGCTGCTTCCCTTTCTGCGGCAAGCGCCCTTTGTCGGGAAGCGAGCCTGCGTCCTATTGGAAGATGCAGACACCTACCTCGGCTTTGATCAACCCGCCCTGGCGAATGTCCTGCTGAAAAGCCTGGAGGAGCCACGGGCCGGCGTGCATTTTCTGCTCACGACGAGCTGCCCCGAGCGTTTGCTCGATACCGTGCGCTCACGGACCCAATCCATCGCCTTCGCGGCCCTGCCCTCGTCGGTGCTAGGGCCGCTCGCGGAAACGCACGGCTGGCCGCCATGGACGACGGCGCTGGCCTCGGGCTCGCCGGGGCTTGCGCAGCGTCTCTGCGAGCATGGCGACGCCATCACCGACATGGTGGGTGCGACGCTCACAGCGCTGCTCGGGCGCTTGCCGTCCTTAACCCTGGGCGAGCGCGCCGCGGCCCTTGAAAGCGACCACTGGCTCGGCGCCTGCCAGCTCGGCGCACGCGTCGCCCTCGCGTGGTCTCAGCGTCAAACATCCGGCGCGCAGGCTGTTGCTGAGGCGCTACACAGCGCCGCGCCCGGCCTTGTTCCTCTGCTCGATGCACTGCGAACGCGGGGCGGTGACGGCGCCTGCCGCGACCTCGCCGAGGCCTGGCTCAATTGGGAAGCCCTCGCCGACACGACGCTGAACCGTCGACTGCGCTTAGCGGCCGACCTTGAAGCGCTCCGCTAGCGAAAGTGCTTGGGCCGCGCGGCGCCAGGGGACCTGATCTCCATTGCCGAGAGATGCTCGCTAGCGCATATCCTCCCAACGGTGGCCCAGGAAAGCATCAGTCTCGGCGACCGGCCGTCGGTCGTCTTTGCGACACCGCGTAAGCTGCCCAAGCCAAAGTCGCTTGTAGGCCGCGTCGCCGTCCTCGATATTGCCTTCGCCTCGGGCGCCGGGGGGGCGACCTTTGAGAAAGTTACCCAGCCCTTCCTCGATGGCCTTGGCCCGAGGCTCGCGGCGTGGGTCGACCATCACGACCACGAGCTACACGCCCACTTCGCCTCGGACCCGCGCTTCGTACTCGCCACCAAACAGGAGCATGGCGCCTGTCCTGAAATGATCACCCCGAGCCTGGTCGCGCGCATCGGCAAGGTCGACACCCTGTGCTGCCACACGGATTTCGACGGCATCTGCGCCGCGGCGAAGTGGATCCTCGGCGGCCACGAACCCTACGAAGGCGCGGACCGGGACGCGTGGTGCATCGACACCCGCATGGGGGAACCCTCTCCGCGCGCGCAGCTGCTCGACCGTGCGCTTCGGGGTGCGCCCTCGGATGCGGGCATGCGTGGTCTTGTCCTGCGCTTTCTGCTCGGGGAGGAAGCCGAGGTGCTCGACTCCCTCAAGCACGCAGCTCAGCAGATGGTGGCCCGAGAGCGGGAGAGTCGCCTGCTCGCAGACCGCTTTCGCCGCTACGAGGCGTCGACGCACCTCGTTGTCTGCGACGTGACCGATCACCGCGTGCCCTATGATAAAACGCAGCTTCTGCTCGCAGGCCAGGCCCTCGCCCCTGTGGCGGTGGTGCTCGACGCCCAGTCTGCGGCGTTTGCTGCGCGCTATGACAGCGGTATCGATCTGACCCGTATCCTTAGTCTCGAAGGCGGCATGCCCACCCGCGTTAGCATCTCGCGCAAACTCGCCGATGCGGGCATGCAGGCGGTGGCACTCGCCCTTGAAACGGCTCCGAGCAACTAAAGCCTAGACCTTACACCTTGAGTACCGATGCTAGCGACCCTAGCCCAGCGAGCGTCGAGGATGGTGTGGTGCTGGGTCAGCTTGCCGGATGCACTGACGCCGCACCCGGTCCCGAACGCGGCCGAGCGCCTGTCTATTGGCCGTGCAGCATTCTCCAAGGGACTTCGTAAGCAGCTCAGATTATGCTGCGCGCACTCGGGAGGGCACTTCGCCTGATTAGTCATGCCCAACGCGAACCTTTTGCGAAAATACCGTGGTTTTGGCCGCACCGCGCGCCGCACATCACGCCTCCGCGGGTGCGTGAGCCTGGCGCTGGGGTTCGTCCTCGCAGCCTGCTCTCCCCATCAGGTCAAGACGGACCCCAAGCCGGCGGTCGATCTCGCCGAAGCCTTTTCTGATGCGGGCCTTGAGCAGGTCGCGGGCGGTGGTGGTCGCGTCAAGTCCAACTGGTGGCGAGACTTCGGCGATGCGGTGCTGAGCGAGGCTGTCGAAGCCGCCTTAGGCCGCAACCACTCGCTTCGCGCTGGGTTCTTTCGGTTGCGACAGGCCGAAGCCGCAGTCCGCATCGGCTTTGCTGGGCGGCTGCCGAGCGTGAACTTAGATACGGAAGCCAGTCGGCAGAAGATCACCGCTATTTTCGGTTCCTTCGAGAACAGTTTCTATTCCGGATCCGTTGCGGCTTCCTACGAACTCGACCTCTTTGGACGTCTCAAGTCAGCGCACGAAAGCGCCAAAGCCGAGTTTGAGGCCGCGCGCTACGACTACGCTGCGATGCGCATCTCGCTCGCGGCGGAGGTGGCGGAGACCTATCTCGCGCTGCGGGAAGCGACCCGGCAGTCGGACGTGCTCAAGCGCCGTGCCGTCGTGAACGATGACTACCTGGCGCTGACGCGCCTGCGCTACGAGAGCGGCCTCATTGCCGCCATCGATATGGGGCAGCAGGAGCAGGAGACGGCGGCAACCGCAGCGGCCCTCGCGGACGCGGAAGCGCTTCGTGCGCAAGCGTTCCATGCCTTGCGCATTCTAACCGCCGACGGTCTTCCGGCGGGCGTCGACGATGAGGACGCGGTTATTCCCGAGCTGCCCCCGCTGCCGAGCCTCGGCGTGCCCAGTGACCTGCTGCTTCAACGGCCTGACGTACGCGCCATGCACGCCCGGGTGGTGGCGGCGGACCATCGCATCGCTCAGGCGCTCGCCGACCGCTTTCCGCGCCTCACCTTGTCGGGCTCCATCGGCATCGCCGGCGTCAGTATTTCTCAGCTTTTCACCGACTTCGTTTGGAGCGCGGTCGCGTCGGCCACCGCGGCGCTCTTCGATGGTGGACGCGGGCGCGCGGAAGTAGATATGAACCGCGCAGCCTATCAAGAGCTGCTCGAAAACTACGCTCAAGTCGTCATCGAAGCGTTGGTCGAGGCAGAACAGGCCCTGGCACTAGAAGCGGCGCGTAGCGCCCAGCTCGACGCCCTGACGCACCAGCTTGAGGCAGCGACACAGGTCCTTGAACAATCCAAGCTTCGCTACCAGCAAGGTCTGACCGACTACCTACCGGTGCTCACGGCACTTACCATCGAGCGTAACGCCGAACAGGCCACGCTCAGCGCCCAGCGTCAGCTATTATCGAGCCGTATACAGCTCTTTCGTGCCCTCGGCGGTGGTTTCTACCAGCCGGAACCCGAAGAAGACACTTAGCGCTGTGTGGACCTAACCCGGCCTCGACGCGTCAGCCCGGGGCCCGACGCCCCCTGGAACGGTCCGGGCGCTAGTCCTGCGGTCCGACATGGAAGTTAGCGAAGAGCACGAGGTCGTCCCGATGCACGACCACCTTCGCCGAGTGAACGCCCTGGACGGCCCCGGTGACATCGCGGTGTTCGGATGCCAATCGGGCTACCTCTGGCAGGGGCTGGCGCACAAGACCGCGCCCGAGCTCCTCGCCCTTCAGCGTTTCGAGGCTCACCACGTCGCCCGCTTCGAAGCGTCCGCGCACGCCAGCGATGCCGACCGCGAGCAGACTGGCGTTGCTGTGGAGCAGCGCTCGCGTAGCCCCCGTATCGAGGACGAGGGCGCCGTCCGGGCGCGTCGCAAAGGCCAGCCAGTGCTTGCGCGCAGCGATCTTATTAACCTTCGGCAACACCCGCGTTCCGAGCGCTTCGCCATCAAGGATGCGTTGAAGCCCTCCGGCCTGGAAGGCGTTGGCGATGAGCACCGGGGTGCCGCGTTCAGACGCGCGAAAGGCCGCTTCAAGCTTGGACTTCATGCCGCCTAGCCCTTCGGCGGTCTTTTCGTCGCTGACCAACATGATGGCCTGTTGCAGCGATGAGACCTCTGGCACAACCGTCCCGGAACCATCGAGCAGGCCGTCAACGCTGCTGAGAATCACGAGTAGGTCTGCATCGACGAGATTGGCTACCATGGCAGCGAGCTGATCGTTGTCGCCGAACTCGATCTCCGAGGTCCCGACCGCATCGTTCTCGTTGACGACAGGTAGACAGCGAAATGCGAGGAGCGATTCCAAGGCGGAGCGCGCGTTTAAGTAGCGCTCTCGGTCCCGGAAGTCGGCGCGTGTGAGCAGGAGCTGCCCCACCGCGAGCCCGAAGGGCCCGCACACATTCCGGTAGGCATCCATCAGGAGAGGTTGACCTATTGAGGCTGCGGCCTGGAGGCGCGAGAGATCACGTGGACGCTCTTTGAAGCCGAGCACCTCTGAGCCGAAGCGCACGGCACCGGAAGAGACGACGACAAGCTCCTGTTCCGAGCGGAAAGCCTGGTCGGCGGCTGCGGCGATATCGGCGAAGATGGTCGGTGATTGACGGAGCGCACGGCTGCCGATCTTCACAACGACCCGTTTGAGCGGGATAGATGAAGGCATGATGCGGTGGCAAGGGCGACACGCGCCCGGCCGCGGGCAGCCTACCATTGAAGCGCGGAGCCGCCAGGGTGCTCGCCGCGCAGCCGCCAGAATGCTCTCCGCCTCACCGCCCCCGCTTCGGCATATTCCCTCGAAGATGATCCGGCGTTCCCTAGCGCTTGGGCGCACCATCCAGGATCCTTCACGCACAGCTGGGCGCTCCGCCGGACGACACCGGGAAGCCTTTACATTGGAACAGGGTGCCGCACACTTGCGCCGCATGTTGGCGGCACACCACAGAACACACCTTCAGGACCTCGAAGCCGAAAGCATCCACATCCTCCGGGAGGTCGCCGCGGAGTTCGAGCGGCCGGTGATGTTGTACTCCATCGGCAAGGATTCGTCGGTGATGGTGCGTTTAGCGCAGAAAGCTTTTGCCCCAGCGCCGCTACCCTTTCCTCTGCTCCTGATTCACACGACCTGGGAGTTTCGCGAAATGCTCGCCTTCTGCGACCGCTTCGAAGCCACCAATAACGTACACGTCATCCGCGCGCGCAATGAAGACGCCTTGGCGGCGGGCATCAATCCCTTCGACCACGGATCGAGCGTTTACACCCAGGAGATGACGGTTGCGGGTGTCGTCAAGGCGTTGAAGGCCGGTGGTTATGATGTCGCCCTCGGCGGGGCACGGCGCGATGAAGAACGCTCCCGCGCCAAAGAGCGCGTCTTTTCCTTTCGCGACCGCTACCAGCAGTGGGACCCCAAAAACCAACGCCCGGAACTCTGGGACCTCTACAATGGTCGCACGCAGCAAGGTGAAAGCGTACGGGCCTTCCCCATCTCAAACTGGACGGAACTCGATGTCTGGCAATACATCATGCTGGAGGACATCCCCATCGTTCCGCTGTACTTTGCGGCGCCGCGCCCGGTCGTCGAACGGCACGGCGCCCTCATTCTTGTGGACGATTCCCGACTGAAGCTCGCACCTGGAGAGACGCCCACAGTGCGGTCGGTGCGTTTTCGCACGTTGGGATGCTACCCGGTGACCGCCGCGATGGAGTCCACCGCTACCACGGTCCCGGAGATTGTCGCGGAGATGATGGAGAGCCGCTATTCCGAGCGCCAGGGCCGACTTATCGACGCCGATGCCGAAGGATCCATGGAAAAGAAGAAGCGCGAAGGCTATTTTTAGACTTCTAGCGCCCGGAAACGATTCCGCTCACGGGGCCAGAACTAAGTAAAGCGGCCCAGGGCGCATACCTGTGCTTTTCCAACGGCGGAGCCGTGTACACTGGCCCTCAGCTACCCATGGACCCTCACGCATGAGCCTGCCTGACTTTCTCTTCGCGTCGCCCTGGTTGGTGCGCCTGCTCGCTCTGGCCATCGGCGCCTGTTTTGGTTCTTTCTTCACCGTGGCTATCGGCCGCTGGCCAGATGAGGGCTCGGTCATCACGCCCCCTTCGCGGTGCACCGCTTGCGGTAAGCGGTTGCGCAGCCGTGACAATATTCCCGTCTTGGGTTGGCTGATTCGGCGTGGCCGCGCCGCATGCTGTGGCACCCCGATCTCACCGCGATACATCGTTGTCGAAGCACTGACGGCGCTTTTCGCACTCGTGCTGGTGGAACGCCAACTTGCTGGGCTCGCGGCCGGCGGAGATGTGCGTCAACAAGCCCTTTTTGAGCTACTTGCTGGAGGCATCTTTATCGGAGGCCTCATCATCGCGACCTTTGTCGACCTCGAGACGATGATGATCCCTGACGAGGTTTCCCTCGGCGGGGGCGCCGCGCTACTGGCGCTCGCTGCGTTTAGGACCGCCATTCCCCCGGAGGCCGCGCTCATCGGCGCGGGCGTCGGTTATTTGATGATTCAGGTGCCCTTTGTGTGGGTGTACGAAGCCGCCTTCGGCCGCCGCGGCATGGGGGAAGGCGACAGCAAGCTGATGCTCTTTATCGGCGCTTTCTTAGGCCTCACGGGGTGCCTCTTCGCCCTCGTAGCGGGAGCCATTCAGGGCCTCCTCGTCTTCATGGTCGTGCGGGTTTTTGGCCAAAGGACCGCGCCGCCCCTCGACGCGGGCGAGGCCCGAGAGGCGACTGGGGCGGAAGCGGGCCCTGAAGACAGTACCTGCGAGGGCAGCCATGACCTCGCGCACCATGGCGCCGAAAACGTCGACGACGCCGGTAGCGACCTGACGCCGTCCTGGCGCCACGTGCGCCTACCGTTCGGACCCTTGCTGGCCGTCGGCGCCCTCGAATACTACTTCTTCGGTCCCGAAATTATCGAGTGGTACTTAGCGCTTCTCAGTCCGTAGACCGCCCGCGCGGGGGGGCCGAACCTGCAAGCGGGCGTCGCGCAACGACCAGGGCTGAAGGGCCGACGAGGAAGGAGGTGCCCTGAGTCCGACGCGGATGCGGCCTTTGGGGCTGCCGGTCACGCGGGCGTGCCCTTACGCACCCCCAGCGTTCAGCTCAGCCGCAAGTCATCTGCACTCCAAGGCGCTTCGGCCCGAAGTCATCTAGGCCCCCCCCGGTCCCCTAGCTCACTCAGGCGGCGCGCTTGGAGGCGTGCTTCTCGCGGCGGGCAGCGCCCCGGTAGAAGTCGTACAAACGCGGTGTCGGGTAGGCTTCAAGGCGCTCGCGGAAGGTGGCGTCTTTGGCCTTTTTTTCCTTCTCTAAGATCGCGTCGATGAGTTTCGCACGACTTCCGAAGCGTTCTTTGACTTCGCTCAGCGTCGTGTGCAGCGCCAAGAGCTTTGCATTGGATACGCGACCTAGGCCCTTAACGGCATTCACGCGGTCGAGAAAAAGCGCGTCGGTCGCGAGGCCCTGAACGGCTTTGACCAGATCGGCCTTGGAGCCGAATTTCTCGGAAAGTTTGGCTAGCGGTGATGCTTTCATGACGTCTCGCTCTTGATCTCGAATCGGTGCTCCGTACAGCGCCTTGAAGCCTTCAGAGGAGGCTCAACTGCGGTTGCCTTTCCGGGGAGAAGCCCATGCCGCGGTGCGGATGAGCGACGCCTCAAAGCGGCTTCTGAACTGGCCCGGCGGTATAGCACGTGCTGGCCCGACGCCAATGGCGCGCGGCCAAGGGACAACGTCACCGAACGTTACGTTAGGAGCAGCCTTAAGCGATGACCGAGTTTACCCACCTTCACGTTCATTCGGAGTTCTCGCTCTTGCACGCGTCGATTCGTGTGAAAGCCCTGGCGCAGCGCGCGGCGGAACTCGGCATGAAGCACGTAGCGCTTACCGATCATGTGAATCTTTACGGGGCCATCGCGTTCTTCGATGCCGCTCGGGCGGCGGGCGTGGCGCCCATCATTGGCGCCGAACTCAACATCCTGCCGCCCGCGGAGCACGCGACCTTGGGCAAGGAGCTGCATCTGGTGGCGCTCGCCGAGACTCAGGAGGGTTACCGCAACTTGCTGGCCCTCATTTCAAAGTCTTGGATCGCAAGCGAGCAACATCAACTGCCCGCACTCACCCTTGAAGCACTTGGCGAACATGCGGAAGGCATCGTTTTTCTCACCGCGTGCATGGGGGGCTACGTCGCCCAGAGCGCGCTTCACTTCGGTCAAGCAGGTGCAGAAACCGCGCTCGCACAGCTGAAAGCGGTGATTCCAAACGCTGAAGCGCAGCTCTTCGTCGAGCTTCAATCCCACGGCTACCCCGAGCAGGCGCCGCTCAATCGGATCCTCAGCGCCGCGGCCAAGCGGGCGGGGCTCCGCTGTGTAGCCACCAATGACTGCCACTACCTCAGGCCCGAGGATGCCCGCGCGCATCGCGCCCTGCAATGCATCCACAGTGGCCAGCGCTTGAGCGAACTCGGAGATATCCCGGCCGGTCAAGGGGAGCTTTACCTCAAAGACGCAGCCTCCATGGCCTCGGCTTTTGCCCAATACCCCGAGGCGCTCGCGACCAGTGTGGCGCTAGGCGAACGCTGCGGCGGTAAGGTGACCCCTTACTGCGACCCCCAACTCCCCCGCTTTGAGACGCCAAACGGCGAAGAGGAAGGCGCGTATCTCCGTCTCCTCTCTCTACAAGGCCTCGAAGCGCGTCTTGCTGACCTACGTGCCCAGGGCCAGGCGCCGGACGAGCACGTTTACGAACAGCGCCTAGAACGAGAGCTCGGGGTCATCGAGTCCATGGGGTTCCCCGGCTACTTCCTGATCGTTGCCGATTTCATCAACTGGGCGAAGGCGCAGGGGATTCCCGTCGGTCCCGGGCGCGGATCCGGTGCGGGTTCACTGGTAGCCTACGTGCTGCGCATCACGGACCTCGACCCGATCTTCCACGGGCTGCTCTTCGAGCGCTTCCTGAACCCAGAACGCGTGAGCATGCCTGACTTCGACGTCGATTTCTGCGTCGAAGGCCGGGACCGGGTGATTCACTACGTACGCGAACGCTACGGTCAGTTATCGGTGGCGCAGATCGCGACCTTTCATCAACTCAAGAGCCGCAGCGTCGTTCGCGACATCGCGCGCGTGATGGGCATGACGCCCGCCGAAGGCGGCCGGGTAGCGATGCTGGTGCCCGAGCCCGTTCAAGGCAAAACCGTATCGATTGCCAAAGCACTCGAACAAGAGCCGCGCCTCAAGGCACTGCAAAGCACCGAACCTGCGGTCGCCGAGCTGCTCGAAACCGCTCAAGCCCTCGAAGATCTGACGCGCCACGCAGGAATGCACGCGGCGGGCGTGGTCATCAGCCCCGGAGAACTCTGGGATTTTGTGCCGGTCTTCTGCCCGGAGCCCGGCGAGCTCGTCACGCACTTTCACAAGGACGACGTTGAGAAGGCGGGATTGGTCAAGTTCGACTTCCTCGGGCTTAAGACGCTGACGGTCATCGATATCGCCCTGCGACTCGTCAATGCTCGGCCCGAAAGGCAGGCGAATCCGCTGCGTCTCGATGTGCTACCGATGGACGACAAGGGCACGTTCGCACTGCTGTCTTCCGGGGAGACCACGAACGTCTTCCAGCTCGAATCCACGGGCATGCAAGGCCTCTTCAAGCAACTCAAACCCGATGCCTTCGAAGACATCGTTGCCGCCGTCGCGCTCTACCGCCCAGGGCCCTTGGGATCCGGGATGGTCGAGGACTTTATTCAGCGAAAGCATGGTCTTACGCCAGTAAGCTACCCGCACCCAGACCTTGAGCCCGTGCTCAAGGACACCTACGGCGTCATCGTCTACCAAGAGCAGGTGATGCAGATTGCCCAGGTCATGGGCGGCTATTCTCTCGGGGGCGCGGACCTGTTGCGGCGCGCCATGGGCAAGAAAAAGGCCGAGGAGATGGCCAAGCAGAAGCAGGTGTTCCTCGAAGGCGCGCAGAAGCTTGGCTACCGCACCGAGGACGCGGACCGCGTCTTCGAACTCATGGCCTACTTCGCAGGCTACGGCTTCAACAAGAGCCATTCGGCCGCCTATGCGCTCATCACGTATCAGACCGCTTATCTGAAGGCGCACTACCCCGCCGAGTTCATGTGCGCGACGTTGACCTCCGACAAAGAGAAGCAGGAAAAAGTCGTGCGGACGGTGAACGAGGCCAAGGCGATGGGACTTGTCGTGCTGCCGCCGGACGTCAATGAGTCCAACACGGACTTCACCGTCGCCTATGATAGCGTCGACGCTCTCAACCTCAGCGACCCTCAAGCGGCAGCCGGCGCGAAGAATGCGCCCAGTACCCCTCCGAGTTCCCAGGGAGCGCGTGTCCGCTTCGGTCTCGGGGCCATCAAGGGTGTCGGCAGCGCTGCGGTCGACGCCATCTTCGAGGCGCGTCAGAACCCGGAATGCCTCCCTTCGGCATCGCAAGCACCATCGGGACCTGCGACGCGTCAGGCCGAACTGCCCTTTTTGGATCTCTTCGACTTCACCGAGCGCGTGGACCTGCGGCGCGTCAGCAAAAATGTCATCGAGAGCCTCGTCCAATGCGGCGCATTCGACACGGTGCATGAAGCGCTATCCATCGACCGCGCCAGCGCACTGGCATCTATCGATAAAGCCGTCGAGACGGGTAAAAAGAAGCAGGCCGAAAAAGCGAGTGGGCAGACGTCGCTCTTCGACATGGCGGGCGACGACTCGATGGACGCGGGAGGCGGCACGCTACGCCGCGCACTTTTTGTCGATGCAGCGAGCTGGAGCTGGAAGGAGCACCTCGAACGGGAAAAGGCTTCATTGGGCTTTTATGTTTCTGGCCATCCGATGAGCATCTATCAGGGCGACGCCGAACGCCTCGGCTGCTCGAGCTTGGAGATGCTGAGTCGGGCTCAGGACGGGCAAGATGCGACTGTGGCCTGTATCGTAGAGAGCTTTCGTGAGCGCACGACCCGCAGCGGAGCGCGCATCGCTTTTGGCGAGGCAGAGGACACCAGCGGCCGTTTGGAAATCGTCGCCCGGGGACGGCTCCTCAAGGACGATGCTGCGCGCGAGCTGCTGGCCAACAGCAGTGCCCCTCTCCTGCTTCGCGGAAGCGTCCAGATTCGCGATGAAGAGGCCAAAGATGACGCTCCTCGATCTCTCGTGGTTCAAGAGGTCACGCCCTTGGCCGAAGGACTCCTGAGTCGCGTCAGGCGCGCTGTCGTCTCCCTGAGCGCCGAAGAGGCCGCCCGAGGTGATGTCGAAGCGCTCAAGCGAACCCTCGCGAGGCACCCTGGCCCAACGGCGCTCGAGCTAAGGCTTATCGCGCAGGATTGGCGTGTTGAGCTAGACCTCAGTCCAGAAATTAAGGTTGAAGCAAGCGAAGCCTTGAAGCTCGCCATCCAGGAAACCGTTCCCCGTGCGCTGCTTGAGCGCTTTCCCTGAGCGATAAACGCCACGAGGGCCGAGCTTCGCCAAACCTCGCCCGTAGGCGAATCACGTCGCAAGCGAGGGGGTCACCTGGCGACAACCTTAAGGGGTCAAGGACGTGCTTGACCCCCCTTGGATTCGCCACTACGCTGCGGCGCGCGGAAGGATTAGGGGCCGTTAGCTCAGCTGGCAGAGCAGCGGGCTTTTAACCCGACGGTCGCAGGTTCGAGCCCTGCACGGCCCACCTGCGCCGCGGATGTGTGCTTCGACAAGTCCGGGATGCAGACTCGCCGAGGCCTGCGTGCGCCGGGTTCCGAACGCAGCGCGGAAAGATTCAAGGGTCCCCATCGTCTAGAGGCCCAGGACACCGGCTTTTCACGCCGGGTACGCGGGTTCAAATCCCGCTGGGGACGCCAAACTAAGCAACGTCCGAGGTCACGTCCGTGGCAATACCGAAAGGTGGGCTTCGCTCTGGTTGGCTTGCGGTGGGGCGAAGCCTGAAAGCATTGCCCGAGCACATCCGAGGCGCCACATATCTCCCAGTGGTCTCGGAGGGGCAGCGACGGGGATGGCCCACACGTGCAGCGCTGGACACCCTCCGCTCGACGGTTTAGGAGCACGCTTTGGCGTTGAGGGAGTTTCAACAATCCGGCAGCACCACCGGCGGGAGCGCGTAGCAAAAACGTATGGATATCCAGCAGCAACTTACTTCTTTCGCGATGCTAGGCGCCACATGGATCATGTGGCTTCTGGTTCTGCTGTCCGTGATTGGCCTCGCCATCATTCTCGAGCGAATCCTCTTTCTGATCGGATCCCGAGACAACTTTACAGCGCTACGTTCGGGACTTAACGAGGCGCTCAAGCGCGGTGATGTTGAGGGCGCTCGGGAAAGCCTCGAACGCTCTCGCGCGCCTGAGGCGCGCGTGGCCGCCCGGGCCCTCGAGGACCCGGATGGCGGCAGCGCCAGCGCAGAGGAGCGCGTCGAAGGTGAGACGCGCGTCCAGCGGCTACGGATGGAGCGTTATCTGGTCTTTTTGGGAACGGTCGGCAACAACGCGCCCTTCATTGGGCTGTTGGGAACCGTCATTGGTATCATTCGCGCCTTCCATGAGCTAGACGCGAGCGCGGGCCAAGTGACGACCGGGCTTATGTCAGAAATCGGCGAAGCCCTCGTAGTCACCGCCATCGGTCTACTTGTCGCACTCCCCGCAGTCGCCTTCTTCAATCTCTTTCAGAGGGTCATCAAGGCGCGACTCAGCCGCGCCGAGACCCTTGCGCACGACGTGCTTGCGTTTCTGAAGCGCGCTCCGGATCCCGAGTAAGGAGAGGCTCATGGGCGCAGCAAGCAACGACCAAGACGATATCATTTCCGGAATCAACGTCACACCGCTGGTGGATGTCGTGCTGGTTCTTCTCATCATTCTGATGGTGACCGCTACAGCCATCGTATCGAAAACCATTCCTATGGAACTTCCGAAGGCATCTACGGGAGAAGAGACCTCGCGGTCCCTGGCGATTTCCGTCGACGCGCAAGGCGCCTTGTTTCTCGACGCAGAGCCAACGGATGAAGAGGCCCTGCGAACGACCATTCGCGGCGCGGTAGAAGCTGGTCAGGATCTGCGGGCAGTCATTGCCGCTGATGGCCGGCTCGAGCACGCCAAGGTAGTGGCGATTATCGACCTCCTCCGCCAAGAGAAGGTCACAAAGTTTGCCATCAATGTGCGGCCCAACTAACCCCGGAGGTCGGCGGTCGTTGTATCAAGCATGCGTGGCGGTTTAGAACAGGCGGTGCGGGTCGGGGCGACCGTGGTACTTTCGTTGGCCCTGCACTGGGGCGCGGTGGCGGCTCTACCTGACGCCTGGCAGTACCGTCCGCCGTCGGTGCCCGACGCCGTCGAAATTAGCCTCACGTTCGTCCCAGGTGACCTCATCGCCGACGAGCAACGTGACGAGCTCCGCACCGCCGACCTCCAGCCGCGTGGCCACGGCGCGCA
>SLEO01000238.1 GCA_007124745.1 Myxococcales bacterium
GCTTTAGGTTTTTGGGGGAGGGTTTGCGGGATTCACTCCCGTAAACCCGGGGGCATTTTGTAAAATGCCCCCCTGAACAGTTACGGTAGAGAAAGCGAAAACGCTGCAGGAAAGAGCCGCGTGGGCTTCGGATAGGTCGCCGTAGATAACAGACTGCGAAACTCTGGCGGTCCCACGCGCGCGGCAAGCCGTCTACTCGAGCAGCCAAGTCTTCGCTTCCCTCTTCGGGAAGCTCAGCCGGGCCGCTTCGCGTATGCTGCCCAGTGTGGTGGAGCAGCATAAAGACCGGCTTCAGCAGTCCGATGTGGCTGCACGTGCGCTCTTTTACTTCGAGACCCTAACGCAGTCGCGCCTTTACTGGCTGATTCGCGTGCGTTGGCTGTTACTGATTGCCACGGCAGTGATCGTCGCGGCCGTGCCCAAACACGCCTTTCCCGGGGTCCGCTGGCCGTTGCTCTATGCTGTCCTAGGAGCGACCGCACTCTACAACCTTTGGTTTTGGCATGCCCAGCGTTACGGGCGGCGCCAAAGCTCAACGGCGCTGGGCATTTCCCAAGCCTTCGCTGACCTCGTCGCACTGACAGCGGTGCTTTGGGCGGCAGGAGGAATCCACTGCCCGTTTGTCGTCTACTACGCCATGCACATCGCCTTGATGGCGGTGGTAGGCAGCCCTCGGGCCATCACTGGCACCGCCGGCGGTACCGCAGTCGCGGTGCTTGGCCTCGGTGCGCTTGAGTTCTTCCCAGCCCTGCATGGCGGTTTCTGGGACCCGGAGCCTGCCTGGGACCTCGGCGCACGGCTGCTGGCCTACGTCTCGACCCTCGGTGCGGTGGCCTACCTCGTTGGACACGCGGTTCGCGAGCTGCGCGCGGGCGAACGGGCTGTATCACTCGCACGCGACCGAGCTGCGCTTGATGACCAGATGCTTTCCAGCACGTTGCGTGCGCTACGGGCAGGCCTTGAGGTCGTCGACGAGGATGGCCGCATCCACTGGCGCAATCCACTCGCCGAGGGGCTTGCGCCCTTCGCCCCCGCAAGTCGACTCAATCGCTGCTCCGCGAACCCCCAGGGGTGCGAAGCCGAGGCCGCCGGCCAGTGCCCCATCGCCGAGCCCGCCATTTCCGAGGGACCCCATGCGCAACGGCGCTGCCGCTTTGCCGCCCGCGTCGAAGGCCAAGAGCGGGTTTTCGAGATGACGCTGCTTCCGCTCGCTGGCCCCGAAACGCGAAGCCAGCGCTGGATGGCGGTCTACCTCGATCAAACCGAAAGCATGCTGACGGAGCATCGGCTGGTTCTGGCGGAGCGTCTCGCAAGCTTTGGTCGGGTGGCGCAGGGCGTTGCCCACGAGATCAACACGCCCCTAGCGAGCATTCAGACGCTTGCCGCCGACATGGTCGAGGCCCTCAAGTCCGAAATATCCTGCGCTCATCGCGCGAGAAGCGTGTCCGCCGCGACCGTCGACGCGGGCGGAGCTGTGATAGGCGGTCGGAACTTGCCTGCGGCGCACGAAGAGGTCCTTCAAGACGTCAGCGAATCCGCCGCGCTGATTCAAGACGAAGCACGCCGGCTAGGGCGGATTACGCATGCGCTGCTGGCGGGCGGGGACCTGGCCCGCGCCCACGTCATGGGTGCCGTACCGCTCTTCGCTGTCGTGGAGCGTGCATGTGCGTTGGTCTTTGCAGGCGAGCGCGATGTGCCTATGCCCGTCCTCGCGCCCTGCCTGCGTGACGTCACGCTCGCGGCAGACCCGGACCGTTTAATGCAGGTATTGGTCAACCTACTCCAGAACGCGCTTGACGCGGTCCGGGCTCTCGGGCCCGAGCATGTGGGGTGTATTGAGGTGGATGGAACGCACGACGCGGGCCGCTTTGCGTTGTGCGTGTCAGACAACGGTGAGGGCCTCCAGGACGCAGTTCGCGACCGTCTTTTTGAGCCCTTCGCAACAACCAAACCGCCGGGCAAGGGCACAGGCCTTGGATTGTATACATCCTACATGTTGGTGGAAGGCATGGGAGGGCGTTTGGACCTCCGCAACCGCGAGGGCGGCGGAGCGGTCGCGAGGTTAGAGCTGCCGTCCGCCGGAAACGACGCCGCCAGGCTCGCCGACGCGCCGCCGGGCCACCCTTCTGACGTGCGCCCAGGCGAGCTGGCGATCCACTCAGAGGAAGCGCAGTCATGAAGGGCAAGATTCTCGTCGTCGATGACGACAAAACGCTCCGTTTCGCGCTAGTCAAGGCCTTGCGCCGCTTTGGCTACGACACCCGGGAAGCGGCCGACGGCCTTGAAGCCTTGCGGGCGCTCCGCGAAACGCTGCCGGATGTCGTGCTGCTCGACCTGCGCATGCCGGAGCTCGATGGCCTAGGGGTGCTGCGTCGATTCGCCTCGAGAGCGCCGGCGTTCATCGTGCTTACCGGCCACGGCACGGTGCAAGCCGCCGTGGAGGCCATGCGTCTCGGCGCCTTCAGCTTTCTAGAGAAACCCGTCGATGCCGAGGTGCTGCGGCCGACGCTGGAGCAGGCGCTTGCCCTGCGCGCTAGCGGCGCGCTCGGCAAGCAGGCGACGCGCGGCCACGAGCTTATTGCGCGCAGCGCTGCCATGCGTGAGGTCGACCAGATGCTGGACCGCATCGCGCCCACCGACGAGACCGTCGCGATTTTCGGTGAGACGGGTACGGGCAAGGAAGTGGTGGCCCGTCAGGTGCACCAGCGCTCGTTGCGGCGCGGTGGCCCTTACGTGGCGCTCAACGCGGCTTGCGTACCTAAAGACCTCTTCGAGAGTGAGCTTTTTGGGCACCGCAAGGGGGCCTTTACCGGTGCCACGCAGGACCACCGAGGCTTCTTCCTCGATGCCCACGGCGGCAGCCTCTTTATCGATGAAGTCGGTGAGCTGCCGCTCGATTCTCAAGCAAAGCTATTGCGGGCGCTAGAATCGAAGCGCATTCGGGCGGTGGGCGATAGCCAAGAGCGCGAGGTCGACGTCCGCATCATCGTGGCGACCAATCGCGACCTCTGGCGCGAGGTGCAGCGTGGCACCTTCCGCGAGGACCTATACTTCCGCCTGCAGGTCTTCCCGGTCACGCTGCCGCCCCTACGCAACAGGCTTGCCGACCTCCCAGACCTCTGCGCTGCGCTGCTTTTGCAGGTGTCGCGTCAGGGCGCACTGCACATCGGCGAGCAAGGCCTAAAGGTGCTCTCCGCTCACCCCTGGCCTGGCAACGTGCGCGAGCTTCTCAACGTGCTGCGCCGCGCAGCCCTGTTCGCGTCCGATGGCGAACTCGGCCCGGAGCTTCTGCAAAAGATGCTCGCTGCAAGCCTCTTCACGAAGGCGCAGGGCGGCGGGCCGGCTGCCAGCGAGCGCGGGAGTCAGGAGCGCCCTGGCTCTTCATTTCCGCCAGCGGACACCGCGCAAACCACCTTAGCCGCCGTGGAGCGCGAGCATATTTTCCGCGTTCTTGAAGGTGAGGATGGCAACGTTACCCGTGCTGCCATCGCGCTAGGAATCGACCGCCGCACCCTCCAACGAAAGATGCGTCAGTATGACCTCACCGGTGATACCGACTGACGTTTCCGTCGGGGACCCAACGCCAGCGACGGCGTCTAACGCGCGCATGACCTGCGGCCAGGGCCTATTCTCCATAGGTGACACCCAGCGACCGCAGTAAAGGTCAGGAATGCACCGGTCCTTCGGGAAAGTCGCGTAACCGTGACGGCGCCATGATCCGCACATGCAGGCCTCTCACGTCGCTAAGAACGCTGTCAGCGCGTCTGGCCGCGCCCCCGGGCGAGCAGCACGCGTTAGCGAATATCAGCGTTACGGGTGCGAACGATGAAGTCTTGCACGGCGTCGTCTACCTTGCGGTCAAAGCGGACCTTGCTGTCGGCGATCTCGCGCAAGGCCGTCACGGCCTCGCGATTCCGGCTGCGCACAAGCGCGGGAGAACCCTTCATCAGCTGACGCGTACGCCGCGACGCTAGCACCACCAGTGCGAAGCGATTCTCGTCATGCTCAAGACAGTCTTCAACCGTAACGCGTGCCATTGGCGAAGGCTAACATGCCCCCTCCTCAAATCAAGCCCCCACCGCGCTAAGCGCAGCCGCGCAAGCCAAATTGTCGGGTGCGAAGACTGGCACTCGCTCCGGCGCGTGGAAACATTGCAGCCTGTGGCTAGTTCGTGGCTCGATTGTGGGAGAAAACTCACCCCAATGGCGCTGTCCCAGCGAAGAAGGCGTCTGAAGGCGCATCAACCGCAGCGACATCACTCATCGCGCGTTGTTCGTCGGGGATACGCGTCTCGAGTTTACGGCCGTAGACAACCCTGGGACCTCGCGGACCATTCTGCGAACTCGAAAACGCTCTCTTTTCCACATGCCTCTCTACGTGAGCGAGCTTTTGTGGCGCATCCGGTGGCAGTTGGCTTGACTACACCAGTATGGGCATTCGGGTTCTTGGTGCTGGGCGCTGGCTGTGTGGCCGACAGCCCGGAGGGACTCGAAGGCGCGTCTCACCCGAACGACGCATGGGTCGCCTCTAACACAACGCCAAGCACTAAAAGCGCGGTCGAGGGCTTGGTCGCATGTGTGGAATCCTCGGTGGCCGAGGGCGCGGTTACCACAGGCACGGGCATCACCTTCTGTGCCAGTGCGACCGCTATCGCTGCCGTCGTGCCCGGTATCAACCTGGTTGCAGTTCCGGCGGGCGGCACGATCTGTTTCAAAATTACGGCCTTCGCGGGCATCTTGAGCATGGTCCGGCCATGGTTCACCGCACGCTGCGTGCAAGTCTCGGCTCAAGCGGTCGGCAACATCCTCAGCGCCGCTAGAGCGCAGGTAACCGCGGCCAAGATCGGCGCGACGAGAGCGCTAGCGGATCATCTTCACCAAAGACTTTCGGACGAGCTCGAGCGTCTACGCGTATGTCTTGGCCGCTCATCGGGTCTAGACACTGCGGCGCAATCGGCGCTTCTGCGCGATCAAAGTTTCTTTCAACAGAGGCTCGACGAGATGCTCAACGTGATGTGGCAGCGACACCGTGGCTCCTCTGTTTCGAGTGTGCTTCACGCATTCCTCGTACAAGTGCGCGTGATGGCTACGAAGTTGAGGACGCACAGCGACGAGCTCGACCCAAGCTGCAGACCCTTGAGGATACAGAGGTTTTGTGATTTTTTGCGGCTGTTTCAGTATCTTGCGGGCCTAATGGGGCAGCCGCGCCTGACCACAACCGCGGCAGATCTGAGCCTGCAGTGCAACCGCATCTCCCTGTGACGTAGCGCGCCAGCGCTTTGAGGGGATGGTTCAGCCGCGGACGTGATCAGGGCGGGCCGGCTTCGAAGCGTTGTGTGGCCTCGGCGGCGGAGACGGCGCGGTCGTGTAGAGCGACGTAGCGGAAGGTTCCTGCCCAGGCGCGACTCCCTTGGCCGGCTTGGCCGAGGCGCAACTCTAGGTCGCTCGGCCACGTGTCGAGGGAGCCTCCTTTTTCC
>SLEO01000127.1 GCA_007124745.1 Myxococcales bacterium
CCGAACCCTCGAGGAGGTCGCCAAAGAGCATATTCTCGCAGCGCTTGCCATGAACGATGGCAACCAAACCCACACCGCTGAACAGCTCGGCATCGGCACAGCTACCCTCTACCGCAAGCTCAAGAGCTACGGCCTTACGAATAGTCGCAATCCCCCACCTGCCTGCACCTCCATGACCCAGGAGTGAGGCGCCACCGGCCTTACGAAATGCGGCTCGTACGCCTTCACGCTGTGCCGAAGCAATGCTAAAGGGTCGCGCATGAAAACGAAGCACATATGCGCTTTGATCGCTGGATTCATGGGTTCCCGTGGCCTGGTCGCGAGGCCACCGGGCATCAGTCTGGCCTTGCTCCTCGCTGCGGCGGCCGCTCAAACATCCTTGACCGGTGGCGCGGCCGCACAGGCGCCGGAGGGCGACGACATCACCACAACCGGCGAGGCTTCGGCACAGGCCACAGCCGAGGTGGCTGAGTCTACTGAGCGTGAGACAGCCTCAGGTGAAGCGAGCAAAACCGCAGACGCCTCTGCCGCACGCGATGAGGCACCCTCAACGGCCTCCGCTGAGGCAGCTTCGAGTGCCGACAAGGAAGCCTCTACCTCCGATTCGGCCTCTGACGTGGCCACCATGGCCGCTGACGAGGCTACGCCGGTTGCAGAGACCGGCCCATCCGGCGAGCCACCTGCAGCCACGCGCCCAGGGGAAGCGAAGCCGCCGCTTGGTTTCAAGACAGGGCCCGCGTTGGTGCTGGCTGCTGGCACTCTCTCCGGTATCGGTATTGGCTACCGCCAGTTTTACGGCCGGTTCGGCCTCCAACTCGCGGGTATCGGCGTGATGTTCGACGACGGCGGCTTCGCGAGTGCTGGCCTGCAGCTCTACTACACGATTCTGCGCAAGGGCGTAGCCCGCTTCTACGGCCTCCTCGGCGGTGCTGTCTACCACGACTACGACCGCGACGTTGACCTTGATACGACGACTAGGGAAACCACTATCTTCGCTGGCGCCGGCTTAGGTGTTTCGATCGAGATCCCCTCGGGCTTCTTGCTCGCGCTCGAGCTGCCCATGCACGCCGTTATCCGAACCCACAACTCCCGCTTCCTCGTCACTCCAGGTGTGAATGCCAGCATCGGCTACGCCTTCTAGCTACGCGCCTAATCGACAAGGACGTGACCTTACCCTTAACGATCCCCTTATTTCTCGAGATTTAGAAAGACCCGGGGAAATGGGCCTGGAGTAAGTATGGTGGGGTGGGTGGGTCCGCGCACGGAAGGCCCATTTCCCCGGGGCTTTCGTCCGGCCGGTGCTTTGAGGGGATGGCTCAGGACCTTACCAGGCAAGCTGCAGAGCCCCCCAACGCTGACGCTGGCCGCCGCCCATCTACGCGTCCTAACCTGTTAGAAGCTGTCGAGGGGCTTGATGCGGTCTAGGGAGGCTAGCTTGCCCTCGATAGTACTGAGGACGCGTGCTTTGGCTTGGGCGGCTTCCTTGGCTTTGGGTGGCCAGGCGCCGTAGTCCGGGCGCTCGCCGCGGCCGCTGCGGTCTACCCAGAAGCCGGATTCTGGCCTGACGTCGAGGTGCACGAAGACGCTGTTCGGGTAGTAGCCGACTCCGGTCTTCGGGTGCTTGCGCAGTACCTCGACTAGCTTTTCGTGCGCGACGCCGCGGACACGCAAGTCGAGTGCGCGACCAGAAAAATGCCGGCTTGTCTCCCGGGTGTTGGGCCGGTGACCGGAGACGATTTCAATCGCTTTGCCCGGGAAGTGCTGGGTCATGTAGTGCAAGCGACGCAGGAAGCCCTGGTGAATCCGAACAATGCCCGGCGCTACGTGGTTGGGGTTGGCGCCGCGGGACCGCGGGTAGTCAGCCACTTCCTGGGCGCTCGGCTGCGGCACACCCTTAGGTCGTGCCAGAATGCTAATCTCGGTGAGCGCATCGACATTCGGTTCCCCATCGCAGCGCTTCAGGGCCACTTGCGCCGCTTCGTCCGACCCCGCGCGGTAGAGTTGGGTCAACGTGGGCGTGCACTCCGCGCGCACGCCGCCCGTGTTGGCCAAGATGGCACCGCCGCAGGCCACCCCGAGCACCATCGTGACGAGGCTTGATCGCAACGAGGCCGCCGCATGTGCGCTGGATACACGCGTCATCCGTCGCCGCCCCAACCGTGCGGCTGCGAACCGACGCGTAGACAGCGGAATGGTGTGGGCCTGGCCGGTGCCGCCTGCGAGCGGCAGCGCAGCGTTCCATGGGGTGCTTCTCGCCATGCTCTCAAGGAAACCGGAGAGACAGGATCAAAGCAAGTTTATGGCTTGGCGCAGCCGACCATCCCCTCAAAGCGCTGGCGGGACGAAAGCCGCGGTAAAATGGGCCTTCCGTTCGCGGACCCACCCACCCCACCATACTTACTCCAGGCCCATTTCCCCGCGGCTTTCTGCGTCTCGAGAAATAGGGGAATCGTTCAGCTGGCGCAGGTGTGAAGTCGTGGCGTGGCGTGGTGCCACGACCCACGTACAGTGTCTAGAGTGCGCGTTTGATGGCGTCGATGGCGACGGAGGATGACCAGTCGACCTTGCCGTCAACACGTAGGCGGATGATGCCGTCGCCGTCGATGATCCACGTCTCGGGGTAGAGCTGCGTGCCGAAAAGGCCTTTGACCACCGCCGATTTGGGGTCGAAGAGCACCTTCATGTGCATGCGCGATGGGAAGAGGTCCGCCACTTCCGACCAGCGCTTGTCGGTGGTGAGGCCCACGACCATGATGCGGTCGTCATCGCTCAGGATGCGGGCGAGCTCGATAAGCGACGGCATCTCTTCGATGCATGCCTGGCAACTACGCATCCAGAAGTTGAGCACGATCACTTTGCCGCGGTGGTCCTCAAGCCGCCAAGGCTGACCAAAGGCATCGACGACCTCGAAGTCGGGGGCGCGATACAAAGGGCCATCATCCGCGGGGACGTAGTGGACAGGCGTTTGCTTGCCTGCCCTCGCGTCTTCGAAGATGGCATCGCTGACGAGCGCGCGCAGCGGCGTCTCTTGGTGACGCCGTGTCCCTTCGAGCATGGCTTGCGCGAAGGCGACCCCAAGCGGAATCCCGAGTAGCGCCACGGCAAGCGCCGCGACCCATTTGACCTGTTGTGCTCGCTTGTGTTTCATGGCCTGCCGGCGCTGCCCATATGAGTCACTCCCCACGTTGCCGCGACTGCGGCCAGACCGCCTTTAGGTCGCCTGTCAGACCGCCGAGGATGACTCTCTTGATGTCGCAAGAGGACGCGCCGCTACAGGATAGCGCGCATCCCCAAGCGCAAGCCAAATGCTTTCGCCTTCGAGGACGAGGAAGTCACTCAAAGCAAAGGTCGCGTGCCGGTCGAACGCGGCTTCGAGGCCATCTTTGACCCGGCAAAAATAGCGCGAGGCTTGGCTATGCTGCAGCGTTTCCGGAACGAGCGTTTCAATCGCACCGTCAGAAAGTGTGAGCGTAAGTTCGTTGCCCACCAGCGCGACGCTTCGAACGAAATAGGCTGGACCTTCAACGCCCACATAAGCCCAGTTCACACTGTTCTTCAGACAAAAGCGACCGTCCGGCGCGCGCGCTAACCAGCGGTCGAAGGCGCGGGCTACGCCGCGATGGCGTACGCGCTCGCCGTCGTGAAACCAGCGCCCAGACGCGTCGCGACGCAGGGTGGTCTCCCGCGAGTAACTCGGCAGGTAGGCCAGTGCCTGCGTGTCGCCCGGCTCCTGGGCGGGCTCGCGAAACTCATCGTCGCCTGGTCGCTGCGTGCTGTCCGGCGCGTCTCCCACGTCTTCAGACTACTTCGCTTGCCCCCCGCTTGCTAGCGTGGCGATCCACCGCACCAGGGCCGCCATCGTCGCCGTCATGCCCACGCGATGAGGCGCGAAGCCTTACGCGCAGGGCCAGAAAGTACGCAAGGCACCTATCACCGTGCCTTCCCCCGGGCGCTGCTGAGTAGACCACAGGCCAGCAGCCCTCTATGCTACGGCCATGGGGGCAGAAGTTAAGCTTTCGGCACGCAAGCGTGCGGAGAAGATCTGGGCGGCGTACGCGAAGGCGCAGGCCTTGCGTTCAACGAATCAGCGCGCGCTCATCTGCGACATCTTCCTTGAAAGCACCGGGCACTACACGGTGGATGACCTGCTCGCGAAGGTGCGCGCACGCGACCCCAAGGTGGGCTACGCCACCGTGTACCGCACCTTAAAGCATTTGGTGGATGCGAACATCGCCCGGGAGAGCAACTTCGGCGACACGGTAACGCGCTACGAGTTTGCCCTCGACGACCAGCACCACGACCACATCATCTGCCTCGACTGCCAAGCGATTCTGGAGTTCGAAAACGACGAAATCGAAATGCTGCAGGACCGCATCGCCGAAAGCATGCACTTTCGCCTGGAAGACCACCGGTTAGAGCTCTTCGGTCGCTGCGAGCTAGCCAAAACCAAAAAGGGCTGCCCGCGGGCCAAAGACAAACCCGGCATCCCCACCTAGCGCCTCTTCTGGTTGCTCAACAAAGGCCGGGGGAGTGGAACACGACCATGCGCTCAAGGGTCATGTCGCGCATGGAGTGACCGATGCCGCCGAGGCCCAAGCCCGACTGGCGATGCCCACCGAAGGGCATCCAGTCGACGCGAAAGGCCGTGTGGTCGTTGACCATCACCGTCATGCCGTGGAGACGCCGCGAGACGGAAAGCGCAGTGTCGATGTCCTGCGTAAAGATGGATGCTTGAAAGAAGAGATCCGGCGCATTCGCGCGGGCGATGGCTTCGTCCATGGTGTCGTAGGTGTAGACGGCAACGACGGGCCCGAATACTTCCTCGCGCGAGACACGCGCTTCATCGCTCGGGTTGAGTAGGACCGTCGGCGCGTAGCATGTTGCGCCTAGCTTCTCGCCGCCGCAGAGCACTTCGGCACCGCTGGCGCGTGCCTCGCCGATCCACTCGTGCACGCGATCGACTTCGCCGGGGTCGATCAGCGGTCCGATATCCGTATCCGCATGGGTGGGGTCGCCTACCTTCATCGCTCGGGCAGCCTCCACAAGCTTCTCCGCCAGAGTCCCCGCAAGCTTGCGCTGAACGTAGATGCGCTGGACTGAAACGCAGACTTGGCCCGCGTGGTAAAAGCCGCCTCGGGCCAGCAGCGGCACGCAACGGTCTAGGTCGGCGGTCTCGTCGATGATCACCGGCGCTGCGCCTCCGTGCTCTAACGCGCAGGTCGCTCCAGGTGCGAGCTTCGAGCGCAGCATCCAGCCGACCTTCGCCGACCCGATAAAGCTAAGGAACGATATGCGCGTGTCGGCCACGAGCTTGGTAGCCACGCGGTTCTCCGGGAGGATGCACGTACACCACCCATCTGGCAGCCCGACGTCACGGAGCAGCTCAACGATGCGCAGGCAGGAAAGGGGCGTCGACGACGCGGGCTTCACGAGCACCGGGCAGCCCACCGCCACCGCTGTCACCACTTGGTGGATGATCAGGTTAAAGGGGTGGTTAAACGCGCTGATGGCAAGCACGACGCCCCGCGGCTCGCGGTAGGTGTAGGCGCAGCGGTGCGCACTCGCGGCTGAGAGGCGCATCGGCACCTCCGTGCCGTGGAGCTGGGCAATTTCAGCGCACGCAACCTTGATGCCGCTGACGGCACGTTCGATTTCGATGCGCGAGTCCTTAAGCGGCTTGCCGCCTTCGCTCGCCGCCTGAAGCGCCAGCGCTTCTGCCTCGGCGCTCACACGCTCGGCGAAGCGCTCGAGGATGCTGATGCGCGTCGCCGCATCAAGCCAGGCCGTACGGTCTGCATAGAGCGCGTGTGCACGCGCTAGTGCCGCGAAGGCAGCCTCCTCGGATGTGCGCTCTAACGTCGCCAGCGGCGTACCGTCGAAGGGGCGGGTCACCTTCAGCTCCGTGCTGCCGCCCTGGGTCGGTTCTGCTGTGGTGTCTGTCATCTCAACGTCTCCTGGCGCCGCGCCTGAGCGTCTTTGCTGGGATTCTTCGCGGGAGTTCTCCGAGGGGGGTGCCTTTTGCGAGTGACGTGACGTACCGCGCCCCGGGCCGCGCCACTTGCGGGCACGCCACGCTACTCGGCAAGGCGCTACACGACGCACACCCGTTCTCGGAGCGACTTCGTGAAGACCGCTTCATTTTCCGAGTAGTCGATGGGCACTTCCAGCACATGCACGCCGCCCTCAGCGAAGGCCTTGGCTAGTGCCGGCTCAAGCTCACCCGTTCCCGTGATGCGACAACCGCGGGCGCCGTAACTTTCGGCATAGCGGACAAAGTCGGGATTGCCAAAATCGAGACCGAAGAGCGGGAAGGACTCATGCCCTTGTTTCCACGTGATCATGCCGTAACCGTCGTCGCGCAAGACGATGACCACAAGGTCGAGCTTCAGCCGCAGCGCGGTTTCTAGCTCCTGAGAGTTCATCATGAAACCGCCATCGCCGCAGAGCGCCACGACCTTGCGTTCCGGCTGGACGAGTTTGGCGGCAATCGCCACCGGTAGGCCCGCGCCCATGGTGGCGAGCGCGTTGTCGAGCAGCAGCGTGTTGGGCGCGTGTGCCTGATAGTTGCGGGCAAACCAGAGCTTGTACATGCCGTTGTCGAGGCAAAGAATGCCGTCACTCGGCATCGCCCGCCGCACGTCGGCCACAATGCGCTGCGGCACGTTGGGGAACGCGGTGTCCGCGGCTTTATTCTCGAAGACTTCCTCCTGCATCTGCTCGCGTACGCGTCCGAAGTAGTCAAAGGCCCACTCCGGTGATGGCGTAATGGCATCCGCCAGCATACGCATGTTGGCCGCAGTGCAACCGATGACCTCGTGCTGCGGAAAGTAGACGTCGTCCATCTGCGCGGGAAAGTAGGAAATATGCACCACTTTCTGGCCACCTTCTCGCATGATGAAGGGCGGCTTCTCGCTCACATCGTGACCGACGTTGATGATGAGGTCCGCACGCTCAATCGCGCAATGTACGTAGTCACCCGCCGAGAGCGCCGCGGCACCGAGGCACTGGGGATGCCGCTCATCCACCGCCCCCTTGCCCATCTGCGTCGAGAAAAAGTACATGCCTGTGCGGTCGACAAAGTCGCGCAACGCAGCAGCGCTGTTGTTGCGGCTGCAAGCCGATGCGAGCAAAAGCAGCGGACGCTTGGCGGCCTGAATCATCTCCGCCGCCTTTCGGATGGCGCCAGGGCTTGCGTCGGGCGGCGCCACGTTTGTTACGGTGAAAGGCCGGCGTTCCGTAGGTTCGCCCGCAATATCCTCGGGCAACTCTAGGTGTACGGGCCCTGGCTTCTCTGCCAAGGCGCGACGAAAGCATTCCCGCACGAGATGCGGCACGTTATTGCCGTCTATGATTTGGCGCGACAGATGCGTAACGGGCTCCATCATGCGCACGATATCGATGATTTGAAAGCGCCCCTGCTTGCTGGCGCGAATGGGCTTTTGCCCGGTAATGAAAAGCACCGGCATCCCGCCAAGCAGCGCGTAGGCCGCGCTTGTCATGAAGTTGGTCGCTCCTGGCCCGAGCGTCGAGAGGCATACGCCGACGCGGCCGGTCAACCGCCCAACCGTCGCCGCCATAAAGCCTGCCGCCTGCTCATGACGCGTCAGCACCAGCTTGATCTTGGACTCGCGCAGGGCCTCTAGTAGATCTAGATTCTCCTCGCCGGGTATCCCGAACACGTACTCCACGCCCTCGGACTCGAGGCAGCGGACCAACAACTCGGCTGTATTCATGGTGACCTTCCGTTCACCACACCCTAGGCCACGAACTCAACTTTGTCCGCGCATTTCGTGGCGACCGCGCTCCATGCGCAGCTGAAGGGACGCCCCCCCCCGCCGTCATCACGCGAGCGGACGCCCTGCCGAGCCCGCAGCGGGCGCAAGCACCGTGACCTCCACCGACGGCGCTAGAGGGTATCGCCGATGAAGGGGAGCTCCTTGCGACGCGAAATCAAGACATAGAGTGCACACACAATCACAAGCCCAAGGGCAGCAAGCGCGAAGATGCCCGGTCCTAGTGTGCTCTGGGGAACGCTTCCATCGCCGGAGGCCATGGAGATACCGAGCCGCGTAGCATGCGCGATAACGGCGCCGCACATCACGCCTGCGGTGAGCATTGCGCCGAGCGCGGCAAAAGGAGAGAGCAGCATCAGCCCCGCAAGGAGCTCCAAACAGCCGATGAGATAGCGCCCCGTCGGCTCCATGCCGAGTGCACTGAAGGCTTCGACACTCATCGGCGCGCCTTGGAACTTCAGTAGGGCCGCATAGAGCATGATCAGGCCGGCCACGGCTTGCGCCGTGTAGGTTAAGACGGGGCGCCTCATGCGACGGCCTCCTCTCCATTGGGAAGCGCGGCGAGCGCCGCCGTACCACTGAGCACGGGCAGGTAAACGTTTTGCCGGTTGAGGTCCCGGGTCGCCGTACGACCCGTCGCAGACAGCAGCTCGCGGTGACCTTGGCAGAGCGCCTCGACGTAGTTGACCACGCGCCCGGCCTTCTCCTCAATATCGAGGCCTTTCTGCAGGTGCGGGTGGTGCGTGGCAATGCCGACAGGGCAGGTATTGCGGTTGCATTCCAGCGCTTGAATGCAGCCCAAAGCCAACATGAAACCGCGCGCTGTGTAGACGACATCCGCACCGAGCGACAGCGCCTGCATTTGCTTGCCAGGACTTATCAGTTTGCCCGCCGCAAAGATGACGAGGCGCTCACGCAGGCCCTCCTCGCGCAGCATATCGTCGACGAGGGGCAGCGCTTCAAAGAGTGGCAGGCCCACGTAGTCCATGAAGCTCTTGGGCGCCGCGCCTGTACCGCCCTCTGCGCCGTCAACAGTGATGAAATCAGGGACGGTGTCCTGCTGCTTCATTTCGCGCAGCAAGGCGCGCAGCTCATCTGTGCGCCCGAGACAGAATTTGATGCCGGTGGGCAGGCCGCTGACGCGCTGAATGCGGCCGATGAAGGCCACGGTGGAAGCGGCATCCTTGCACTCGAGATGATGCGCTGGCGAGACGACGTCCTGCCCCATGGGCACCGTGCGCAACTCGGCAATCTTGGGCGTGATCTTTTCCTTGGGTAGCAGCCCGCCCTTCCCCGGCTTGGCGCCCTGGGAAAACTTGATTTCGATCATCTTGATGGGCTCAAGGGCGGCGAGCTCTGCAAGCTTCGTCTCGTCGAGCCGCCCTTCCTCATCCCGGACCCCAAACTTGGCCGTACCCAGCTGAAAGATAAAGTCACCGCCCTCCATCAGGTGGTACTTCGGAAAACCGCCCTCTCCCGTATTCATCACGATGCCCGCCCGCTTGGCGCCCCGAGCAAGCGCGCGCACCGCGTGCTCCCCGAGCGAGCCGTAACTCATGGCGCTGATCATGACGGGACGCCGAATTGTGTAGGCGGAGGCAAGTCCGCGCGCTGCACCGACCACCACCTCGAAGGGTTTCATGTCGGCCTGGTCGGCGGGGTAAAACGAGTGCCTCACCTTGATGTCCGAGCGGCTGAAATCCAGCAACGAGCCGAAGGCCTCGGAGGCATCGATACCTTTGGCCTTACGGTAGACCTCCGCCCGCTCGACGCGACTGAAGGGGCGCTCCTCCGTATCCGACGCAAAGAGGTACTGCCGCAGCTCCGGCCCAACGCTCTCCACAATGTACCGGAACTGCGCAATCCAACCAAAGTTAGCGAGCAGCGCATGCCGCGTCTGCACGTGCCGCCAGTAGTAGTTCAGCAACACGACAAAAATGAGCGTGACGGTCAAAAAGTGAAAGTAAAACGACACATAGTGCCCCGCCAGCGCCATCAGCCCGCAGAGCACCACGATGCCCACGTTTGCCGCCCGCGCCATCTTCTCAAGGTCAATCGCCAACGCTGTACTCATACCCACTCGGCTCCCTGAACTTCGTCAGTCGCGAAGGGGATGTAGCGCGCAGAGCCAACAACTCGCAAGCGCAGGAGATGTCGCTTCAGCGCGCAGGCCCAAGGCAAGCGAGCCTACATGCGATACATCGCGGGCAGCAGCTACGTCGTGCCGTAACCGTTCAGGGGGGCTTGGCCGCCGAGGGTGTGATCAAGGCGGGCAGCAGCGAGAGCGCCTGAGCGCCTTGAACGCGAGCGCGTAAGGAAAACTCAACTGCAAGCGCTGCTCAGAGATCCTTTCGTGCAGAGCCGTCGTAAGCATAGGTTGAAGCGATGCTTGAGCCGGCGAGCACTTTTGGGTCAGTGGATGTGCCGCCGGCGGAACGTGGCGGCGGCATGTCCACGTGCCGCAACAGCCGCAGGGCATTTTCGTGGTCAGCGCTTGAGAAAGCGGCGCGGCAAGCCCATCCTCGGCGCACGATGAGTGCGCGCGGAAGCAGCCCTGCTCTGACGGGGATGGCGCCAGAGGCGGCGGGCGACCTGAGTTCGGACGAGACCCTCAGCGCGTGGAGGCCGCGGATCCGTAGCTTTATCCTGGCCCGCGGCGTGACGATTACCGAGGCGGATGACCTCACGCAAGAGATCATGCTCCGCCTATGGCGGCATGCTTCCAGCTTTGATGCGAGCCGCGGAACAGAGACCGCGTGGGTGTTTCGTATCACGCGCAACGCTCTCATCGACCATACCAGGCGCTCCAAATACTACGTGCTCACAGACCAAGACCCCACCTGGATTGCGGACACCAAGCCAGCGCCGGAGCGCGTGGCTCGCGATACAGAAGATGCGCACGTGCTCCACGCTAACGTGGCGGCGCTGCCCAGCGCCCAACGCGCAGCGCTTGGCGGGGTGTATTTCGAGGGGCTAACGCTTGCCCAGGTGGCAGAGCGGGAGCGCGTGCCCCTTGGCACCATTAAGACTCGCGTGCGTCTGGCCCTGGAGAAGCTCCGATTGCGCACCACGCGCGAGGAGCCGTGCAAATGAAACATGTAGCAGACCGACCGCAGGCTTTATCTCCGGCGCAGCACCATCCGCACTCCGAGCATCTACTCGAAGTCGCGGCAGGCGTTGCCACGCCGGCCTGCGCCACGTTGGTGGCAGCCCATATGGTCATGTGCCCGACGTGCCGTACAGAGGTAGCGCGGCTCGAAGAGAACCTAGCTGCGCTTGTATTCGGCGACCCTGCCGCACTGGACGACTTCACTGCCCGAGCAACGCAAGACAGGCATCCGGAGCCCAACGCTGAAGCCGCCCAGCAGGCACGCGCGGACGGAGGGAACCCACAACGGCGACGTGCGGCGTTCCTGCGGCGCTACTTCCCCAAGCGCGTGCTCTCGGAGGGGGAGCGCAGACGGCTGCCCGGACCTCTACTCGAAGCCATTGAGGCACACAGCGACCAGGCTTGGCGTCCGTTCCTTCCCGGCGTTGAACGCATCGCCCTCGACGGGCTGAGTGGCTGGACTGCAGCGGGCTCAAACACGTCTGACGACGCGGGCCGCGTTGCGCTGCTGAACTTGGCACCCGGGCTAAGGCTATTTGAGCACAGCCATCAGGGTTCCGAACTCACCCTTGTCTTAAGCGGAGCATACCGAGACCAGACCGGTCGCTATGCGACCGGGGACGTCGCCACCATGGATGAGGGCTCCGCCCACGCCATCGAAATTGAGGCCGGTGAGCCGTGCATCGCCTTAGTCGTCCAGGATGCCCTACTGCAACCGAGCGACCGCCGCGGGCGCATGGCGCGGCGCGTAACGCGCCTCATTCAGGGGCTCACCGGCGACCTAAGCCTCTTCTGAGACCCGCCGAACAGGCGCACATCCGCCCCCCCTCATATCCTCTAACTTAACTCGATGCTTACGCACGATAGCGGACCCTAGCGCGCCATTTTCCCGCACGATGAGCGTCACAAAAAAGGTGTGAACCGCAGAGATCCAGACGGGACTTGCGTGCGTACTGCCCCGCAACACGCCGCTGTCATCGCTTGAGCTTGATGCCGAGCGACCAGCGGCCAAAGCGCCGTCGCCTCGGCGCGGCATACATAGGGGAAGAAGAATGCAGGAACAACACACACAGATAGACGGCCAGCTCGCAGCGGGCCGTACGCGTTTGCCAAAGGCACCCGGCCTCGGACTAGTCGCGTTGGGCCTAGTATCGCTAGGACTCTCGGCAGCCGCGTGCTCGAACAGCACCGACACCAACGTTGAGGAGACAGCACCGCCCGCGACACCACCGGTTGAAACGACGCTCTACCAACGCCTAGGTGAAGCCGAGGGCATCACTTCGGCCGTCTCAGAAGTGGTACAGGACGCCGCAATGGACGAAGAGGTCCTTGAGTTCTTCCTGCCCAACGTACCCGACGAAAACGGTGAAGTTCCAGACGGCAAGCCCACCCTTGCGCAAATCGAAGCGTGCCTTGTCTTGCAGCTCAGCGCCGCTGCGGGCGGACCGGAGGTCTACCCGGGCGAAGCCGCGGGCTGGCAGTGCCGAACCATGGCGGATTCACACGCAGGCCTGGGCATTTCCGAGGAAATCTTTGACCGCTTCGTCGCCTCCGCCGCTGGCACCCTTGCCCGCTTAGGCGTGCCCGAAGAGGACGTGGCCATCGTGGGCGGCGTACTCAACAGCACCAAAGACGACATCGTCGAGAACCAGTAGCCGACTCGAGGTACCCCTTGGCATGGGACACACCCGATGGCGGTACCCGTTCAGGGGGCACTTGACGTAGTGCCCCCTGAAACTCCCGCGAACACCCAGATAATCACGCTAGCAAAAGCGTGACGCTGCACGTGGAGACCCAGTACTCACTTACCCTTCCTCGCACTGATTTCGTTGTCTGGCCCCCTAGCGGTTAGCGGCGGCCGAGGGCCGCTGGATGGCCGCCGTAGCGCGCCCAACGCATGTGAAGAGCGTTCTCCATATGCGGGCTTCCCCGCTGCGCTAGTGAACTCATCCGGCATCCCAAGCGAAGGAATCACCTCAATGAACCCTCTCAATGCCATTAGACGGCACCCCGCAGCAGTCGTTTGGAGTGCTGCACTTGGATGCGTGGCCCTCGCACTCGCGATGCCCCAGTCCCGCGACCTTCTTCTGCGCATCATGGCAGGATGCCCCATCGTCGCGGCATCTCCCGAGGCAGTGGAAGACGCCCGAGTGCAGCACGGCGGCCGCCTCGCTGGAACGGACGCCACAGACGACGTGTCGCTGTTCGGCTTCACCCTTGGTGCCACACGTCAGGCAGACGTGATGGCCTGGGCCGCCTCTTCCGGGGCCGAGTGCAAAGAAAAGCCTGGCTTTCTTCGCTGCAGCCTCTCCCAGGACCCCTTTGACAACTCCGCGCAGCCCTCCACGCTCACCTTCCGCTTCGAGCCCACCGCCCAGCGCCTCACCCACATCGGCCGCAGACACTACGCCGTCGCGTTCACCGAGGCGAAACGCATCTTCGCTGCAAGGCAGGCGACCTTCCGCAGCCGCTTCGACTCCCATGCCCAGGAACACGGCTCGCTCTTCGAGTCGGGAGAAGACCGTCCCTACGGCAACCAAGCGCTTCGCGCGCACTTCCAGAACGTGCTTTTCGACCTCAATGCAGTGTCGATTCCCGGCCGAGGCGTCGTCTTGCGCGAGCGCGCGGTGCTGACGGAGCACCTGGAGCCCGATGCCACCTCCGGCTGATGCCTCCAAGGCGACTTGAGTCACTACCGGCCGCGCCGAGATGACTCTTTCGAAGCGTTGAGAGCTTCGCGTGTGCTTCGACTCGTGGCGGCGCCTGCGCCTGCCCACCAAGGTGCAGCCGCGCTCTTCGCGCTTAATGAGGAGGTAGCCGGCCACTCGGGCCTGCGCGCGAACGCATCGGTGCTTCGGCTTGACACGGACGTCGCTTGCATCGGACGACTTGCCTGGGCGCTCCGCACGGCTTCGAGCTGCCGAGATGTGGCCGCTGGAGCAGAGCCCTCCACCTTCGTGGGCGTTGTTGCAACTGCATGCGGTTGTGCTCCAGGCTTGGGCCTTTTTTTCGCGTGTGGATTGCCATTGAGTGGCAGACGCGTATTGCGTGTGAAGACCATATCTTCAGAGGCTGAGGCATTCATGTCGCGCAAGTTGTAATAGACCTCTACGTAGAAGTTGATTTCCTCCCAACGTTCGATCTCCTTTGCGTGCCAGTTCATGGTTGGGCGGAACTGGGGGTTCTGAAGGTACGATCCGTAGCTCGGCGCGAGGGTCCGCATGCTAGCCATGCCGCGACTCGGTCGGTCCTCGGCATGCGTTGTACGCGGGACCACCATGTTCATTCCTAGAAGGCCCGCGAAAGGCGCTAGCCACAGGGCAAACACACGCGGCGTGCGGCAGGCCGTGCCTCGACGATGTTTCGCCTTTTTCTCTGACCGCTTCGCACGCACTCTGAGAGCAAATGCAAAGCGTGGACCAATCGCTATGCCTATGTAACAACTACGTTTAGCTGAGATATGGCACTAGCTTCGTCGGCATACATCGCAGGCCACTATCACCTATGCGGGGACACATCACGGCTGCGGTGTTGTACGCAAGTAGGGCGTTACTTCTTGGTAACCTTTTGGAAAGCGTTGACGTAGCTCTGTCGGGTCCGTGATGGATGGCAGGACCACGACGTCGTGCCCAGGACGCCAGTTCGCGGGCGTCGCCACAGCGTGCTTGTCCGTGAGTTGAAGGCCATCGAGTACGCGGAGGATTTCGCCAAAGTCGCGGCCCGTCGCTGGCGGGTAGCTTAACGTTGCCCGCACCTTGCGCTTTGGGTCGATAAAGAAGACGGACCTCACGGTAAGTTTCCGGTCGCTCTCGGGATGAATCATCCCATAAAGCGTCGCCACGGAGGCATCTTCGTCCGCGACGATAGGGAAGTTGACCTCGGCCCCCTGCGTGCGCTCAATGTCACCGATCCAAGACTGGTGTGAAGCGACCGAGTCCACGCTCAACGCGAGTGCACGCGCATTCCGTTCCGCCAGCGCCGCGCCCAGCCGCGCCACCGCGCCGAGTTCCGTCGTACATACCGGCGTGAAGTCGGCGGGATGCGAAAAAAAGATCACCCACTTCTCTCCGCTCCATTCGTAGAAGTTGAGAGCACCTACCGTACTTTTCTGAGTAAAGTTGGGCGCGGTTTGTCCAATGAGTAACGTCATAGCTAACCTTCTTTCTTTGCGGTGCGATTGCTCTTTCCTGCAACGTTTTCGGCTTTCTGGCCCGCTGAACGCTTACCCTGCGAACCCTCTGGACGGCATCTTGGCTACATCGGTCCGGAGTTGATGGAACTGGGGGTGCAGCGGCCACGCGTACCCCGACTAATGCTGCGGACTTACTTCTACGTATGCCTGGTGATGCGCGGTCAGCGCCTGGGCCATGACATCTGCCTGGCGCACGATATCGGGCGCCGAGGTCGACTCGAAGATCACTGGACGGAGCATGCCCCCCACTGCGTAGAGTCCCCCGAGGGTTGACCCACCAGAGCGCGCGGGAGCTTCCTTCAGCTGCCTACGAGACTCGTCGACCGCGCGAGAAACCTCGGACTCGCTTGCTTGAGGCGAGGGGTGCGCCGTAATCACTCCTCCGGACGCATCCGTGATGATGCCGAGCCCTTCTGCGTCTCGCTCCACAAGACCGCGCCGCACTAAGTTCCGCCAAAGCCCCGTCCTCACCTGGTGGACGTCGGTGGCGGCACCCGTGCAAAGGACAACGCGGTCAAAGTGCCTAGCAACGACGCCTGTCGCTGTCTCCAGCTCCACCTCCAGCCCGGAAGGCATGGGACGTACGGCGCGCACCGTCCCCGCAAGCGTCTTCAGCCATCCGCGCGCCTCCCACTTTCTGCGCGTATCGCTGAGCTCATGCGGCGCGCGATGGCGCAACTTATTCCACGTACCGAGGTAGGTCCGCAGGAAGTGACGTTGCTCGGATGCGTCGAGCGCCGCCCACAGTGCAGAGATGTGCGGCCGAAGCGCTTGCATGACGGCTTGCCAAGGCCGCCCATGTTGGCGCGCCTCCGAAAGCTTGATGCCGAGCCACTGCGCCAAGCCCTCGGCGCTCCGGGGCGCGGCTTCAAGGTCGAGGGGCAGCGGGTCGACGCACGCATCGCTCGGCAGATGGGAGGCAGGCCAGCGGCCGCTCTGGGATACGGTGAGCACGCTGCCCTGGTGGCCTCGCTGCGCGAGGGAGGCCAGCACATCGAGTGCTGTTAGGCCGCTGCCAACCACCAGTACTCGCTGTGCTGCAGCCACGCGGTCGAGCGCGCCCGGCTCCCATGGGTCGCGCACAAAACGCGCGTCATGGGCCACCGCTGCACACGCTGCCGGGAGACTCGGCGGCAGGTGTCCGGTAGCGAGCACCACATTCTCCGCCGCAAGGACGCGTCCGTCTTCCAGACTTAAGCGCCACGCCCCGCGCGCCTGCTCCAGGTCGACGGCTGACCCTTGGACAATGCGCAACTTGCCCGGACACGATACCACCGCCTGCGACACGCATGCCGCGAGGTAGTCGCCGTAGAGCCTGCGCGGCAGCAGCGACCGCGCCGTACAGGCGTGGCCGTGCTCAACGGCAAAGCGCACAAAAGCATCGCTGTCTTCCGGGTCGAGGCTCATGCAGCCGGCAGGCGTATTCAGCAGGTGTGCGGCCTCTGCCGCACCGTAAGCCACGCCACGAAAGAGGTGGGGGCCGGCGTCGACAAGTGTCACACGCAAGCCGCGACCGCCGCGCTGAAGAAGCCGCAAGGCCGAAGCAACGCCCGAAAGGCCACCCCCAACGACAAGCACGTGCGCACTCTCAGAAAGTGAAGGCTGATCCACCGGCAGCGGCCGCTGGTAGATGTGCAAAGTGACGAGCGGCTCGCCGGTGCACATGACTTGATGCACTTCGTGCTGCGGCGTTGCGCTGATGACATCAGCGTGATGGCGCTGCCAGCCCGTGTGGAGGTTCAACTCCTCCGCGCTACCCCGCAACACCCGAAACGCGCAGTCCGCAGCGCCATGACTGTGGAGAGAACTCGACTGCCCGGGCTGCCAGCAAATCAGGCGAACCTCGCGGGCTTCGTCCCGGTGCAGAAGGATGCGATGGTAGGTCTCGTTGCGAAACTCGCTGCGGCGCAACAGTGCCGGGTAATCGATGGGAGCCGAACGCAAAGCCAGCGCCGGGTCTGCACCCGCATCAAGAGCGTTTAGGAGCGGAACCGCTAAACCAGCATCCATGGCAGCACGCTTTGCAGGACATGTGCCGCCGCTATTCGACGATAATTTAAGGGTTTTTGTGCGTTGCTAGCGCATATCAAGGGACAGGGCCCGCGCGAAAGCCGGCGCGCCGTGACATGCCACGGGCGCGCTCAGATGCGCAGCGCTGTGACGCGCGCGTGGGCGCCGCGGCGGGCCCACGACGCGCGCGGGCGTCTAGGCGAACGAGAGCGGCTACGCGCTGCGTGCTTCAGCCCTGAGGTCACGCCATGCCTGGTAGCCCCCCGCAAGGTCGGTCGCCCTGTGGAACCCTAACGCTTGAAGCGAAGCCGCCGCGAGGCTCGACGCGTAACCCGCGGAGCACGCAATGATGACGAGGTCATCGTAGGTTGGACCGGGCGTGATGCGCGCCGAACTCTGGGGGTCTAGCCGCCACTCGAGGACGTTGCGCTCGAGAATGTGAGCGCGGGGAAACGCGCCCTCCGCGCGACGCTGCGCCTCCGGGCGTATATCGATAAGCCATGCGCCCGCCGAAAGCGCCGCATCAAGGTCAGCGGCCTCGACCCGTTCCAAGTGCGCACGCGCACGCTGGAGCAAGGCATCAATGCTCACAGCCATTCCGTATGCTCCACGAGACCATTGCGCGCGAGTGTGCCTTGCGCCTCGTCGACAACGTACCCGTTCATGAGGCGTAGACGAGGTGTGTAGGCGTGAATCGAATAAGCCGTGACAGTGCCCGCATTGGTCACCTCGTGCACGTGCTGAGTACCGAGCGCATGGCCTTGCCCGCGGGTCAATACGCGGTGCCG
>SLEO01000154.1 GCA_007124745.1 Myxococcales bacterium
AAAAATCCCGCGCGTTCCTTAAGTTCGCTGCGGTTTTTGGCTGTGGGCGCGCTCGCCTCAGACCCTCAACCGGACACGCAGCTCGCTTAACCGATCACGCATGGCGCGTGGCCTAGCGAGCGCCTTCTAATGCGAAGACGCGACTCAGTCTTCGGCTTCGCACTCTTCTTCAAAGCCGAGGCCGCGCGCGCTCATCAGCCCAAAGCCCCTTCGGGATTCGTACGCGTCGATCTCGGTGACTGCATCGATCATCGCGCGAATGAAGTTGTCTGCTTGCTCCATGTTCTCAGTTTCGCCATCGCGCAAACGAGCGTCAATAAAGTTCGTCGCGCGTCCCCGCCCCGCGTTCATTTTTGTGGGTGATCGTCATCAACGCGCGCACATTCCGCTCAATGATAGGCGTCCCTACTCCACGACTGCTTTTCGGTCTTGGGCGCGCTTAAGCACGTAGCCCTTTGGTACCGGGGCGGTCTAGCCATTACAGCCGCGTGCACAGCGCCAGCATTGGGCCACAACGCTGATCCGTAGGCTGGGCAGCAGCGGACGGCGAAGACCGGTCTATGCTAAGGCGAGGCGCTGTGGCAATAGCGCACACGGCAGAGCTCCCTGGTGGAGGACCTCCTAGCGAAGGGCTTCCCATGGAAACGTTCGGTGACGCAGGTGCGCACTCCGTTTCGGTTGAAGGCTTCTCTGTGGGCGGCTGGCAAACCGCGCTCACGCTTAAGCCCTGGGCAATGTCGCTCGATGCCGGCCTGGCGTTCCGCAACCATGCTCGCGCGCAGACATTGCTAGTAAGCCACGCACATTTCGATCACATCGGCGCCCTAGGCACGATGCTTACGATGCGCGTCATGTCTCAGATGAGGCAACCGCTCTGCATCGTTGTCCCCGAGCCCATTGCAGCAGCATTCCACCAACTCCTGGGGGCCCTATCGGCACTGATAGACCTCCCGCTCCCGGTCGAGGTGCTGACTATCAGCGCCGGTCAGCGGCTGACCCTGCCGGGCCTCCGCTGGGTACGAGCCTACCCGCTCACGCATCGGGTGCCGTGTTTTGGCTACGTGGTCGGGCGCGAAGTGCGCAAGCTCAAACCGGAGTTAAAAGGATGCGTCCGCGAGGAACTCAGCGCGCTCCGAGGCGCTGGTCACGAAGTGACCTTACCGGAAGATGTCGTCGATTTCGCCTACGCGACGGACACCACGTTTGCAGGCCTGTCTCAGCACCACGCGTTCGGAGGGGCACCCCTACTTATTTGTGAATGCACCTTTTGGGACAAGCGCGTCTCACCGAGTCAGGCAGACGTAGCGGGACACGTGCACATCGAAACACTGAAGCCTTGGCTCTCGGCATTCACAGGCGACGCGGTGCTCCTCATCCATCCGAGTCAACGTCACGCGCCACACTGGCTGCGCGCGCGTTGCGCTGAGCTTGCCGCGGAGCTCGGCCGGGACGTGCGCGTTCTCGTTCCCTCAACGGCGCAGTGGCGCTTTTGATGCAGGCGCATGCGTGTCCGGTTAGGGGCCTGAGCCGGCCGTGCGACCTCGCAGAACAGCCTGCGTGTTGCTTAAGCGCGCTGCGGTTTTTGGCTGTGGGCGCGCTCGAGCACAGACCCTTAACCGAACACGCAGCTCACTTAACCGGTCACGCATGGATGCAGGCGTTAAGGAGCGTTGCGAAAGCCTCAGGGCATTGCCGGAGCAGGAGCGTCCGCTTTTTCCGGTACGACGGCTTGTCGTCGCCGTTTCTTGACCATAGTGTCACACATTGTAGTTGAGTTTCGTTTGCTTAACATTTAGGATGTGCCGGGCACGATGTTGAGGAGGCTTGCGGGGCTTCTCGGGGAGGCATCTAGGGTGAAGAATCATGCAAACGTTAGCGGAAATTGCAACTCGGCGTCCGTCGCCCCCACCCATGTGTTTGTTTCACCACGGTTAAATGTAACGCTCGTCGGCTCGGCCCTGCTATCAGCGGGGCTAGTAACGGGCATGGGGGCTGTATCGGGGTCAGCGGAGGCCCAGTTAGCGGCAGAAACTCGTTCAGCGCCCGAGACCGCACCGAGCGTGGAAAGTGATGCGGCGAGCTCGAGTTGCGTAGGTGAGGCCTGCGCTGACCAAAGCCACGGTGTCTATATCTCACGTTCGAGCGGTCTCCCTCTGTTTCGCGCTGAAGATCGCTTCGGTGGCAATGAGGCCGAGCTTGCGTTTGTGAGGCCTTTGAACCGAGCGCACCTCGCTGAGCGACGCGATGCAGGCGATGATAACGACTCGGAAGCGGTCGGTCTTTTCGACGCACACTCCGGCAAACGGCTGGGGCACGTGGCGTTCGATGGAACGCCTCCCTTTGGCAAGCGCTACCTTGTTCAGCGGCACCAGGTTACGTGGATGGGCGTTGGTTCAGGCCAGCATGTCGATTCCGGCGTAGCACCCGCACCGCTCGGTCGGGCCGTATTTGCTTCGCGCTGCGCGTGGTCTCACGAGGGGCAGCTTGGCAAACTTCAGGGCGTAAAAGTTACGTCCAAGGGCTACCACCGGTCTCAGACCCGCAGCCTAGCTGCGCATCCGCAGACGTCCGGCGGCGACCTTCGCTGCGTTGAAGTCATCTACGACCCCGCGGTCGTTACCTACAGTGACGTGGCGAACCAGTTTCTGAAACTCGAGGAAGCGCGACGCAACGGCGCGGCGCGCAGCGACCGTCCCGTGCTCTTTGTGAGTGACACGGAACAGACGCGAGCTGCGCAGGCCTTGAAAGCCCGGACCGGGACGCAACGCGAGGGCCGGCGTCCCGCGCGCGATGAGGGCAACGCCCCGAGCGCATGGTGGGCTGAGGTGCGCGCCGCAGGGGACTTTGAGTCGGTTAGTAGTTTGCAGCCCCTGAGTGACGACGGAGCTTGCCAAGCAACCACACCCAACTAATCTTGCGCGACCACTGTAGCGAGGCTTGCGTGACCACCGTAGCGAAGACGGCGGGACTGCGAGGGCGCGTACGTTTTCTGCTTGCTGGCGCGGGTGTCGTAGATTTGTTACCCAACTGGGGCGCAGAGCTGCCCTGGCAAGAACTTGCAGCGCTTGAGATACTCAGGCCCGAAACGCTTAGGCTCTTTGGCCGGCCCGTGCAAACGCCACGGCTCACCGCTTGGGTGGGCGACGCCGCCGCCACCTACAGCTATTCAGGCCGACGTTGGACGCCCTCCCCTTGGACGCCGGCCCTCGATGCGCTGCGTCAGGCTGTGCAGTCGGTCTGCGGTGTGCCGCTCCACGGCGTGCTCTTGAATCTCTACCGTGATGGTCGCGACAGTATGGGTTTTCATGCCGACAACGAGCCCGAGCTAGGCCCCTCGCCCGACAATGTGGTCGTCGCTTCGCTCTCCTTCGGCAAGCGCCGAGACTTTGTTCTCAAGCCAGCAAAGCATGCGCCGATACCCCCCACCGCGAAGCTAACCCTGCCACTTGGCGAGGGTGACCTGCTAATCATGCGCGGAACAACCCAGAAGCACTGGCTTCACGGCATACCCAAGCGCCGTTCGGCAGGCCCGCGGCTCAACTTGACCTTCAGGCATTTGAAAGCGTGCGTGTCCTAAGCTCGGTCTGCGAGGTCGAAGCTGTGCCTGAAACGGCACCCCAGATGGCTCCTCGGATGTTGTCGCCACGGCGAAAATAGGCCAAGGCTCCGGGTCATGACGCATGCATCGGCGGACACCACACTTCCCAGCCTATTGTTTGACCTGGCGCAACAAGCGCAAGACCTCGGCATTGAAGGTTTGAGCCGGGCTGACGCAGCGCGGGCCGCAGCACTGCGCTTCGACCTGCCGGGGATGCATATCGATGCCACACGTCATCTCATCCCCCTAACAGCACTAAAGCACCTTGCCGCCACGCTCGAAGCACGCGGGTTCGCGGCGAAGCGCGACGCGATGTTTCGGGGCGAGCGTATCAACGAGATGGAACACCGCGCGGTCTTGCACACGGCGTTGCGTCCCAGTGAAGGCAACGTCCCTCCGCTGCGCGTGGGCTCGGAGGACGTCCGAGCGAGCGTCCAGACATCCCAAATGGCCGTGCGCCGCTTCGCCGATGCCTTCTCCGTCGGCGAGCTTCGCGGCCACACGGGCAAACCACTGCGCCAGGTGCTTAACCTTGGCATTGGAGGCTCAGACCTGGGCCCGAGGCTTGTTGTTCGAGCCCTTGCGGACTTTCGCACGCCGGGTATCGATATCGAGTTTGTGTCGAACGTCGATGGCTCAGCTATCGCGGCGGCGCTCGCACGTCTTGACCCGGAAAGTACGTTGGTGTGCGTAGCCTCCAAGACGTTTACCACTGCCGAGACCCTCGCCAACGCGCGCATCGCGCGGGAGTGGATTGTTCGCTCGGCGGGCTCAGAAGGAGCGGTGGCGGCGCACTTTGCTGCGATGACGTCCAACGCCGCGGCGGCCTCGGCCTTCGGTATCCAGATCGACCGGCTCTTCCCGTTTGGAGACTGGGTTGGCGGGCGCTTTAGCCTCTGGTCCTCCATCGGCCTGCCGATTGCTCTAACGCTAGGCTACAGCAACTTCGCGCGATTGCTCGACGGGGCGAGTCGCGCGGACACCCACTTCCGGACAGCGCCTCTCCTGGAGAACGTGCCTGTGGTCATGGGTCTTCTCGGCATTTGGTACCGGAACGTGCTCGGCTGGCCGTCCCACGCGGTGTTGCCCTACGACCAGCGCCTCGAGTTCCTAGTCGACCACCTGCAGCAGCTCGAAATGGAGAGCACTGGTAAACGTGTGACGCTGGATGGTACCCCCACAGCAACCAAAACCTGCCCTATTCTCTGGGGCAACGTCGGAACGGACGCGCAGCACGCCTTCTTCCAGCTTTTGCATCAAGGCACAGAACCCACGCCCTGCGACTTTATCGTCGCTGCCAAGGCGGACCACCCGCACACCGAACTGCACACCATGCTGCTCGCCAACTGCTTTGCCCAAAGCGACGCCCTAGCCCGCGGTCGAAGCCAGGAAGAGGCCTACGCGAAGCTCCTGGCCGGCGGCGCCACGGAGGCGGATGCGGCGCGTTTAGCGCCGCATAAGACCTTTCCGGGCAACCGCCCTTCGACCACCTTCCTGCTCGACCGCCTGACCCCCGAAACACTAGGCACGCTCATCGCCCTTTACGAGCACAAGGTACTGACGCAATCTGCTTTCTGGCAGGTCAACGCCTTCGATCAGTGGGGCGTAGAACTCGGCAAAGAACTCGCCGGCGCTATCCAGCGTGCCGTGGACTCCGGCGACCTTTCATCGCTCCCCGCTGCCACCCGCACGCTCCTAGAAAAAGCCAGTCGCGTCGGTCGATAGGTCGCCCAAAGCTGCAGACTACGCGACCGTAGAGATGCCCGTCAGGGAGGCGTTGAACTTGCGGTAACAATCCCCACGAGTTCCGG
>SLEO01000299.1 GCA_007124745.1 Myxococcales bacterium
GCCGCGCGCAGGCGCGCACCTGCCCGCTGTCGCGCCTGCAGCCGGCGCTCTTCCGGACTGACGCTGCGCGACCTGGCGGACGCGACGCCGGATACCGCGTGCTGCGAAGTGGACGCAGGACCCGGCGGCGTTTCAGGCCCGGGAAGTGGCTGGCTCGCGACACGGTCGCGATGGATGGGCGGGATAGGTGCCGCCCCTCTTAGGCGTGCAGGACCCAAGCTACGGTCGTAGGCCTCGCGGCGCGCCGGACGACCCAGCACATCATAGGCTTCCGTCAGCCGCGCAAACACAGCGGCCATCTGGTCCGCAAGCTCCTCGTGACCCTCCTTAAAGAGCCGATCGGGATGGAAGCGCTTGGAAAGCGCAAAGTAGGCCGACCGGATGTCGGCCCGCGTCGCGTCCGGCGCAAGGTCTAACACTTGATAGTGGTTGGCGTCCTCGAGGCGGAAGAAGCGTGCCGCGAGCTCGGAACGATCTTCGGCACTGAGTCCTCCAGGCGTCTTGCTGCGCTTAACAGGGCTCTCGGAGGGTGGCGGCACGGGCTCAGACAGGGCGGCGGCCGGTGCATTTGCCGACACCGCTGCAGGCTTCTGAGCCAGCGCTTTGGCCTTCGCGAGCAAATCCGCCAAATCCGATTCCGGCGAGCGGCGCACCTCTTGCGCAGCCGCCTTCGGGGCACCCGATGCAGGAGGCACAAGCGAGCTCAGGCGTGCAGCCCCGCTGAGCGCGGGTGCGGTGCCAAACGTTTCAGGGGGCGGTGTTGCCTCACCCCAGCACAGCAGGCCCGCGCCGACGAGCACCGAAACGGCGTCTTCTACGGCCGCCGCGGGCGCAGGCACGCAGTCGAGTAGCGCCTCTAACGGCATGGGTGCCTCCACCATCGTCAGCACAAAAGCCTGCAGCGGCGAGAGCCGCGGCGGCGCATCGTCACCCGGACGCTTGGAGGTGCCGAGCGAACTCGGGACTCCTGGCTGCACAACTCGCCCGCTCATGACACTCAGTGAGGCTAACCGGACTCCCTTGCCTTGAGCCACCACGAAGCTTCACGAAATGCTTGGAGACGCGAGCTAAGGCTTTGAGGGAGGTTGGCGCGGAAGCCGAAGATCCCGCGCATTCGCCGGGGCGCCGGACCTGGCGCGAGGGGAGCACGCAGACGCTGATGCCGAAACCGACAGCGCCCTAGAGCCGCCACTGGGAACCCTCGGTGGGTCGTCGGACTAACGCATGAGGTAGAGAAGGAGCGCTTTTTGGGCGTGAAGGCGGTTTTCGGCTTCATCCCAAACGCGCGACCTGGGTCCGTCTATCACCGCAGAGCTGACTTCCTCACCGCGATGGGCCGGAAGGCAGTGCAGGAAAATCGACGACTTATCGGCTTGCGCCATCAGCGCGTCGTTCACTTCGAAGCCGGAGAAGGCGGCCAGACGTGCAGCCGTCTCCGCCTCTTGGCCCATGCTGGTCCAGACGTCGGTGGTCACCACATGGGCGCCCGCCACCGCCGCCTCGGGCGCCTCGACAAGCGCGACATGCCCGCGACCCGTCTTGGCCGCCCAGGCTGCGTCCAGCGCAAACCCTGAAGGAGACGCAACGGTAAGCTTGAAACCGAGCAAGCCCGCGGCGACCACCCACGAGCGCGCCATATTGTTGCCATCGCCAATCCAGGCGATGTTGAGCTCGCTCCAGGGCGTCTGAAAGTTTTCGCGGACGGTCTGCAGGTCAGCGAGCACCTGGCAGGGGTGAAAGCTATCGCTTAGTCCGTTGATAACGGGGATCGAGGCATGCGCCGCGAGTGTTTCAAGGCGCTGGTGGGCAGATGTTCGGCACACCACAGCGTGCACGAAACGCGACAGCATGCGCGCCGTGTCCTCCAGTGTCTCTCCGCGGCCGAGCTGGGAGTGCTCTGCCATCACGACGACGGGCTGAGCGCCGAGCTCTTGAATGCCGACTTCGAAGGAAAGGCGGGTCCGCGTCGATGGCTTTTCAAGTACCACCGCCACCGAGCGCCCCTTGAGCGACCGCCGGTGACTCAACTCCAGGCGTTCCTTCTTGAGGCGTACGGCTTCCTCGAGAATAGCTTCGAGAGCGCCGGCCCCAAGGTCGGCAAGCGAGAGACAGTGTTTGACCATAGACGCGGCTCCGGAGGCACGCATCGGCGCCAGGGAAGCGCCAGTGCTGGCATGTTTCGCGGCGAGGCTCAAGCCCGAGCGCCGTTCACCCTGGAACGGGAAGGGAGTGACTAGCAGCGCTGGTGATCTCTGTGCCCACGCCGTCACGGGTAAAGATCTCGAGCAAGACGGCGTGCCGTTCCCGGCCGTCGATGATGTGGGCTTTGCGCACCCCGCCATCGAGGGCCTCAAGCGCACAACGCACCTTGGGAATCATGCCGCCGACGATGACGGCGGATTCGATGAGCGCTTCGAGCTGGGCGCGGTCTAGGGAAGGAATGACCTCGCCCTGACTGTCCTTCACCCCCGGCGTGTCAGTCATCAGCACGAGCTTTCGGGCGCCCAGAGCCCGGGCGAGCGCGCCGGCGACAAGGTCCGCGTTGACGTTCAAAGCACTGCCATGCTCATCCACAGCAACCGGTGCAACGACAGGAATAAAGCCACCTTCGACCAAGCGCTCAATGACCTCGACGCGCACCTCGGAGACGACGCCGACGCGCCCAGGGTCGACATCCACACCCGCCGTGTTGCGCATGCGTTCAACGCGTTTGGCCTGCAGAAAGTTGTCGTCCTTGCCCGTGAGGCCCACGGCGCGGCCGCCGTGCTGGCCGATGAGCGAGACGATTTCACTGTTGAGGCGCCCCCCCAGGACCATCTCGACGACTTCCATCGTCTCGTTCGTGGTGACGCGAAGCCCGTCGATGCGTTCGCTGACGACACCGAGCTGGCTCAGCATGGCGTCGATCTGCGGACCGCCCCCATGCACGACCACCGGGTGAATGCCGACGTACTTCAGCAACACGACATCCCGCGCGAAAGACGAGCGTAGCTCGGGGTCCACCATGGCGTGTCCGCCGTATTTGATGACGAAGACCTTGCCGTGAAAAGCCCGGATATAGGGCAACGCTTCGTGCAGAATGGCGGCTTTATCGATGGGCGTAGGCAACGACATCTCCCGTGCAGTGCGCAGCGCTGAGCAGCCCGCCCACGCGCGTCGCCAGAGTGACACGTTCCGGACGCAGGGGCACGATGGGCGCCACTGAACATGGCTGTTGCACACCGCGGGGCAGCGGCGCTGAGGCGGCCGCGGCGTAAGCTATGCGGCGCCGGGGGGTGCGTGCTACCTTCGGGCTGCCGTGCAGAGTACCCGGGTCCAGATCGTTGTGTTTGCGGTGACGCTTGGCGCCGCCAGCGTGGCCGCGCTCTTCGCATCGCGGGGAACAGGCTTCCTAGTGGGCGCGGCGCTCTGGCGCGCCGAAGCTGCACCGGGCGGTGTGCGCCGCGCCAATCCGACCAACCTCAGCCTCACCAAAGACCCGACGCGTATCCTCACGCGCAACATTTTCGACGCGGAAACCGGTCCGCTCAACCTTGAGCCCACCGCCAAGGACGAACCCCAAACCATTGCGTCGCCCGACCCCGTCGATGTGGAGGAGCAGCGCTCGACCTCCACGCGCTGCGAGCCCACCGAACTGGTCACGGGCATTTTCTACAACCACCGTCAGCCCGAGGCGTCCTTGGTGAGCATCTCGTCGGGAGGTGCGCCCATGGTGCTCGCCGTCGACGACACGGACCCGAAGACGGGCCTGACGCTGCTCGCTGTGCGGCCCGATTCGGTCACTATCCAGCCGACGGGCAAATCCGCTTGCCGCCTCGACATCTTCTTCGACGAGAAGGTTGAGGCGAAGCCGCGGGTCGCAGTCACGCGCCCGATGCCTGCGCAGCCGGCCCTACCCGAAGCCGAGGCTCAGGAGGGCAGCATTCCGGCGGAAGACTACGATAAGGGCATCCGCAAAATTAGCGACACCAAATACCAGGTAACGCGCGAGTTGCTCGACAAAGTCCTGGGCAACAACCTCGAACTGTTGCGCATCGCCCGCGTGGTGCCGCACATGGAGGGCGGCCGGACAGTGGGCATCAAGCTTTTCGGCATCCGCGGCAAGAGCATGCTGGACCGCATCGGCCTCGCTAACGGTGACATGCTGCGCACCATCAACGGCTACGACATGTCGAGCCCCAACACCGCCCTTGAGGCCTACGCGCGCCTGCGCTCGGCTGAAAACCTGACGGTCTCGATTGTACGCAACGGGCGCCCAGTCGATATCGACTACGAGGTACGTTGAGCGTGCCTTGCCCCATGCGGAGTCCTTGCGTCTCCGGCGCTTCTTCGGCAAGACTGCCGGCTACCGTGTTTCTACCCTTAGCTTTTCCGCCTTCTAGGCTCGGGCAGATGCTCGCCAAACTCGGCCTGCGCGTCGCGCTTGGTGCCGTTTTTGTGGCCTCTTTCGTCTGCACGCTGCCCGCTACGGTCTGCGCGCAAGACGGTGATGCTGAAGGCGATGGCACGCCCGAGGACGTCTTCGAGCCGCCCAAAAGCTACAAGCCCATCCCCCCGGGCACTAAAGTTACCTTTAACCTGGAGGACGCCGAACTGCAGGACCTCGTCCGGCTGATATCCAATATTACAGGCCGGCGCTTCATTCTTTCCGGCAAGCTCAAGGGCATCCAGGCCACGGTCCAGGCGCCGAGTCAGGTGACCGCGGGCGAAGCCTACCGAGCCTTTCTTTCGATCCTGGAGCTGAACGGCCTCACGGTCATGCCGAGCGGCCCCTACCTCAAGATCGTCGAGACGGCAGGCATCGAAAACCGCCCGGTGCCCACCTACACCGGCGAAGGGCAGGTCCCCACCGAGGACCGCTACATGACCTACCTGAAGCGCCTCGAACACGTCAACGCCAATGAAGTGGCGGGACTGCTCGGTCGCTTCAAGACGCGAGACGGTAATGTGGGCGCCCACGAGCCCACGAACATGATCATCATCACGGACACCGGCGCCAATATTCAGCGGATGTTGCGCATCGTGGGCGCGGTGGATCAGCCGAGCGGCGGCGAGCAGGTGTGGGTCGAGCCGATTTACAATGCGGATGCCGCGACTCTGGCGGAAACGGTCAGTCAACTATTCGCTGCCGACCCGAGTAAGCCAAAGAAGCCAGGTGACGAAGGCCCGGGGGGCACCGTATCTGGAATCTCCAAGGTGATACCCGACCCGCGGAGCAACAGCCTCATCATCGTCGGCACGGAGAAGGGCTATCTTCAAACCCTCGAAATTATTCGTCGCTTTGATATCGCCCTCGAGGGCGAAGGCCGCGCCCACGTGCTTGTCGTCGAGAACGGCGACGCTGAGGAAATGGCCACCACCCTGCAGAATCTCGTCGGCCGAACCGCCGGGGCGGGGGGTGGAGGCGGAGGCCGCCGTGGCGGCGGGGCGCAGCCGCAACCCGGCGCCCAACCAAGCGCCACTGCGGTGTTCGAAAACGAAGTCGGCATCACCGCCCATAAAGCCAGCAACGCCCTGGTAGTGACCGCTACGCCGCGCGACTATTCGCAGATCCGGCGCATGGTCAAGGAACTCGATACGCCGCGTAAGCAGGTGTACATCGAGGCGGTCATTCTCGACCTGCGCGTCGCCCGGAATCGAGATTTGGGCATCGCCTACCACGGCGGTGCGGGCAACCTGCCGACGGACGGCTCCCTCGGCCTCATCGGCTTCGAGGCGGGCAAAACCGCCGCCCCCGGCGCCGAGGGCTTGCAGACGCTGCTTACAGGCCTCGCCCTCGGTGTGCGTGGCCCAGTCATTGAAGAGTCGCAGCAGCTCGTCGGCCAATCGGTGCCGAGCTTCGGCCTTGCCATCAAGGCGCTCGCGACCACCGAAGACGTCAACATCCTCTCAACGCCCCATCTCATCGCCACCGACAACGTCGAGGCTGAAATCAACATCGGCGAAAACGTGCCACTCCAGACATCGCAGCTACCCGCGCTTGGCATCGGTGGCCTGCCGGGCGGGGCGGGCGGCGGGGCCGGCGGCCTTGGCGGCTTCCCCGGCGCGATTCCGCGTCAGGACGTGGGTACTATACTGCGCCTCACGCCGCACCTTTCCGATGACGAGCGCATCCGCATCGACATCGAAGAAGAGATTTCGTCCGTCGGCGCACCGGACACTACCGGCAACGCGGGCGTACGCAGCATTTCGCGAACCACTGCGCGCACGGAAGTGGTCGTTGGCGACCAGCAGACCGTGGTTATCGGTGGCTTGATTCGCGACCAGGTCACGAGCTCCGAACGCAAAATTCCCTTTCTTGGTGACCTGCCCCTCATCGGCGTCCTGTTCCGCGACACCAAGCGCACCAAGGAAAAGCGCAACCTAGTGCTCTTCTTGACGCCTTACATCATTCGCGATGCGGCGGACATGCGCGCCATCTACGAGCGCAAAATGCGCGAGCGTCAGGAGTTCCTCGACCGCTACTTCGTGTTCACCGGCACGGACTACAAGCCACCGGTAGACTACGCACGCACCCGCGGCCTGCTCGCGGAGATGTTCCTCGAAATCGGTGAGGACGACGCGCGTCGCGCGTTTGAGGCCTCACTCGCCGTCGAGGAGAAAAAAGAGCACATCCCCAGCAAGCCCATTGGGGCAAGCGACCTTGTGATCGACCCGGAGACGCCAAGCCTCCCCGAAGAAGGCTGATGGCCTAACGGCGCGGACAGCCATTGCCTCGCTGTGATACGCTGGGATGGGCTGTGACAGCGCGTGAAGCATGGCGCTGAACTAAGATGAGCTACCTCGCCAATATCTTTGAATCCCGCGGCCTCGTGCCGCGGGAAAAAATAGCAGAGCTGCAGGCACAGGCGGATGAGCGTGGCCTGGATGTCATCGAGGTGATGCTCGCGACGCGTGTCCTCGACGAGGCAACCATCACGCGGACGCTCGCGGACGAAGCGGGCATTCCGTTCGTGGCAACACTGAACGCCGAGACGATACCCGGCATCATCGTTGAGCAGGTACCGATCAACTTCGCCCGCCAGCACGGCCTTTTGCCCACGAGCTTCGATGGTGAGGGACACCTTGTGGTGGCGGTGTCCAATCCCTTCGAGACGACGGCCCTCGATGAACTCCGGGCCCTCTTCAAGGTGCCGACGCGGGCCGTAGCCGCGACGCTTGAGTCTATCAACGACGCGATTAACCGCGTCTATGAGCGCAAAGACGAAACCGCCCTCGCGGATACGGATAAAGCGAGCGACGGCGACGAGCTTCAAGACCTCATCGACATGACCGATGAGGCTCCGGTCATCCGCTGGGTCAACAACCTCTTCTATTCCGCGGTACGCGACCGCGCCTCCGATATTCACATCGAGCCCACGGACAATGAAGTCGTCGTGCGCTACCGCATCGACGGCAATCTATTTCCCAAGAAAACGGCGCACCGAGGCTTTCTGCCGTCGATTGTCGCCCGTGTGAAGATTGAAGCCGGGCTCAACATCGCCGAGAAGCGGCTGCCGCAGGACGGCCGCATCACGAAGAAAATCGCCGGCAAGCTTATCGACGTGCGCGTCTCCACGGTGCCGACGGCGAAGGGCGAGCGCATCGTCATGCGTCTGCTCGACAAGCAGCAGGTGCAGCTCAACTTGGCGGATTTAGGCTTTGCCAAAGACAACCTGCGGGGCATGGAGGCGGTCATCAGCCGGCCCAACGGCATCGTCCTCGTTACCGGGCCGACCGGCTCGGGCAAAACGACCACCCTCTACGCTTGCCTGAACAAGATCAACACGCCGGACCTCAACATTCTGACCGTCGAGGACCCCGTCGAGTACGAGCTGCGCGGTGTCGGCCAGGTCCAGGTCGCACCGAAGATAGGCCTGACCTTCGCTAGCGGACTGCGCGCATTCTTGCGTCAGGACCCGGACGTCATCATGGTCGGCGAGATTCGCGACCATGAAACCGCAGAAATCGCGATTCATGCGTCGCTGACGGGCCACTTGGTGCTCTCCACCCTGCATACGAATGACGCAGCAGGCGCCATTACCCGCATGCTGGACATGGGCATCCAGCCCTTCCTTATCGCCTCATCGCTGCAGGCTGTGTTGGCCCAGCGCCTCGTGCGCTGCCTCTGCCGCCACTGCCGCGTGGCCTACACGCCCAGCGTGGCGGACCTGCGCTCGCTGGAGATCGAAGGTGATGCCGCGAGCATGACCTTCTTTCGCCCCCAAGGCTGCGACGAGTGCAGCGGCACAGGCTACCGCGGCCGCGTCGGTATCCACGAGTATCTACCGATCGACGAAGCGGTCCGCCGCGAAATCCTGAAGAGCGCAGACTCGGGCACCATCCAGCGCGTCGCCCAAAGCCGAGGCATGACCCTCCTTCGCGAAGACGGCACTCGCAAAGTCCTCGCCGGCGTCACCAGCGTAGAAGAAGTCCTAGCCGCCACCCAAGCCGGCGAAGTCGAGTAAAGCAGCAGTCCGAAACACGCCCGCACGCCCTCGCCCCCTACCCAGACGCCTGTTACGCGTCTAGGGAATGGAAGTGCCCGCACGCTCGATTTCCCGAGACCTTGTCGAGTGCCAGAGCGGGCGGCGCAAGCTTCGCGCCGCGGCTTTCGCGTACTGTCGCTTGCACGCGCTTTCCGGAGCATTGCTGGCTATGTGCACCGTGCAGAGCGCCTGCATGAGCGCCCCGGGAACGGACCAGAGTTCAGCAAGCGTCGAGGACAAATCTGGACCGAGCACATCCTTTGTCTGCCAAGTCGAGACACAGGTAAGGGTACAAAACGTTATTCCGAACCTGAACTGCTACTCGCCAAACCCCCTCAACTCGCTTTGCGAGAAGAGCTTCCTTGGACCGTACTTGGGCCCGGGTTGGCCAGCCAATCGGTATGAACTTGTCGGCGTGGGCTGGGCGGGCAGCCTAGACGATGCCCAGAGATTCGCCGCAGCGGCATTCGCCGTCGCATGGAGCGACGCCTCGTTTTACGGCGTCACGCACCAACTAGATGGCCAGGGACAGAACGCTAGGGCGGTAGCGGGGCTCGACGACCTCGACCCTCTTGAAGGCTGCGACTCAGCGAGCCCAAGCCTCGTTGCTTCGCTCAGGGAAAGGGCCGCGGAGCACGAAGCGCGCGGTCAACGAAGTACACGTCGCGTGATGGTGGAGCGCTTGAGGCAAACGGGGGCAAGTGTCGCCGAGCTTGTGAAGCTTCTTTGGCTTTTTGGGAGCGGCGGCTTGCCACGATGGGCCTCTCCCTAGCCTCCTTAGACGCTCGCCGGCGGTTCACTCAACTTACACCCGAGCTGTCCTCCGCCTGGCGCGCCGCAATCATCATGCAGCAAGGACGGGGACTAGACGGAGTCACTAGATTCCTATATTTTTAGTGTTAGTGATTTTTTGAATATGAACTGCGTAAGTCGAGAAGCAGGGCTGGCACCACGCAGGTCTGTGCTGTGGCTGCTGTGGGTGGGTCTTGCGGCAGGGCCAGTCTCAGGTTGCGGCTTGCTTTTCGACCAGAACCTAGGGCGGCAGGAGAGCAGCAGCCTCACGACAGAGGTGAGCGACTCGCAGACGCCCGACGCGAATCAGCCTCTTCCTGAAACACCGAACAACGCAGTCGACCCTGCGCGGCCAATCGATGAAGCCTGTCTCGGACCCGCGTGCGAAGCCGACCATTGCTTCAACGGCGTACTCGATGGTGACGAAACGGAGGCGGACTGCGGTGGCGCTTGCGGACCCTGCGGCGTCCGTTTTCTGTCGGTGGCTCAGTTCGGGGCATGCGCCATCCATCAAAGCAGGCAACTGTTCTGCTGGGGTTCCGCGGAGCATGGCGGACGAGGCGACGGCTCCATCGAACCTATGGCCGCGCCTACCCGAGTCCTGGGGCTCGAAGGCGTGACGCATGTCGACGCTGGTAACTACGGTGGCTGCGCCGTCGCACACGGTGGCGAGGTATGGTGCTGGGGACGCAACGACTACGGAGCACTGGGCTATGCGCCTAACGACGGGCCCAGCACGGCGCTGGAACCGCACAGAGTAGAGCTTCCTAGCGAGGTTGAGATCCGTCAGGTCGTGCGAGGGTACGAGCATGCCTGCGTCCTTTCGGCGGCAGGCGAAGTATGGTGCTGGGGACGCGGCATCATGCGAGGCGTCGCTCCGCCGCCGTATACAGACTCGCACTTGCCGGCACGCGTCGTAAGCCTAGAGAACATTCGCTCGATTGCCGCGGGAATCCGGCACACGTGCGCCCTTCGAAGTGACGGTGCCGTCCTGTGCTGGGGCGAGCCCAACCACGATGTGCTTGGCCGTCAGACCAGCTCGGAAAGCCCGGCGGGTATGCCCGGGCGGGTCCTCGGATTTGACGCCGCAACCCAGCTCGGATGTGGCTACAGGAACTGCTGCATCACCGACCCAGCCGGACAGGTGTGGTGTTGGGGGGAGAACAGCACCGGCGCGCTTGGACTTGGACACAGTGAAGCGGCACTTGAACCGCAGCGCTCACCGAGCTTTGACGGCGCCGTTTCCCTCACCATATCCGTCGCAAACGCCTGCGCCGTCATGGCAAACGACGAGGTATGGTGCGCTGGACGCAACAACTCGAGTCTTTTAGCCAACGGGACTTTCGATGACAGCTATGTCCCTGTACTTAACAGCGCGGTGACAAGGGGTAGCGTTCAACTTGGCCTCGGCGCGCAGCACGCTTGTTTCCTTGACGCCGCGCGTGCGATCGTCTGTTGGGGGTCCAATGACCCGCACTTGCAACGCGCCTCTCCGGTCTCATTAACCTTCCACGTTCCAAGTCCCATCGCGCTGCCCTGAGGAGCGTCGAGCGACACCACTCTAGTCTGAAGACGACTCGGTATTGAAGTCAGGGAGAGGCTCGGAGAGTTGCTCCGTCGAGAAGTTGTTGAAGGCTTCCATGGCGATGCGGCCTTTTTCGACGTCTTGGGGGTTGCTGTAGGGCACGCGCGTCTGGAAGTGTGTGGTGGCGACGTGGCCCTTCAACTTCACGCCGTGCTCGAGCGCGCCGGTGACGAGCGCCGTGCCCATGCGCTCAAAGAGCGAATCTTCCGCGTCAGGGTCGGCGAACGTCACATCCCGCAGCTCCATCCGGACGTGGACATCCGCGTACTCATCACGGCAGACCGCTGTGGTGTGCGTGCTGACATCGCCGCCTACAATTTCAACCAGCTCCGTCTCTTCGGCCATGAGTGGCGAGAACGGTGCAAGTGCCAGCTCCGTCAGCTTGAAACTCCCTTCACAGTCGTAGGGCTTGCCGAACGCGTTGCCCTCGGCCTCAAGGCGCATCACTGAACGACCCAGGACCATGCCCTTTATCTTTGCGGTGCTCCTGCGTTCACCTTGCAGCCAGGCCCGGTTGCTGATGTCTTTCACCTTGCCCTCGAGGCCCGTCACGTAGACCTGAACGGGCGGCTCCGTTCCGAAGAAGCGGAGATGCATCGATGAGTCTTCAAGCGTGAAGCGCTTTACCGTGAGTGGCGGCGCTTCCGCAAACTGCCCGATGAAATCCGAGCGTTTAACCGCCTCCATCACGTCGGGCAGCTGTGACATGAGCAGGTCGACCTTGAGACCACGCACCGCAACTTTCACCTTCCAGCTCTTCGGCCACCAGCCGCGCCAGCCCACCCGGACATCGACTTCCTCGATGCGCACCAAGTCGACGTCTCGGTCGATGGCCCGCGCATCAAGCCGAAGATCGTGCAGAACCACACCCCTACGGAAGGGCTGCAGCGATAGACGCTCGGCGTGTCCTTCGAAGTGCGGCATCGATTCGAGTTCGTTATTGATGGCGCGCAGCACAAGTACGGGCACCAGAACATACAAGACCACCGCGAGGACCAGAAGACATCCAACGATTGAGAGGGCTACCCAATGACGCCCACTCCATGCGCGGAAGCGCTCCACACGCGCATTCTTCGACTGTTTTGCATCATCCATGGCCGAGCCTCGTCTTTTCCGGGATGTCCCCCGACTGTTATGCCCTGCTACTGGGTTCTGCGCTTGGACAGCTTTCTCAGCGGACCTCACATGCTCGCATTGATCTCTAACACCCAAGGCGACACAAGGTGTTCTCACGCATCCCTAACGAAAATATAACTTGCACTTATTTTATCGTATGCAAGCTTGTCTATTGAATCGTGTTCCTGAACAAATTTCAGGACAAAGGGGCAATTATGTTAAGGTGGGCAATAGGTTTTTTCGTATTGGCAGTTATTGCTGCTATTTTCGGCTTTGGAGGAATTGCATCGGGTGCAGCAGGCATCGCGAAAATTCTCTTTATCGCATTCTTGGTGGTCGCAGCTATCTCGCTTGTGCTCGGTTTGTTCCGGCGAGCGTAAATCAGCGCAATCTGCGGGCGCACACCCGAGGCACCCGTAGGTTGCAGACCCAACGACCGAGCCAAGACGTACGAAGCCTGAGCGATCCCCTCATGAACTCGAGACGCAGAAAGCCACGGGGAAATGGGCCTGGATTAAGTATGGTGGGGTGAGCAGGGTCCGCGCACGGAAGGCCCATTTGCCCGCGGCTTTCGTCCCCCAGGCTCACCCTGGGGATGGCTCAGGTACGAAGCCAAAAAAACGCCGCAAGTCCATTGGACCAAGCGCCGGCTCTTTCGCGGCCTCCTTCTAGTCGCACTACGGACGCCGCCCCTAAAGGGCGACCGCGTGCCGTCAGACCGCGCTCCGCCTTAGCTAAAGAGGGTCGAAAAGTAGCGGGGCGAGTCGCCAGGAGCCCAAACGGGCACCTTGGCCATAATGCGCTTGAATGTGGCGTTTTCGAGCCAGCCGTTGAGCCAAGTGTCCAGGAGCGGCAGCGCTGAAGCGAAGCGGTCCGCATCCACGGCGGCGAACTGACGAATAAACGGGAATATCGCGACGTCGGCAAGAGATGGCTCGGCGCCGCCCAGGTAGGGCTCGCTTTGACACTGTTCATCGAGGGGCCGCAGGTAGCCTAGCGCCTCGCTCCATGCGACCTCCGGGTCCGATGCGTTGCGCCATGGGTATTTGTAGGCGTCGAGCGCCTGCTTAAACGGGCCGTCATTGGCAGCGATGCGGGCGCGACAGCCCGCTTGTGTGCGCGCGAGCCAGCCGTGAGGGTCGCGGCGCTCAAGTGCCCAGGTCATCACCGCCAAGCTCTCGTCCACTACGGCGCCGGAAGTGAGGGCAAGCACGGGCACCGTCCCCTTGGGCGAAGCCTGGAGGAGCGCATCTGGCTTGTTTTTAAGGGAGACTTCCCGGACTTCCACCTCCAGGTCAGCGGCCGCCAGCGCCATGCGCGCTCTTATGGCGTAGGGGCAGCGCCTAAACGTGTAGAGCACCCCGAGGCTAGCGTCGGCTCCCATATCTCCCTTTCTGGCAAAGCCTCGCAGAGAGTCAACACACGAGGGCCAGCGCTTTGGCGTAAACCCCCAGAGTTTACACGAATTCTGGCGTGGCCTCGACCATCCGCGGACGGCCACGGCCGTCCGCGACGTTAGTCACCAGCACCGTCACCCAAGTTGAGCCGAGCGCGACCGCCACGATCAGGTCCAAGGCATTCCAACGAGAGAGAAACCTTCGCCCGGAGCTACGCAGAAAAGCAGCAACAGGAGGCTGCGCAATGCTCGCTGTGAGCCAGTTCTGGCCTGGACGAACCGCCCCACTTGAGCGCACTTAATCACCCTTCCGATACTTCGCGTTCAGCATCGTTTCGCACCACTTCTCCGTGATCATCGAGGTAGACATTCCACCGCTACTCTTCCGCTCTTCAGTCGACGAATGATGGGCATCGGATATGTGGATGAGGCCTTCTTTTCTGGAACTGGTCGTACGCTTAAGTTCAACACCATTCACGTGCGCCGGCGTGCCGAACGCGCTTCGAAGAGCGCTGGTAGTTTGGGACTCATTGTCGTGTTCCGGCGCGTGGTGTCCGGCGTCTTCGGCATCGGTTGACTGGGCTCCCTCATCAAAGACCTTCAAAAGGACTTGATCGTGCGCGCGCATCTGCTTGACGTACGCCTCCCAATCCGCTTTCACGTCGCTTTTCTGCTCAGGCGACAGTGAACCTACGTAGACTTTGGCGCGTCGATATTCGGGCTCAAGCGCCTGATGCAACACCCGGTTCAGTTGATTTTTGCTGTTCGGTTTTTGATCCATGGGTCCGATCAGGGTGCGCTTGGGTACGCATGCTGTTGGCGTTGCGGTTGTGGCTGGCGCTGCGTTTTTCGAGGAACGCCCTCCCCTACCCGCAGCTCACACCAGCGGTGGGTCGCTGTCGCGGGCCAGATGGCGATGGAGCGCAATCGCGTCGATGAAAGGCGACGCCATGCCCGCGGCATCGGCGCCCTCCGAGAGCAGGATGCCCGCATCGGTGTCCATCGCTCCGCCGAGCCCCGCGGATTCCAGCAACGCTTGCCCGGCGCCTAGCGCAAGCATCGATTTGCAGTGACGGAACGAGTCCTTGACGAACTCCAACGTGTAGCCGTTTCGCTGGAGGGCCTCGACAGCCTCGCTCCCGTCGGGAAGCACCACCGCATCGAAGAGCGCAGCGGGCGCATTCTCCATCGACTTGTTCGCTTCGATAGCTTCACCTGAGTCGCTCATGAAGATACCGACCCGAGGCCCGACGAAATGGACCACCGCGCCTGCCGCAACTAGCTCACTCGAAAGACGGGCGAGCGAGGCGTGATGCACGCCATGTTCTACGATCACAGCTACCTGCCGGGTACGAATGCCGCACTCGCCAGGCAGGGCCATCAGCGACAGCGCTGGAGACACGCTTAGTTCCGGCGTGGTGTCCTTGGTGATGGCTTTGGGCATCGCCTCGGGCACGTCCATCCCTAGGCCAGCGGCGACCTCTGCAGCCAACGCGGGCGACGCGTTCACCAGCGACGACAACATGCGCTTGCGTATGGCGGGAACGCCTACCTTGCTGAGTTCGAAGCGGAAGGCCGCTGCGATGTGTGCCTTTTCGACGGGCGTCTGGCTCTCGTAGAAGAGGGTGGCCTGGGCGTAGTGTTCGGCGAACTTTTCCGGCTTGCCGCGAACCTTGTCGCCCGCCACCGGCTGCGGAAACGACATGAAGCCCGCGCCGCCGGCCTGAAATGGGCAGCCCCCACCGAGAGAGTTGGGTTCATAAGCGACGCGGCCGCGGTGCACAGCCTGACGGTGCATGCCGTCGCGCTGATTATTCTGCACCGGAGCAAGCGAGGCGTTAATCGGGATTTCGTGAAAGTTAGGCCCGCCGAGACGTGTGATCTGCGTGTCCACATAGGAGTGATGGCGACCCGCGAGGAGCGGGTCATTGGAGAAGTCGATGCCCGGAACGACGTGCGCGGTGCAAAATGCCACCTGCTCTGTCTCAGCAAAGAAGTTGTCCGGGTTGCGGTTGAGCACCATGCGTCCGACGGGCAGGAGCGGCACGAGCTCTTCGGGGACGAGCTTCGTCGCGTCGAGCACATCGAAGCTGAAGCCTTCCGCTTGCGCTTCGGTGAATATCTGAAGCCCAAGCTCCCATTCGGGGAAGTCGCCGGATTCGATGGCCTCCCACAAGTCACGGCGATGAAAATCCGGGTCGGCGCCGGAGATTTTCACGGCTTCGTCCCAGAGCAAGGAATGTGTTCCTTGAAGCGGCTTCCAGTGGAACTTGCAGAAAACGGACTCGCCTTCGGCGGTCACGAGCCGGAAGGTATGCACACCAAAGCCCTGCATCATGCGATAGCTGCGCGGAATCGCGCGGTCCGACATCAGCCACATCAGCATGTGTGTCGACTCGGGCATCAGGGAGACGAAATCCCAGAAGGTGTCGTGCGCGGAGGCAGCCTGGGGCATGCCGTGATGCGGCTCCGGCTTGACGGCGTGCACCAAATCCGGAAACTTCATCGCGTCCTGGATGAAGAAGACGGGCATGTTGTTGCCGACAAGGTCCCAGTTGCCCGCGTCGGTGTAGAACTTCACGGCAAAGCCGCGGACGTCACGCGCCGTGTCTTTGGAACCGCGTTCGCCGGCCACTGTCGAGAAGCGCGTAAACACCGGCGTGATCTTGCCTTTTTCGGCAAAGGGCGCGGCGCAGGTGTACTGAGGGAAGGTGTCGTAGGCTTCGAAGAAGCCATGCGCAGCGGAACCGCGCGCATGGACCACGCGTTCGGGGATGCGCTCGTGGTCGAAGTGCGTGATCTTCTCGCGCAGCACGAAATCTTCGAGCAACGCGGGGCCTCGTAGCCCGGCTTTCAGCGAGTCCTGGTTGTTGCTGACGCGCGTACCTTGGTTGGTCGTCAGCGGCTGACCGTTCGCGTCCACCCTCACCCGCTTTAGCGAGGTAGTGGTGGGATTCTCGCCAAGATTTGCGGCGTCGCCGGACTTTGCCGTACCGCTTTCTTCCGTCAACGTGCTGGCAGTCACCGCGCTGGAGTTCACCCCGCTGGCATTGGGCTCAGCGGTCGGCCCCGGCTGAGGCGCCAAGCTGTTGTCGTGACCGTATTCGGACGCCTTGATGCTGTTGTGGGGCATGGCCCCGACGAGCGGCTCGGCGGCGACGGCACGCGCCATCACGACGTCGTTGCTCTGCAGCGTCTGGCCGCCTTTAGTGGCGCCGGACGCTGACTTCCCGCGTTTGTCTTTGTCTCGCGGGGGCTGAGCCGGAGTCTTTTTCGTCGCCATGGTGCTTCTCCGGAAAGGGGTGGGTGAAGGACGCAACGCCCGTAGGGCCACTGACACAGCCCATGGCTGACGGCAGCGCAGCGGTTACGCCTCACACACCTGAAGCAGCAACGACCACGCCAAGCACAACACGCGCTTTCCCGCTACAATCGCCCGCGCCTCGCGCCGCCCGCTACGTCAATATGACCACGCCACATCATTCTGAAGGCGCGCTCGCGCCCGCACTCGTGCAAGCGAGCGAACGCTTTGTCGCGCCCTTTCTGGCTGACGTTTGCGTTCGGTTTCACTGAGCAGTGGCCGATGTTGAGGGTGCGTTGGACCATCTCGCGGTGGCGGGCCCTCTGGAAGCCGTGCGCTCCTTGGTAGCAGGCTCGAGAACTTCCCGGCGTGGTCCGTTCTTAGCTATTCGCTCGACTACTTCAGCGCATCACCGCAAGCAGGCGCGCAGCCTGTAACCTTCTGGCGGTAGTAGGAAACGCGAACAATCGATTGCTAATCGATTAGCAATCGATTGTGGCTGTGTTCAACCAGTTGGAGAATCCTCGACTCGAGTTCAAGCGGGAGTTGCCGCGACCTGAGAAGCTGGCCGCGGGCCGGTGAGACGGTCCAAGACATCATCGACCGCCGATACTCACTATACCCCGTGCTCGCCAAGGACATGTTTGAGCTCAGCTACCTTGACGAGTGGGGCCAAGGCATCGACCGCATCGTTGCATGGGCCGCCAGCGAAGGCCGCGAGCCACCGCGCTTCCGTGACGACGTAAGCCAGTTCACGGTGACCCTCTTCGGCTCCGAGTCTCGCAGGGCCTCGTCTGATAGCGCCTGTAAGGTGGCGCCGCCTCGCCAGAACACGCGGAACTGCGTGGCAGCCGTTCGCGCTGCCACGCCAGACCGAGCGAGCCTTGCGCTCCAAGACAGCATCATTGCCTACCTAACGGTGCACGGCCGGGTCGCGAACCGAGACGTCCGCAGCGCACTCGGCGCTAGCAAGACCGAAGCACAAACCGCCCTCTCCCGGCTGGAGTCCGCCTCCCGCATCCTTCGCC
>SLEO01000100.1 GCA_007124745.1 Myxococcales bacterium
ACGCAGTAGCAGACGCGTGGACCGTCCACGTCACCGCGGATGAGCCCGGCCTCCTTAAGCAGCTTCAGATGCTGCGACACCGTCGACTGCGCGAGCGGAAGCTCGTCCACAATCTCCCCGCACACGCAGGTTTCTCGCCGAAGCAGCAGCCGGATAATCGCCACTCTGGCCGGATGTCCCAGCGCTTTGGCCAGCCGCGCTAGTTGCTCATTCGCCAGCCCTTCATCGCTCGGAACCCCGGCAGCGGGCGTAGCCGGCGGGCAGCACAACGGCGTAGACTCCATCTTCACCACCTTTTCGCGGCTCCTCCAACGTTAATCGTAGATATACGATAGAAGCGCCCCGTCGCGCAACCCGAGAGCAGATGACGCCTTGCCGTCGGAATGACTGAAGGCCTCTACGCGCTTAGACCGTCCCGCACCCAAAGCGGGCTTGAGCAGCTACGATATCGGTATATGATATACAGATGCGAACCCTAGTCGAACTTCGGGACAGTCAGGTTGATGCGCTGAAGCGGCTATCGGAGCGCACGCACGCGTCCAGGGCCGAGCTGATACGGCGCGCCGTCGATGCTTACCTGCAAAAGCAGGAAGCGGAGGAGCAAAGCGAAGCGCTTAGGGCGGCCTTCGGTTGCTGGCTGGGCCCGTCACCAGATGCGCTGGACATCGAAGACACATTGCGCAGCGAGTGGGAGCGCGAATGAAGGCGCTTTTCGATAGCAACATACTCATTGACTTCCTCAAGGGCTTTGAGGAGGCCAAGGCAGAAATCGAACGCTACAGCACCAGGCTCATCAGCCGGGTGAGCTGGATGGAGGTGCTCGTCGGGGCTGTCCGGCATGATGCAGAGGCAAGCCCGCCGTCCACTGAGGCGGCGACGCGTGCCTTCATGGATGGGTTCCGGTGCGTGGAGCTAGACCAGGCAGTTGCCGAGCGAGCCGTCGTGCTGCGCCAACGGTTTAAGCTCCGGCTCCCAGACGCCATTATCTGGGCCTCGTCCCAAGTCGAAGACGCGGTCCTAGTCACGCGCAACACCCGCGACTTTCCTGAAGCCGCCGCCGATGTCCGAGTGCCGTATCGACGCTAGATGCTGCTGCTTTTGTGCCACGGTTCCAAACGCGGTCGGGAAAGATGCAGGGTGGACGAGCGCAGGCGCTGCGCGAGCGCCAGGAGCCCCTCCGTGGGAAGAAGTCCAGAAAGAGAAAGTCTAGGAGATACTAGCATCAAAGGGAGCAGGTTTTCATCGGAGGTACGTGAGCGCGCGGTCCAACTGGTCATCGATGCCAGGATAGCTACGCATCGGGGAGGGTAACCGAGTGTAGCCTGCAAACACGCCGCAATCGGTACGCGAAATCTGATGCGCTATTCGAAAAGGCGCGGGTCAAAGTGAAAGGGTTTTGCTTCGAGAATCGCCACACTAGTCATCGCTGGGTGCTGCGGATTGAGCATTACGTTGCACTCCTCTGGGATGAGCGCGGACGGAACGCGCAAGGCAAGACCTCGGTTCGCGGTCAACCACGCATCTCCGATTCGGCGTAGCGCTTGGGGGCTCGGGAATGCCCGCCAATGACTGGGTAGCTGCGAGCTGGAGAGCGATTCTGTGGCCTCGTCAGGGATGCGGAGCTTAACAGCTACATAGTCTTCGGGCGCATCCGAGCTGTCGACGTGGACCAATACTTCCAGTACCGCGAGCGATAGAGTCGACGATGCGTAGATGGCGGGTACACCTTTGCTGTTCCAGCGGCCCCCGTACCGTCGCGCGCCCTCGCCAGCGAGTGGCGCGGCCGTGTAGCGCTGTCGCGTCAATCGCCAGGCGTCCACAGCACCTATCCGATGATGCCGTGTTCGATGCGGCCTAGAATCTCCAGTACAGCATCTTCACCAAGCTCAGAATCGATATGTGCGAATGGCGATTCCCCGCAGAGAGCCCGATTCGACTTCTGCATAAATCGCGACGCCTTCTCTGCGGAACCAAGGACGTGAGTGGCCTTTGCAAATATCCGGGCCAGCCGCAGCAGGCGGTCTGATTGCGAGAGCGTTAGATGCTTGCCGTCGCTTTGTCGACGCTCATAGGTGCGCTGTGAAAGGTCGATGAGCGCAAGTACGTCCTTAACGGGAAGGTTGGCTTGCTTCGCGACGCGCTCGACCCGATCAGCCGAGAAACCCGCGCGGACGTGCTTACGTAGCTGAACCACCGCGCTCTCAGCATCATCTTCCTTAAAACGCAGACCAAGCACCCGACTCGCCGTCACCGCCGTTGGCACATGTACAAAGTCCGCCATATGGCACAAGTGTGTCGCCAAATGCGCTCGCCGTCAATATGTGATGGGCTAGAGCTCGCGCACTCAGTGGCTATGGCGGGTGCTCAGGCCTCGCTCCGCTAATGCATGCGCCCGAATATGGGCACCAACTTTCCGAGTTGTTGGCGTCTTTCGTGGCGGATCTTGAAGCAGCTGCGCAGGAGAGCCGGGTAGCGAACGGTTCAGCTGCAGCGCTGCATCCAAATGGTAGTGGCATCGATTGGGTCGCAGGCGAGATGACGGAAGCCAAAGGGCGCGTAATAGGCCTCCGTATCAGGGCGTGTCCGCAGCAGCCAGCGGCACGCCTTGAGGTCCGGCTCGGTGAGCATCTTGCCGCACAGCAGCCTTCCCAGACCCTGGTTGCGCTGGGATGGGTCGACCCAAACGTCCGAAAGGTAGGCAAAACGGTCGCAGTCGGTGACGGCGCGCCCAAAGGCGCTGAGGTTGCCGCGCGCATCATGCACCGCGAAAGGTTCGCTGCGTTGCCACATCGTTGTGAACGCTGACGCGGTTAGGTCGTTTGCCCAGTAGGTTGTGCGGAGCCGTGCCAATATCGTGTCGCGGTGCGCCGCGATACACTCAGGCCCTCGATGCACCTGGAAGCCAGCTAACGCTTCCACTTCTGTGGTCGGCACGCGCATGGCGTCGGCGCAGGGCGCGCGCGCTGTCATCATCGCATGGGTTGGCGTCAGCTCCATCGGGACGAAGCCAAGGCGCTCATAGAAAGCGACAGCGGGATTGCATCGCAGCACTCGTAGCTGGACAGGAAGGCCTCTCTGGCTCGCCTCCCGCAGCACGCCGCGGACGATGGCTCGGCCTATGCCCTGCCGCTGGACCCCAGGCATCAAACCGATTTCATCGAGAAAAACGTGATCCTCGCGGGGACAGACCTTAAGAATGCCCACCGCCGCATCCGCAACCTCGACGACATACGCCCCGGGGAGGGTGCGCCAGAGAAACGCGTACGCGAGCCCTTCATCCCAACCAAAGGTCTGGGTGATATGCACCTTCATCGTCGAAAGCTTGAGCTGCCAAAGAAACGGCGCATCGCTCACAGCTACCGGTCTAAACCTGACCTCACTCGATGCCATGTGCGCTACGTATCACGTCCCTAGACCGTGCAAAGCCAAGCGTCCTTCCACGACGCGGTGCGCGCTTAGCGCAGCCCGCTCACTGTTGGCGTCAACGTAAAGGGTTCCAGGATGGCGCTTCGCTTCTCTTGCAGTTGCGCGATTCAGCTACAGTCGTAGCAGCATCGTTCGCTGCTGTGGGCTGTTGGGGAGTGTGCGGAATCCTTGGTTCTCGAAGAAGCGGCGCGGGCGGAGGACGTGGGGTTCCGCCAGGTCCAGCACGAGCAGCTGCGCACTGATAGGCTGTCGCTCAAGCGTGAGAAGCACCTCGCCGAAGAGCGTTGTCGAAAACTCGGGATACGCGCGATGTCGAGCGAACCAGCCCAACTTGTAGGCGCCCACCTCCCCATAGGGTAGAGGCAGTTTTTGTTGATGCGCGCGTTTCCAGTCATCGGCGCTTTGACGGTCGATGCTCGTGGGACTGAGCGTGAAGAAGCCAGCTATGCGGCTACCGGTTCGGATCGAGCCCTGAGGGGTCACGGCCAAAAAAGCGGAACATGCTTTGTCACGTACGTTCTGGGTGAGCCGATGGCTCACGTACTCGGTCACGATGGTGGAGCTGCAATCAAAGTCATCGCGCAGCCCTCTCAACACCGGCCTGTCGAGCGATAACGCATCGTGAAGTTCATATGCTGGCAGCGGTGGCATGCGGCGCTCTGGCCGACGGCTTAACGCTTGCCGTGCTTAAGCGCCAAGGCGATGGCGACGCGCGCAGCCGCCGGCCGCTCGCTGTTGAGCACTTCGGCGAGCACGCGTACGTCCTCCGCGCCGCGCACAAGGACGGGCTCAGCTATAGTTGCCTCTTGCTCGGCTACCGCAGCAGAGATGTGCGTCGCCTGCCGCGCGGGGGCAACACTGTCTCGTTGTAGCTCAGCCCGATCCATATACTCGAGTATATCATCCATTTTGCCGCTGTCCGCTTCGCAATTGCCGGCTTTCTTAATATGCAAATAGTGGGCTCAGCACCACGTGGAGGAAAGTAATCCGCGGGCTTACCCGCCCATTGTTCGAAATGTGAATAAGTGACCTCCGAATGTGGAGCCCCTTCGCGAGTTCCGCCTGGGGAGGGAGCGCAAGCAAAACGCCGACTTTGAGCGTCGCGCTCTTGGCGGTCGGCGACGAAGCAAGACGCGGAGAGCGCACTGCGGGCATGCGCTCCCGGCATATCATTCGACTCCCACAGTGGGTGCCCCCGTTGTGCAAGAGAATACGCGGAGGGCGGTGCGGAGGCGCTCGCACGCGTCGCTGAGGGTGTTAGGCAGGCGCTTCTCGCAGAGAATCGGGCTCACAAGGCCTGGCGCTCACTCGAGCGAGCTGGCGTTGAAGGCAGCTTTTGTCGCTGCGTCCGGCCATACGAGGCGCTTTGCCGACGACGCGTGGCATGGCGTGTGGGCAAGTTCGAGCGAGGTCTCAAGCAAAGGGCGTCGGTGCGTGTCTTCGTACATCGCCTCGATTGCGAATGCGAAGTCGTTGAGGAAGCCGACCACCCGGCGGCTCGCGGTGGTGCTTACCGCAGACTGCGCCATCGCGAAGCGCTCTCGCTCGATGGCTGCCCTATCGACGCCTAGCTTGTCGAGCACCGCCGCGAGCGCTTGCGGCAACGCCCTCGTAATCGCGCCGAGCGTCTCGCGCGGCAGCACCACCGGCAGCAGCGTCCGCTCGCTGACGCAGAGAATGAGGCGGTCGTCAGCCATCTTGGCGTACCAGTCGCCGAGTACGGTGGTCGGCGTCGGCGGCTCCTTCGCGGGCGCTGCCTCCATGGCTGTGAGCAGCTTACGGGTGGCGCGTAGCGTGAACATACAGCGCGTTTACCACGAACAGCGACGAAAACAGCTGAGCCATCGAGTGCTTGGCACCGTGCGGGTGGTGTCCGTAGCGCCGTGCGTGC
>SLEO01000143.1 GCA_007124745.1 Myxococcales bacterium
CAATCGCGAGAACTTCAAGAACGCCATCTACTTCAAACTCGGCGGCCTGAGCCTCTACCCAGAACTACCCCCTCAGGCCCCGCCGCAAACCACCTGACCCACGGAAAGCCCGGAAGAGCCGCTATCTCTCTGATCCTTAGAGAGCGTGACACTAGCAAAACCCTGTCCTCTTTAGTGCTTTACGAATCCGCCATCGACAGAACCCTAGGCTCGTCACTAAAGCTGAACGTGATTGCGCTGTTCCGAAACAAGTCACGCTCGGATCAGACCAGTTTGCGGATCACGAAAAATATTCGGCAATGACGTCAAAAACACTTCTGTGTCGGTTGACAGCACACTTTAGTGCTCTAGTGTCGCCCCGAGCTGTGGGATCGGCGGATGACGTCCGACCAAAGTCCGAAACAAAATATAGTAATCCGGAGGATAGTATGAAGTTGAGTGTTTTTAAGGCAGTAGGTTTCAGCGTGGCCGCGGCGTCGGCTTCGCTCGGCTGTTCAGCGGAGCTGAACTCCGATGTATCGGAGAAGCAGGCTGCAACTGCGACCCAGGTTCCTGGTTTTGAGAGCCTTTTCGGTCGATATAACTGCGACACGTTTGACTTCGATAGGACGGGCTTTGCTGGGGGCGCGCCCGATGAGACTGTTGCATTCGCCACGGATATGCCGGGTGACGGCGCCGGAAGCACGTTGATTTACCTACCGGAAGGTCGCCCCGACGTGACTGGCGGCCAGATTGCAGTTTCTGTAGGGAACAGCTCGTCTCGCGGCGTACGGCTAAGCGTAGGTGAGTTAGATCCGAGGCGGATGCAGTTCACAAGCTCTCGCAGGGCGGTCGTGGACCGTATCGGTTCAGCGACTATCGACTGCCGCGTCGAAGCCTTAACCTTAGCTCGTATCGAACCCGGCACCGGAGTGTCCGAGGATGAGCTCGCCGTGACGGCTGCTGTGACTTGTTCGAATATGGACACTGTGTATTTCCGTAACTGCAACAGTACTGGCGGGCGCTGAACACAGCTTCGACGTTTGTAGCGGACAGTCTGTGCACTTAACGCCGGCAGCATAAACTAAGTCCCGGCTCCGTCCTGTTTGCGGAGAAGCACCGGGCGAACGTCGCGCCGTGGCATTTTTACCACGAGCGCGGCTTTTTTATTGGATCTCTGTTAACCCGAAAATGGTTCCGTGGAACCAACAGCACCTTCGTAAGGCGCCACACTCTTCACGAGCTTACCCGGGGACCGCAAGCGCACGTCCGACCATAACCGATAATGATCGAAGGCTCGGCATCGCCCGCGTCGACCGAGCTTGGTTGGCACTTCAAAACAGGGTGCCAAAACTTAGAATGTTCGCGTTCAGCAAGAGGATATTTTAGGTCCAGCGCGAGATGTCTGAACATGACTGCCGATCCAAGCCCAGACTTCACTGATTGTGGCGAGGGTGGCAAGGTCGGGGTGTGGGGAAGTTGGGCGTTCGGGGGAGAGGACGAAGTAGGCTTCGCCGCCTTGCTGCTGGACCCATAGCAGGGCGTCTATGTCGGTGGTGTCGTCGCCGATGTAGGATAGGCGTTGGGGTTGGATGGAGGCGGCGATGGTTTCTAGGGCGTCGCGTTTAGAGGCTAGGCGTTCTGCGACTTCTACGACGCCTCGGCCGCGTAGCACCGCCAGCCCTAGGCTTTCGGCTAGGGTCGCCGCTGATTCCAGTGCTTTTGTGGCGTCGCCGGGTTGGAGACGGCGGGTGTGGAGGGCGAGCGAGGTGGTTTTGCGTTCGATAAGGGCGCCTTCAGGTGGGTTGCAGCGCTTCTCCCATTCGAGGAGAGCGGGCCCAAGGGGAGGGGCTTTTCCGCCCTCATCTAGCCAGGCCTTTAGTTCGCCGGGGGCGTAGATGCAGGCGCCGTGTTCTGGGGCGAAGGTGGCTTGGGGAATCGGCACAAGGCGGTAGGCCGCTGCGCCATCGCGGCCCGTCAGAAAGACTAGATGCACGTCCGGTCGCGCGGCGAGCTTGCGCAGGTCGGCGAGCACTTCTGCGGGTACGCGCGCGTCAGAAGGCGTTTCGGCAATGGGCGCGAGCGTGCCGTCGATGTCGAGGGCGAGCAGCCAGGTCATGGTACGGGCTCCAGCAACGCGAGAAAGCGGTCTGCCCAGGCGTGGACGTCGAGTTCCGCGACCTCTAGGCGCAAGGCCTCCATGCAACGGCGTTGCTCCTCGGGACCTAGCTCAAGCGCGGCGACGATGGCATCTCGCAAGCCGCGGCAGTGGTAGGGATTGACCATCAACGCGTGGTGGAGGTAGTGGGCCGCGCCAGCAAACTCGCTCAGAACCAACACGCCGTCACATTCCGTGCGTGCCGCCACGTACTCGAGGGCCACGAGATTCATGCCGTCGCGGAGCGGGGTGACGAGCGCCACGTCCGCGGCGCGGTAGTGGGCGTAGAGACTAAGCGGGTCTAAGTTGCGATAAAGGTATTGAATCGGCACGCGACCGCTGCGCGCAAAACGCGAGTTGACTTTGCCGACAAGGCGGTCGACTTCGCGTTTGAGCTGGGCGTAGGCGCGCACATCGATGCGGCTCGGCACCATCACCTGCACGAACACCACTTCGTCGACCAAGGTCGGCCGTTCCTCAAGGAGCTTTTCGAAGGCTTGAATGCGCTCAGGAATGCCCTTCGTATAGTCGAGTCGGTCAACACCGAGGACCAGGCGCCGGCCTCCCAGGGCTTCGATGAGTTCGGTGGCCGCTTGCGCGACGCGCGGGTCTGAGGCCAACGCGCTGACGTCTGCAGTGGGAATGCCGATAGGAGAGGCCACCGCCCGCACCGGGCGTTCGCGCACCCAGACGGTGCGCTCGGAGAAGTCGATGCGGTGCGCCGTTAAGGCGTCGACACAACGCAGGAAGTTCATCGCGTACTCATCGGTGTGAAAGCCGAGGACGTCCGCGCCGAGCAGACCCTCTATCACCTCACTACGCCAGGGCAGCGTGCGAAAGATGTCCGGGCCCGGCCAAGGCACATGGCAGTACCAGCCGATGCGTGCATCTGGCACGGAGACGCGTACCTGTGAGGGCACGAGCATCAGATGGTAGTCGTGTACCCAGACAAGGTCCCCGCTACTAGCCTGTCGCGCAATCTCTTCAGCAAACGCCGCATTCGCCGCGACATACGAGCGCCAGGGCACCTCGCCGTCGCGTATCGTCGGCACGAAGGAATGCAGCAACGGCCATAGCAAGCCGTTGGAGACTCCGTGGTAGTAGCCTCGACGCGTGTGTGGACCGAGCGGAACGTAAGCCAGGTCATAGCCGGAGTTGCACTCACCAGCGGTGGGCGCACTCGGCTCATGCAGCGCGACCCAAGTGCCGCCGCGTTCGCGCAGCACCGGGTCGAGCGCCGTTACGAGGCCCCCAGCGGAACGCGCCACCTTGGGCGTCCCTTCCGCTGTGCGCGTATGGCGGTACGGCCCCCGGTTCGCCGCCACTACCATTCGCCGCCGCACGCTCATGATCCTAAGATAGTCAGCTCCTGAGGTGGTGCCACCGCGAGGATGCTTTGCCGGACCTCAGGAAGCGCGACGCTCCCTCCCGGCCACGCGGCGCAGCGGCAGGTTCGACTGCAGACGCAGGGAGAACAAGGCACGATGCTGGGGGCGGGGGCCCGCTCACGACGCGCTGCGGGCCAAAAACCTGGGGAACGATGTGCGCGGGGGCGACTCGAAACCCCTAAGCGGGCAAGCAGACGTGACGCACCGGGCCTGCGGCGTGGTATCCTCACCACCGCAGGAACCGCTTGAAGGTGGACGTTCTTCAGCGGGCTGGCATACACAGGGGCAGCAATGACGGATCAGACCTTCGGTGAACTTTTAAGCGCAAGCCCTTCGGCACAAAGCGCTATCGACGCACTTGTGCGTGAGGTTAACCACTTCAGCACGCAGATTAACGACGTGCGGCCGAGCCTACCGGGCAAGGCGATGGCCTATCAGGCGCTCCTGACAGAAACCGGGAAGCTGCGCGGCCGCGACCTCTTATACCCATACATCGGTTCAGGCCTCGGCAACGGGGCCCTGGTGGAACTGGCAGATGGCTCGGTGAAGTGGGACCTCATTTCGGGCATCGGCGTGCACTTTTTCGGGCACAGTGACCCGGGGCTGACTGCCACGGCGCTGCGCGCAAGCCTCAGCGACACAGTGAAACATGGCAACCTCCTGACGGGGGCCGAGCCGACGCATTTCTCACGCACACTCGTTGAGCTCGCCCAACGCCACAGCAAGCTTGAGCATTGCTTCCTCTCGACTTCAGGCACGCTCGCGAACGAGAACGCGCTCAAGCTCGCGCTGCAGAAGCATGCACCCGCCTGTCGCGTCCTTGCCTTTGCGGACTGCTTCATGGGGCGCTCGATTGTCATGAGCCAAATCGGCGACTCGGCGGCGAACCGTGTGGGCATCCCGCTGAATATGCACGTGGACTACATGCCGTTTTGGGACCCTGCGTTGGCGGAGCGCATCGGGCGCAAACGCGCCATCGATATGTCGCTCTGGCATCTTGAGCAGTACGTCCAGCGCTATCCGCAACAGCACGCCTGTTTCATCTTCGAACTCGTCCAGGGCGAAGGCGGTTTCCGTGTCGGTGACCGTGAGTGCTTCGAGGAGCTCATGAAACTCTGCAAACACCATGGCATCGCTGTCTGGGACGACGAGATCCAGTGCTTCGGCCGTACGGAGTCGATGTTCGCCTACGAGTACTTTGACCTCGGGGACTACGTTGACCTCTTTTGCGTCGGCAAGATGACCCAAGCCTGCGCCACGCTTTACACCGCCGAGTATAACCCGAAACCCGGGCTACTCAGCGGCACCTTCACCGGTGAAACGGTGTCTTTCGCGGTCGGTCAGGCAATTCTTGAGCGCCTCGACAGCGGTGGCTACTACGGACCGGAGGGGCTTTTCGCCCAGCATTTTAGGGCCTTTGAGGCTCAGGTAGCGGCGCTGGCTGCGCGCCACCCGAGCTGGTTCCCGGCTGTCGCGGGAGACCTGCCCATCTGCGGTGGCGTGGGCGGCATGATGCGCTTTGCGCCGTTCGGTGGAAAAAAAGAAGCGATTATTAAGGCTTGCCACGCGCTCTTCGAAGCGGGGGTGATCGCATTCTGGTGCGGTCATGACCCCTACTCCATCCGACTACTGCCGCCCCTCCCCGCTCTCGACGTAGCCGAGTGGCCTCGCATCTTCGAAAGCATCGAAGCGGGCCTGGCGAAAGCTGCAATCTAACGAATCGCCCAAGGA
>SLEO01000084.1 GCA_007124745.1 Myxococcales bacterium
ATGCGGGGGTCGTTAGCGTCACCAAACTCTTTGCCGAGTGTCCACGAGAAGCCCACGCCGAGGTACTTGAGCGCCGTCAGCTCCGGCAACAATCGAAAAGGCTGCAGGTAGATGCGGCCTGCAAAATCGGGCGTTTGGCTGAGGCTGAAGTCGACTTCAAGGTCCGGTGCACCGCTAACGGCCGCCAATTCGTAAGAGAAGAACCCGTTTTGGGTCTGGCCGTAGGTGAAAATGCCGAGCTCTCGGTTCGGCGCGAGGGATGTCGGGAATCCGCGTTCAATGAAGAGCAGCGCGTAGGAACGTGCGCGGCGCTCAAGGCCGAAAGGCGATTTGAACCCACCTACGCGCACGTTGAACTCGTGGATCGGTCGCCAGTCTAAGTGAAAATCGTAGGGCTGGAGAGGGTCGATAAGGTTGTCGAACATCACGCGATATTCGAAGTTGCCAAGGAAGCGTCCATCAATCGTAATGCGTGCGCGCCGCCAAAACATGGCGTACTCGCCGCCGCCATCTGCGCTTTCGCTGGTGTAGCGAGAATCCAGGTGACCGAAGCCACTGATGCGCAATACGTAGGACCTATCCGCCGTGCCAGCCCAAAAGCCGAGCCCGTCGTAGATGCCGAGATTCTCGGGATACATACCCGGCAGTGTCTCGCGTTTCGTGGTCTTGTAGCCCGAGCGCAGGACGGGGACGCCATCCTTGTCGGGCGGGCGCGCGGCGTCCTCATCGCCATCATCCACCGAGTCATCTAGCCAAGCGGGGCGCTGCAGGATTAGGCGCTCTGGAGGCATGGGGAGTTCCGTAGGCTCCTCGGCGCGGCCGCGACTCTCCCACAGCGCCACAACACTGAGCACGAGCACCGCGGCCGGCCTCGGCACCACCCCGTTCAAACCGCGCCCCGTGAAGGCGCCGCCTGCCACCACTTTCGGTCTAGGGCGGTCAATGGTCTGGCGTTGATGGCTGGGCCTTGGGGCCGCCTGCCTGCTAACCGAGCGAGCCGCCCCGGCGCGCATAGCCTGCAGGGGAGTCGCGCATGCGTCGCGGATGGGAAGGTGCGATGCGGCTCTGTAAGGTGACAGATCATGCGAGGGCACTTGGTCCGAGCGATCGGTACGCTTTCGCGCGAGGCAAGGGCTGCTCGAGAGGTGCGCAAACCGGCCTGGGTGGCGTAAAGTCAGCCAAAAATGCGTTAATGCGCCTCCAGCATGCAGAAAGACACAGGCAACCGCAAGGTTTTCTTGCGCGGCACCCACTTGCTACGCCGTGGGTGCACGGACTGTCCGGAAAGACGGTTTATCTTGGCCTCAAGCGCATATCGTGGGAATAGGGTGGGCGTCGTGTTCTCATTCCGCCCCCTGACCGCACCTCGATGCTCCATGAGTTCGCCGTCCTTCGCGCCACCCTGGTTCGCGGTGCGTGCGCTTTCGTCTGTTACCGGGGCCGTGGCCGTTGTGCTCGCGTTTTGGGCCCCGTCATTGTTTGTGTCCCAAGCGGCAGCCGACGAAGAGATGCCAGCCGGCTCGGTCACGATGCCGGAGGCAAAGAGTGAGTTCGCTTCTAAGCCCGCTGAACGCACGCTTCACGCCCGCCGTAAGCTTCTCCACAATACCTGGGAGGGTCCGAGCGGTGGTTTGCGTATCGTCGACGCGAGCGGCGGCGCAACCGGCACCTACCGCGTCATGCTCGGGGTTAAGCTCTTTGGCGTCAACGATTGGCTTGAACCTGAAGCACACCATTTTCACGCGGGCACCGTCCTCGCGCTGGCGTGGACGCCGTTGGATTTTCTCGAGGTCTTTTCAACCACGACGACGTGGCGCGACTCCATTTATCCTGTCGACCGTTCCTTTTTTCAGGTTCTCGGCGACACGCGCGTTGGCGCCAAGGGATACGCACGTCCCCTTCCGTGGCTCACCGCTGGCGGTGACGTCACCCTCAAGGTGCCCTTCAACACGCTTGTCGATCTCAAGCAGACCGGCCGGAGCATCAGCTACGGCCTCCGTGGCAATGTCAGTGCCGACCTGCGCGAACTCGACAGCCGCGCGCCCATCCCCTTCATCGGCCGCCTCAATGTAGGCTACTGGTTCGATAACTCGGCCAACCTTGTGTCGCGTCTGGAACGCGCGCGCTACGCGGACCTGGGAGAAGATGCGGACCCGGCCGTGCTACCGCTCGGCGAAGAAGACCGGCACTTGCTTTCGCCCGGCGAGCGCTTCGCGCTGCAAGTGAACCGCATGGACCGTGTCGTCATCGGGCTCGGCACCGAGATCCCGATGGACGTCCAGCCCATCGGCACCACCTTCAGTCTCATCACCGAGTGGACGCTCGAGCTTCCGGTCAACCGCCAGGGCTTCTCTTGCCCGGACGGGCCGGGTGGCGGAAGCGCTGAAGGCAGCCCGAGCTGCAACGCTAGCGGCATCGTCCAGCGCCAAGCCCTCACCCTAGGCGTGCGCGTTCTTCCACCCCTGCCCGGCCTCAGCCTATCGCTAGCCACGGACATAGGCCTCGCGGGCACCGGCGCAGGCGTGCACGCCTTTCACGCCCAAGCCCCCTACGCCGTCCTCCTAGGCATCGGCTACACCTTCGACCCCCGCACCCAAAGACCCAAAGCCTCCAAGTAGCGCGCTGAGAAGCTCTCACGCAGCAAAGAGCGCATCCTGCGCACCACTCAAGTGGCGCATGGAACGCTCTGTGCGCGCATCCTGCGACACAACGCATCCCGTGTTTCTCGTTGCATCAGCTGAAAATAACCAATGGTTGTAGTGAATAAGGGCGCGTTGCCCGGCATGTCGTGTGTCTTTCTCACTCTGGAATGAATGGTGAAGTGTATTCGGATGAGATGTCATCCAATGTACGCGCCGCGACCTTCCTCTTTTTGCCGCTGCTATGGTTAGGAATGCAGGGGTGTTCGAGTGCTGAGCCGGATGTCGCGGAAGATGGGACGCAGGTCGAAGTGCTTGAGCCCGTCACCATCGCTCAAGAAGCCGTTCTCGTCGACTACCTCTCCGGCCTGCGCTCAGTGGTAGTAGATCCGGAGTTTGTCGACCTTTACATCGATGGTGATGGCGCCGCACATATTGCCCCGTCAGACCTTTTGGTCGGGTCGAGCCCTGCGGGTTTTTTGCGTCGTGTATCGGAGATTGAGCAGCTTGAGGACGGAGGTTTGCGCTTCTTCGGTGATGAAGCTCCCATCCAAGAGCTGTTCGTGGACGGCCGTATTCGCCTGACGCATCACCGCCCATTCGCTGCACTTGATGAGGCGGATGCAGAGCCCGATATCGATGAGAGCGCGCGTATATTTGACAGCTCATTGCTGCCCTACCTGCGCACCGAGAACCGTGGTGGTGACCTGACGCCTACAAACTTTGATTGGGGCCAGGTCCGGCCTCAGTGCAGTGGGAATGGAACGATAAGCGATATTCTTCCAATCAGGCCTCACGTTAAGGTCAGTCCCCGCATCGTTGTTGATCTCTCCTTCCGTCAGCGGCGCCTTGCGGAAAGTTGGGTGGGCGTCAAGGCAGACGCGGAGTTGGGCTTCGATGTGCTCTCGAGCACGGCCGCGGTTAGCTACACCTGCGATTGGAAGAGCGAACGGGATGTTGGCCGCGGTCACCCACTGCAGACGTTCTTCAGACAACACTCACTCGGGTGGTTCACCTTTCACGTTCCCGTACCGCCGATACCGTTCCCAGTCCCCGTGGCCATCCACTTCACCTATACGCCCACAGCATATGCGTCGGTCAATGCTCAGCTCTCCGCATCCTTTCCCGGCATGTCGCGCCGCTGGGGCAAATCGGCTCATTGGGGTGCGAGCCGCACCAAAAACGCCGGGAGCGATACGTATTCCTGGAATAGAGACACGTCCTGGGGTGCGGGAAGCAACAATATTTCCACCAGCCTGCCGCAGGCGAAAGCCAAGGTGGCGGTTGACTTCAATGCGGGCGTCAAGCTTGGGGCATACATTTACGGCACCATTGGTCCGGATCTGGACGTTAAGGCCGGGGCCAAAGGCTCGACTGAAATCGGTATTGATACAGGTCGGAACTGTCAGCACAAGACCGAGATGGAGGCCTACATCACCGGCAAGATCAGTATCGGCAACGGTCTGGGAATTGAGCTTCCGGAGCGTGCTCGCGTTGTCGATCGCACTAAGTGCGCCGAGGACCCAAGTGCCTGCACATGCGTGGAGGGCCAGACGCGCTGCGTGCAAATCCAATCCAATGACCTTGAGTTCAGCGCGACGATAGCCGAACTCAAAGCCTCTCTTTATTCTAACTCGGGTCGCGTCAATGGCGGCCTTTGCAGCGCATCCTGCAATGAGTTGCGGGGTTGCAACGAGTGCGGTGCGCGCAGTGATTGCAACTGGTGCAAGACTGGACCTGCGACCAGCCAGGGCGTGTGCGTGAATGCTTCTGCTATCGCTAGCGGGGCAACAACGTGCTCCCATGGTGCGCTATCACAGAACAACCAGTGCGCAGATTGCTACACGCAAACGAGCTGCGGTGATTGCCTCGGCATGAATGGCAACTGCCGCTGGACTCGGAATGGTGGTTCGGCGCCCACCCGCTGCATCCCGCGTGACCTGCTACCGGCACAGGCCACGGTCAATACGCTTCAGGAGTGCTCCGCGGGCGCAGGTGGCGGCGGAAACACACCACCACCTCCCCGCACGTTTACTCATAGCTGCAATCTTCCGACGTCACTCGCATGCTACGGAAATGGCGGCGCGAACTCCGGTGGTGCTTCGTGCTTCACCACTGCGCTACGCAGCGATGGCAGCCAGTATTGTTACGACGGCGCATCGCTCAGTGGCCTGACACGCTGCAACGCTTCTGCGCTCTACGCCTGCTATGCAAGCGAGCGAAGCCATCTGTGCATCCGCAACCACTGCGACTGCGCGCCAGAGTTCGCTGCCTGTCTTTCGAGTTCAAGCGCTACCGCGTGCGCAAACGCGCATTGCGCCAGAAACTAAGATGCTGCGCGCTAAGCGCCCGAGAGAGGCTCGGGCGAGGCGGGGTGATAGTGCAGATTCGGCGCTAACCACTTTTCTATCACCGATGCTGCAACGGCAGAGCGTGCGGCGTAGCTGTTGACCTGGTCACGGTCGATGGGCCCGACGGCAAAGTAGCGGCTTTCGGGGTGCGAGAAGTAGAGCCCGGACACGCTCGCCGCCGGAAACATGGCGTAGGACTCGGTGAGTGTGATGCCGATGTCGTCGGGCTTGAGCAGCTCCCAGAGCGGCCCCTTGGGCCGGTGGTC
>SLEO01000271.1 GCA_007124745.1 Myxococcales bacterium
AGCTGCGACCGTTGCTCGAACGCGCGCTCGCGCTAGCCGCAGCCGACCGGCGTTTCCGCGCGGTCACAACGCGGCTCACGGTGAAGGAGCCATTGCCGTCAGTACAGGTCAATGAAGACGCCGTGCTGCAAATACTCGTCAACCTGTTGCTCAATGCAGCTGAAGCGTGCGCCCTTACGACCGGGCCCCGTCCTGCGCAGCCCGTCGATGCGCGCAGGCGAGAAGCGCAACGGGCCGATGCGCCACCAAGACTGGAAAAGACGAATCCGATAGAAGCCGGGCCGGCTGCGACGTCCATCGATGCGCCGCCTCCCGCCATCGAGCTCACGGCCCAGGCGCAAGGCGACTGGGTAGCGTTAGAAGTCCGCGACAGGGGCCCGGGCCTCGCCCCTGAGGTCGAAGCCGCCCTCTTCGAGCCTTTCGTGTCCACCAAATCCGACGGCGTCGGCCTCGGCCTTGCTGTCTCCAAAGTTCTCGCCGAGGCCTCCGGAGGCACACTGCGCGGAACCACCCACCCCGAGGGTGGCGCCTCCTTCACCCTCACCCTGCCCATCGCCCCGATTTCCCCATTTAAGGGCTCAAACGCCCAGAGCTAGCGATAGACCTCGAAGCGGCCTACGAGTGCGGGTCGACCCTCGTCTATTCTTCGGGAAGTGGTGGGCTGGGGAGGGGGAGGTCGTGGCGCATGCGGCGGGCTTTGGCTTCTAGGTAGTCGGCGTTGTGGGGGGTGCCGTCGCCGAAGTGGGCTAGGCGTTCGGCGACTTCGATGCCGGCGCGCTGTAGGCCTTCGACCTTGTCCGGGTTGTTGGTGAGTAGGCGCACGGTGGTCATGCCGAGGTCGCGGAGGATTTGGCCGGCAACGTTGTAATCGCGCAGGTCGTCTTCGAAGCCGAGGGCGCGGTTGGCGTCGACAGTGTCGAGGCCTTGCTCGTCTTGGAGAGCATACGCTTTGAGCTTGTTGATGAGGCCGATGCCGCGTCCTTCCTGGCGCAGGTAGATGACGGCACCCCAGGGTGCGGCGGCGATGCGTCCGAGGGCCCGGTCGAGCTGGTCGCGGCAATCGCACTTGAGGGAGTAGATGACTTCGCCGGTGAGGCACTCGCTATGCACGCGTACGAGCGGGGTGACCCCGGGGACGGGGGCGCCGGAGACAATCGCGACGTGCTCCTTGTCGCTCGGCGATTCAAGGTAAGCGACAAGCCGAAAGGTGCCGTAACGCGTTGGAACGACAGCTTCGGAAGCGCGTTTTGCGCTGGATGGCTGCCCTGAGGGCTCAGGCGCCAGCCGCGCTACTCCAGCCTGTGGTGATTCAGGAAGCATCGACTCCGGGCGATTACCTCTGGACGCCAGGTGCAGCTCGTTAGCGGTCTTGGTCACGCTCGCTGTATTCCTGGAGAAGGGCGGCTTGGTAGCTTGAACGCGCGGCGTCGATGAGCTGCTTCAGGTCACCGCCCATGATCTCAGTGAGATTGTGCAGTGTGAGCTGAAGACGGTGGTCCGTCACGCGGCTCTGGGGGTAGTTGTAGGTTCGGATTTTCTCCGCACGCTCTCCCCCGCCAACCATGCCTTTGCGTTCGGCGGAGATGGCTTCGTCCTGCGCGCGTTGCTCGCGCTCAAGCAAGCGTGAGCGCAATACCTTCATGGCGCGCGCCTTGTTCTTGATTTGCGAGCGCTCGTCTTGGCACTTCACGATGAGCCCCGTGGGCTTGTGCAGCAGCTGCACCGCCGAGTTGGTGGTGTTGACGCCCTGGCCGCCCGGACCGCCGGAGGCGGCAATGGAGATTTCCAGGTCTTCATCCCGGATGTGGATATCAACCTCTTCGGCTTCCGGGAGTACGGCGACGGTGGCCGTCGATGTGTGGATGCGGCCCTGGGTCTCCGTTGCCGGGACACGCTGAACGCGGTGCACGCCGCTCTCGAAGCGCAACTGGGAGAAGACCTTGTCGCCCTTGATCAAAAAGACTGCTTCCTTGATGCCGCCGGCGCTAGCCTCGCTCTGGGCTAGCATCTCAACCTGCCACCGCTGGGTTTCGGCATAGCGCAGGTACATGCGCATCAGGTCGGCCGCAAAAAGCGCGGCCTCTTCGCCACCGGTGCCGCTGCGGATCTCCAGGATGAGATTGCGGTCGTCGTTCGGGTCCTTCGGCAGCAGGGCTAGCCGGATCGCGCTTGAAAGCTCCTCTAGCTGCGCTTCAAGCTCGGGAATCTCCGCTTCTACGAGCTCACGAAGCTCCGGGTCTTTGAGTGCCGCACGGTCCTCCTCAAGGCGTGCTTCCGTGGAGCAGATCTCTTTGTAGATCTTGACGATGTCGCTCAAGTCCGCGCGTTCGCGTGCAAGCTCGGTGTAGCGCTGGCTATCGCTGAGGATGTCCTGTTGGCACAGCAGTTCCTCGAGCTCGGAGAAGCGATGTACCAGAGCATCGAGTTTGTCGCGGGGTATCATCCGGTGCTGCCTTGGTTGTACGCGATGGAATGCTTGCCGCCAGGAGGCGGGCGTCGTCCGGCGGCCCTCGACCGGACCCCTCTCCACGAGACCCCGCCCTCGACGCAACAATGGGGCCTCGCTTCGTACTGAGAAAGCGCCACCAAGCGTGAGGGGCCAGCGAGCACGCTGCCACCCAACACCGTAGCGCCTCAGAGCGCTAGCTCCCCCAGCATTGTATGCTGCCGAGAGGTGACCCCACGGGCGCGTCCGTAGTACGGGCAACCTGCCCTGCACTCCGGATGCGCCCGTCTTGCCGAACCTAGTTGGCGGAGCGCGCGTACTTGCGCTTGAAACGCTCGACGCGGCCAGCGGTGTCCATCATTTTCTGCTTGCCCGTGAAAAACGGGTGGCATGCCGAGCAGACATCGACGGAAAACGAGCCGCGGGTTGAACGGGTCTGGTAGACCGCACCACACGCGCAAGTGATCGTCGAGGCTTCATATTCTGGGTGGATGCCCGCTTTCATAACGCTATCTCTGCCTTCCGCGGAACACGGCACTTCCTGCCGCAGCCGCTACTATGGGTCTCTCGAGGGCCGTGTCCAAGCCTCGGGCGCGGAAGCCTAGCACGGACTGGCGACTGCAACACGTGAGACTATCCGAATCCGTTCGCGACGCTAGCTAGCTCCGCTATCCAGTAGCCCTGCAACCCAGCCCCGCCGCGTATCGCTGGCCGCCACGCCCGAGGACGTAAGTGTCGAGGGACGCCCTTGCGCCCCGGGCTGGCGGGAGCCTCGGCGAGCGCCTAAACTCGCCGCATGAGTCAAAAACGCGTCCATTTGGTGGTTCGCGGTCGCGTGACCGGTGTCTATTTCCGCGCCTCCGCGCAGCGAGAGGCTCGGCAGCTCGGCTTGACGGGTTGGGTCAAAAATCGCCCGGACGGTTCAGTAGAGGTGGTCGCAGAGGGCGAAGAGGACCAAGTGAAGGACTTTCTTGCTTGGAGTCAGACTGGCCCCACGACGGCACGCGTGGACCGCGTAGAGACCCGCTGGCAGAGCTACACCGGCGAGTTCTCAGACTTTCGCATCGCGGGGGGCTCCTCTTAGGAGACTCCTGGAAGTTGCCACGTGAGGCGGCGGTAGGCTTAACTTGCAGTCGCGGACGCTGCTCAAAGATGTAAGGCGGGCTCTGTACGAGGCGCGTCGGTTGGGTGGGTAGCTTCGCGGAGTACGTGTTCTACCGCCGGAATGCGGGCGATGAGAGCTTTGGCTGTGCCATTGAACGGCCTGCGGTGCCCAAAGTGCGAAGAGAAGGACGCTTCATGAACCCAACCCGCTGGAATCAACGGATCCAGTGTCCCCTTAGGGCCTCGCATCTGCTCGGGGTGGCACTGGCGAGGACGTCCGAGGGCACGCCCGCGTTTTCGGTCCTGTGCAGCGGAGCCGAGCACCGGCGCCCCATGGGTTTTCTGCGCCTGATTCTACTGGTGACCGGACTGCTGTTGCAGGTGTCTGTCGCCGCGGCCGCGCCTGTGGAAAGCACGCAGAATGTTGGGGCTACCTCTGATGAGCCCGGTACTAAGGAGCCGGGGCCGGCGCGGGCATGGACCGCGGCAGCAGTGGCTTCTTTGGCGAAGCAGTTGGGCGATGCGGATAGCGAGCGACGCGTCGCCGCGTTTGATGCGCTGCGCTCAGCACCTGCCTTTGCGTTTGATGCGCTGCGGGCGCACGCGGAAAGCCAGCTTCTCGGCAAGGATGGGCCCTCTTCTGCGACGCTGGCGGCGCAAGAAGCCCGGTTTAGGCACGCGCTCGGGCTCTTTCGGGCAGATGTTTTCGAGGATATCGCTCCTGGTGCACGCATTGCGCTGCGCAAGGATGCGACATTTGCACCCGGCGCTGAGCGCGTGGCAGTAATGCGCGCACTCGAAGCGAACGCGCTTCATGCCGAGGCGCCAGCGCTGCTGCTGAAGGTGCTGGCGGCGCATTCCGCAGCCTGGTCCTGGGAGGCGCACCGCGTCGCCAAGCGGATCGACGTGAGGCTTGCGCCGGCGCTTTATCGCATGGTGACCGCAGACGAGCGGGGCGCGCGCCTGCTCGCGCGCAAGGTGCTGGGCGCCACCGGACTAGAGGTGCCGAGCACCGCGCTGCTGCGCGCTTCTGGCGAGGATGTGCCGCTGCACACGTTGCGCGAGCTTATCACCGTGCTCGGAGCGCAGCGTCATATCTCTGCGATGGAGGATCTGCGCACCTACCTGACGGACCCTCGCCCGTCCGTACGGCGCGCCGCTTGGGTGGCGTCCGGGCACTTTCGAAAGGACTTTATCTGGCAGTATCGCAAGCTTTACGAAGTGGAGTTTGGCGAGCAAGCGGATACGGGTCTCGGTCACGCGCGTCTGCGCACGCTGCTCGAGCAGCATGTCGAATCACGGCTGAGACCTGATGCGGGCGACGCCATTGAGCGCGCGCAACAGCTGGCCAAGCGTAACGACCTCCAGGCGATGGACGCAGCGCTTGAGCCCCTGTGGTCGAGCGACCCGCGGGCCATTCCCGAGGCCTTTGCCGTCAGCTATCAGCGGCTCGCGAAGGTACGCAGCGATGCAGGCGACCTCCGAGGCGCGGCGGAGTCCGCTTGGCGGGCGGCATTGCTCGTCGGTTTGGATCAGGCCACGGAGTCCGACGGCGCGGATGCGGCGACGCCAGATGCGGCGCTTCCGAAGATGGAGCGGGCCATTTCCGCGGCCCTCGTCTTGGAAGGCGATGCAGCACTGGCAACCGCTGGTGGGGCCTC
>SLEO01000038.1 GCA_007124745.1 Myxococcales bacterium
AAGAACATGCTGTAGTACGACGACGTACTCAACCAGCAGCGCGTGAGCATCTACACACTGCGCCGCCAGATTCTGACGGGCCAGTACCGGACGGTACTTACCGAAAAGGAGCGCAAAGCGGGTCTCGAACCGAAGCCCTACGTCGCCGCGGCGGACAAGGCGTTGCGCGATGCCGTTGCGCCCACCGTCGAAAACATGGTGCGCTTCCACGGCGCGGTCATTCCTCCGGACGCCGACGAGGCCGCCGCGCGCGCGGCCCAGGCCGCGGCCTCGAAGGCAAGCCTTGCTGAGCTAGGGCCCCTGCGTACGGCGAACCTAGAGCAGGATATTTACCTGTGGTTTGGCGTGCGGCTGGACCTTAGCCGACTTGCCACACAGCCGGAGGCGACGCGTGACTTCCTCCTGGATGCGGTGAGCCTCGGTCTCACGGAGCAGCGCGAGCGGCTCTACGACCTCTGCGACACCCTCATTGTGAACCTGGTGGAGACGCACTGTCCTCAGGGCAAACACCACGAGGACTGGGACCTTGAAGGTCTCGGGAATGCTTTCCGTGAGCGCTTCGGCGTTGAGGCCACGGGACTCGACGCGGTCAGCGAACGCGGCGAGCTTGTGACGAAGCTCTACCGGGACCTCGAAGGCATCTTGCACCGCAAGATGGGCGACTTCGGCAACGAGAACTTCCTGCGGCTCTTTCGCAACTTCTTCATGCAGGAAATCGACCGCCGCTGGATTGAGCATCTCCAGCAGATGGACCAGCTCCGCGATGGTATCGGCTTGCGTGGCTACGGTCAGCGCGACCCGAAGAAAGAGTACAAGAAGGAAGGCTACGAGCTCTTCCTCAAGCTGGTGGATTCCATCTACCTGAGCGTCGGCAAGGCCATGTTCCACGTCGAGCGTGTCCGCGAGGAAGACCTCCAGCGCGTCGAAGCGGAACGCCGCGCCCAAACCGAAGCGCGTCAGGCACAAGCCGATGCTGCGGCGCGCGCCATGGCGCCACCGACACCCGGCAGCGCCGCCCAGGCAAGCGGCGCACGCCGCGTCACCAAAGCCGCCGCGCTCCGTGGTGCCACCGTGCAGGTGCCCACCGAAACCATCAAGCGCGACACCCCAAAACTCGGCCGAAACGATGCTTGCTGGTGCGGCAGCGGCAAGAAGTACAAGAACTGCCACTTCGCCGCCGACCAACAAAAAGCACGCGAAGCCGCCACCGGCTAGGCGCACTGCAGCTCCGCGAGTCCGCGCAAAAGACGTGCGTTCTTAACCCCAGGGCTTGAGCCGGCGTACGCTCTTTGCGCGGGACCGGTCACGACCGCGGGCCCTTTGGGGCCGCCCAGGAGGGGAAGTGCGCGGCGCTGCGTACCCATATCTCGGTCCTCGCCAGAGGGTCCCATCCGAGGCCGCACCCTCGGGCCACTCGGGCTCCGGACTTGGTCGTGGCATTGGCGGTAGGAGAGCGGGAGACGTATCCCGCGGGGTCAAACTAAAGCTTATACGTATCGAAGTATGCTGCGGGCTGCGGCAATCTATGCGCTCGCTTGCAGGGCCGCAGCGGCTTGCTCGGTCGCTACTACGCCAAACGAATGGCGGGCGCGTAGGCGCCCCGTGTGCGCACTGAGCTAGAGTTCAACGATCCATTTAGTCGAGGGCGTCGACGATGGCTTCGAAGCGTTCGAGCACCGCTTGCTTTTCTGCGGCGCGGGCCTCCGCGGCTTTCTTGCTGGACGAGAGGGTGCGTAACTCCTTCTGTAGGTCGCTTAGCGACGACCGGAGCTGGCTTCGTTCTTCGAGCAAACGCGCGTTTGTCTCAGACAGGCTGCCAGACTTTTCGACGAGCTGCTGCAGGAGCGGTTCCTGCTCCGCAAGCTGACGCGTGAGAGCGTCGATGAGGCGCCGCTGTTCCGCTACCGTTTGCTCGAGCAATAGCAATCTGCCGTCCACCCGCTTGAGGTCAGCCTCAGTGGTGCTGAACGATGACCGCAGCTGTCCGTGCGAGGTTTCAAGCCTGGAATGACTTGCCTGAGATGCGCAGGCTGAGGCAAGGATGCCCACCACGAGGCCAAGATATAGGCTGAGTAGCGCTCTGCTTCGCGGTCGCTTCATCAGGGGCACGGCTAGCATGAGCGCGTGCGTGCCGTCCACCGAAACCTGCGGGCGTGCGGGCGCGCTTAGGCGCTCATCTCAGAGCTCTTGTCGGTTGCGGTGACCACCGGGCTTGGCGTCATCGTGAGGCGTACCACCATCCGGCGTGCGCTGTCGCTCACATCCTCCACCTCAAACGTTCCCCGAGCGGTCTCGGCGAGTTCGCGAATCCTATCGAGGCGCGCTGCGCGGTCCTCAGAGGCGAGACGCGTGTCTTCCTTGGCGAGTGCTTCCTCGCGAAGCGGCCCATTCGGGTTCTCATGGGCAACCTCGACTCGAGCCCGTTCGCCTAGCCCGCCCTCTCGCGTGAGCTGCAACCAGAGACGCCCGCCCACGCTGCAAGTTGCGAGCGCCTCGCGTAACAGCAGAGAAGTGACTTCCCGCAGACGGCCCTCCTCGATACACAGGTTCGGTAGATCTGAAGCGACCTCAACGGTTATCCCTACCGCCCTCTCAGCAAGAATGTGCTGGTTCGCAGCGACGGTATCGTAAACGATGCGGCGAGCATCGGACTCGGTCAGGGTAGGCTCTGTCGAGGGGTGCGAATGGACAGTGCCGCCACCGCTGCGAATCCGCTCTGACAGCGCATCCGTCATGTGGTGGAACGCATCGATGAGACGTCCGAGCTCATCGTCCCTCCCAACTTCAAGCTTCACGTCGAGGTCGCCCTCGCTCACAGAGCGCATGGCAGTTTCGAGCCGACGTAGCGGTCGGAAGATGTCCGAGCCGACGTAGACGGCGAGGAGAAGGACCAGGCATAGCGTGCCGAAGCCTGAGATGCCTACGGCGAAAAGTACGGTTTCACGGAGCCGTTTGAGTCTCGCACGCAGCACTCTGCGCTCTTCGCGGTTGCGCTCGAAGTGCAGCTCAAGCAGCGCGCTCAGCTCCTGGTATCCCTCGTGTGCGGGCCGGACAATCTCGCTTACCGGCATGTTTTCATCGCTCGTGGCGCTTGCGAGCGCTGTGGCGAGGGCCTGAACTACTGACGCGTAGCTGCCCGTGACTTTCTCGGCCATGTCGATATCTTCCGGCCGAGAGACATGGTCGCCGAGGGCCTCAAGGTCTTTGCGAATCTTTTCGTCGAGTTCGTCGAAATGGTCTGAGCCGCGTTGTGCCTCCACGAGCACTGCCATCGCGTGCCGGCGGAAAAGGGTTCCGCTTGCCACGCGCACGCGGCTTAGAATAACGCTTTGGAGGTATTTCTCCTCGAGACCCGCCAGCAACGTGTGTTGCTTGACGGTGGACCAGATCGTGAGTCCGCCGCTCAAGAAGGACATCAGGGCGAGGGCCGAGAAAACACTCAGTAGCTTTCGTCGCAGGGTCATGCAGCGTCTTACCTAAGTTCAAAATGATGGGGAGTACGTCATGGTCAGTCGCGTTCGCAACCTAGTGTGGAAGCGCTCATGCCCGAGACCATTCATCAAATGCCAAGGCCCATCCACTTCCAGTAGAAGAAGTAAAATGCCGTGATCAGGACGAGGTGGATGGGCAGGAGCAGCGCGCCGATACGCATCAGGTCACCCGCATCGAGACCATTGGGTCGCTCTAGCTGATAGAGCTGCAACGCCTTCGAGCTTACCGGGAAGGTCAAGCAGTAGTTGGTGCCCATGGCCACGATGAACGCGACGGCTTTGACGTCGAGCCCAAGCGAAGCGACCAACACAAAGAGGGGCGGAATGATGACTGCTGCCCGCGTGGCATGGCTCAGCACGTAGAGATGTGAGGTTAGGGCCACCACCGCCAGCGAAGCGACCAGAAGCACTTCCGAAGCGTCTTGGCTTACCGGGCTGACATCGAGCAAGCCCTTGACGAGCCACTCCGCCACGCCGGAACTCAGTAGCAGTCGGCCAACCGCGAGTGCGGATCCAACAAAGAGCAGGAGGCTCCATGAGATCGCGCGGACGCCTTCGTCCCAGCTCATGCAGCCTATGCCGGGAAAGCAGAGCAGGATGGCGCCTAGGAGCGCGACCGTCGATGCACCGATGCCGTGGTAGGAGGGTGTCAGCCAGAGGGTTATCATGATGACTACTACGGTCATCACCACCAGCTGTTTGCGGCTCCAGGGCTGAGGGCCGGTCGAGGGCATCGCGAACGGTTGCCGGCGCCGCTTTTTGCCGATCAGCAGCCAGAGAATCACCCCGCAAGCGATAAGGCTCGACGCCACGCCGTAGGGCGCGCCGAGCAGCGCCCAGCGGCCGAAAGAGAACGGCTCAATATCTCGTTCGACCAGAAAGTCGTTTACGATGAGGTGAGAGGCCGCTGCGATTAAGCTGCTCGAAGCGGACGTCAGCACGATAACAGGCACGAGCAGTGCGAGCGCCCGCGCCACACGCCGACTAGGCACCGATGCCGCGATAGTGCGGTAGATGGGCGCCAAAATGGCCGCTCTGCCGGTGGTGGAAGGGAGAAAAAATGCGAGCGGAATCAGGGCAAGCGACAGCATCCAAAAAGCGCCCGCGACTGTTCGTGCTTTACCGAGACAGAAGCGTGAGAAACGTTCCGCCAGGCCGCTGACCTGCAGCGACCGCCCAATCACGAAGGCGCCAATTAGCAGCCAGATGACGTCCGAAGACAAGGCGTGCAGCAGCGTCTTCTCCGGGGCCGCGCCGGTTACGACGAGAAAAGCGAGAGAAGTCAGCCCAACGAACGCGCCGTCAACGCGCGTAATGCTCCACAGCGTCGAGGCCGTGGCGAAGGTAAAGAAAATGAGGCGACCGTTCCTATCGAGTTCGGTCGCCAGCAGAGAAACTACGCCCGCAATCGTGATGATGCTGAGGGGCAAGGCTGCCCGCCAGAGGAGTGTGGTGCTTGAGACCGCCGCTGCCGTGCGCGCAGCACGTCTGCCGGCGGGTGGTGCGGGCCAAGGCAAGGGTCTCGTGACGCTTCGGGTGGTCTCGCTCATTCAGACAGCGTTCGTTGAGTTAGCGCCGCGGGTATTCGTACCGCGGGGTGCCCCTACTTGATGACGACGGGCGATTCGGAGCTTGGAGAAAGTGTCTACGCGACCTGGAGGTCTCGATCAACATCGTTGGACCTG
>SLEO01000369.1 GCA_007124745.1 Myxococcales bacterium
CGGTCGACAAGGCGGAGCAGGAAGAGGCCCTGGCCACCACCATCAATGGCGAGGCGCCGGGGCACATGGCCTTCGCCGCCGCCGCCCGCGGGCTGCCCTTTCTGCATCTCTCCACGGACTATGTCTTTGCCGGTTCCGGCACGGCGCCTTGGCAACCGAGCGACGCTTTGGGCCCGCTCTCGGCCTATGGCCGCTCCAAGCTTGTGGGCGAGCAGGCGGTGCAGGCGGCGGGCGGCAGGTTTGCCATCGTGCGCACCTCCTGGGTGTTCAGTGCACACGGCCAGAACTTCGTGAAGACCATGCTGCGCCTGGGCGCCGAGCGCTCAAGCCTTCGCGTTGTCGGCGACCAGGTAGGTGGCCCGACGCCCGCGGCGGCCATCGCCGACCTGCTGCTGCGCCTTGCCGCGCGCTTCGCTACTGCAGACGGCGCCGCACAGGGGAGCGACACCTCGCCAGGCGGACTTTACCACTTCTCCGGCAGTCCAGATGTGAGCTGGGCGGACTTTGCCCGCGAAATCTTCCGGCAAGCGCGACTCCCGGTCACCGTTGAGGACATCGCCACCGCTGAGTACCCCACGCCCGCCCAGCGGCCGGCCAACTCGCGTCTCGATTGCAGCGCGACGGAGGCCGCACTCGGCGTGCCTCGACCCGATTGGCGGGCGCATCTCGCGGCCACCTTGCAGGCCCTCGGCTCTAGCCATACGCCGTAAGACGCGGTCTGGGCCGGAAGCCCGCACCGCAACAGCATCCTGCCGGCATGCTCCGGCTCCTAACGCTAGCGAACAGGTGAACGATGAAAGAGCGCAAAGGCATTGTATTGGCCGGGGGTACCGGGTCGCGGCTCCATCCGGTGACGTTGGGCATCTCCAAGCAACTGATGCCGGTCTACGACAAGCCGATGATCTACTACCCCCTCAGCGTGCTCATGCTGGCGGGTATCCGGGAGACCGCCATCATCACCACGCCCCACGACCAAGCGCAGTTCAAACAGCTTCTCGGTGACGGCAGACAGTGGGGCATTTCCCTCACGTACATCACCCAGCCGTCACCCGACGGCCTGGCGCAGGCCTACACGCTCACCGAAGCGTTCCTCGACGGCGCCCCTTCCGGCATGGTCCTCGGCGACAACATCTTCTTCGGCCACGGCCTGCCGGAGCTGCTTGCCCGGGCGGGCGCCAAGCGCGAAGGCGGCACCGTATTCGGCTACCGCGTCTCTGACCCCGAGCGCTATGGCGTCGTCGACTACGACGCCTCCGGCGCCGTCCGTGAACTCATCGAAAAGCCCGCCAAGCCGCCGTCGAACTACGCCGTCACCGGCGTCTACTTTCTCGACGGCTCCGCTCCCGAAAAAGCGCGCTCTCTTAAGCCCTCCGCCCGCGGCGAACTCGAGATCATCGCCCTGCTTGAGTGCTTCCGCAAAGAGAGCTCGCTCAATGTCGAGATCATGGGCCGGGGCTACGCCTGGCTCGACACCGGCACCCACGGCAGCCTCCTCGACGCGGGCAACTTCGTCCGCACCCTCCAGTTGCGCCAAGGCACGCAAGTCGGCTGCCCCGAAGAAATCGCCTACGAGCAGGGCTGGATAGATGCCAAAGAACTCGCCGCTCGCGCCGACATCTTCGGCAAAAGCGACTACGGCGCCTACCTCCGCGGCCTCCTCGATGTGCCCGTTTAGGGAAGTGAATCTCCCGGTGTGCTTCCGAAGCGGCCCTCCGTCCACTTGCTCTTCGCCTTAGCGTATTGGCTCTTTTGGGCCTCTTGGGCGGTGACGCTTAGCCGAGCTGCGCGCTGGTGGCTGCGATGGCGCTTTCTGCTGAGCTAATGGTTGCGAGTTCGGCATCGGTGGCGGGCCGCAGGCCATGGCTAGCGAGGCGCGCCTGCTGGCCCAGGGCAAAGAGGCCGGCGTAAGCGGGTAGTTTGGCAAGGCGCCGCCCCACCTCCACGCAGGCGGAGTAGGGTTGTCGGCGCAGGTGTTTGAGCGCGGCGTAGGTGCCCGCAAGGCTTGAGGCCCCGTAGGTGCGTAGCTGCATCCGTGAGTCTGCCTGGTACACGTAGCCGAGTGCCGGCAGCCGCGCGTAGGTCTGCCCAAGTAGGTAACGGGTGATGAAATCAAAGTCTTCGCCCCGGCGCAGTCGCGCATCGAAGCCAACCTCGACGGCCCGCTCCCGCCGAAGCAGCGCCGTCGGCGAGCGCACCGGCATCGCGCTCACCCGAACGTGCCGGAAGAACTCGGGCCCCGCTGCGTTGAGCGTGGCGACGCCCAGTACGCGGGCCGCATATGCGTCCGGTGCGCCTGGTCGGTGAGCGCCTGTGTTCGACGTGGCGCTTCCGAGGACGACCGCGAAACCCGTATCCACTAGCGCGCACGCCGGCTCTGCACGCAGGAGCGCCACCTGTGCTTCAAGCTTGTGGGGCAGCAGCCAGTCGTCAGCGTCGAGAAATGCGCAAAACTCGCCGCGCGCCTCGGCCAAAGCCGCAGCGCGCGCGCTGCCCCGCCCAAGATTGCGCGGCAGCCGCACGCAGCGCAGGCGTCTATCCCCCCAGCTAGCAGCACAGCGCTCCACCAGCGCCGCGCTGCCATCTGTCGACCCATCATCGACAACAATCGCCTCAAAGTCCTCGAAGCGCTGCAGCCGTAGCGAAGCAAGCGCCCGCAGCAGCGTCCCCCGCATGTTAAACGTCGGAATCAGCACCGACACCTGAGGCCCAGCCTGCACCTCCCACAGCATGGGTCGTGCACCTCCGACCCGCCAAGCCCCCGCCGATAGATATCCAGGTTCGGATGGCGTGCGCCTACGTGTTTTGCCCACGACAACCAATCCAATCTGTATCCGGGGGCGCAGCACCGTGGCGGTAACTGTTCAGGGGGGCATTCTCAAAATGCCCCCGGGTTTTCGGGAGTGAATCCCGCAAACCCGCCCCCAAAAATCTAAAGCTGCGCGCGGGGCCCCAGCGCCCACTTGCTCTTTCCCGCCGCGTTTTCGCTTTATCCACCCCTTGAACGCTTACCCGTGGCGGACTACGGCTGTGCACGCTTCGGGCCTCAGAAAAGGCGAGATGCAGCGCTTCCGACATGCTGGAAGGCTCCTCGAAATAGATCGACTGCGCGGGCGCTCACTTCGGTTCGCGCGGTTGTGGGGTGGGAGCCCGATGGCATCGCCGACGCGCGTCGGCGAGTTCGCTGAAGTGCCCGAAAGCATCAAGGGCCTGCCGCAAACGGCCTATCTCCATGACGCCGACGCTCGCTCAGCACCCGTTCATCCTACCAGCTAATGACGGCCCTCTCGCGAGGTAAACACGCAGCATGGCGGGCCTTGGTGCCGTTGTCGTGATGCGTGCACGGCACACCGGTCATCTGCGGCAACAGGGTGACATGTAGCGAAGGGTCGGGTTGTGCACACATTGTGCAGCGCGTCGAACGTCGGATGGATGTCGTGACACGCGTTTCGGGTGATAGCAGCCGCTTTTGGATGGGCGGTTGGCTGGTCTGGCGCGAGGCGATCGGGTGGGGCTGGCTGGGCGCGGTGGCTATCGTGCTCGTATCCGGTTGTGCGCTGTCCGCGGCGGATCCGGAGGATACGTTAGAGAAATCAGGTGGTTGCCGGAATGATTTTACGGCGAGTCTTGCCGGGGAGAGCGCGTCTCGGCGGTGTCAGGGTTCGGATTCGCTCTGGGGGCGCCTGAATATGAGCCCGACCCCGGTGGGGGATGCGGGTCCCGGTGGCGAGATGCACATCCTGATTGTGGGCATGGATGCAGGTGGCGGCGCCGCTCGGGTGGGGCTCTCAGACCTGGTTGTGCTGATGAGCATTGGCCTCCGCGGTAGCCACCCACGCATCTCACTCATGGGCCTAGGTCGCGACCTCACGCCGCGGCAGGGGCTAAGCCAAAGCGACGCAGCGGAGTGCGCTGGCGTCCGGCGCTACTCCGAACTCTTGCCCACTGCCGGGTGGACGGGCTTTGTGCGCTGCACCCAAGCCATGCTGAACGCACGCCTGCAGGCGCAGCCGGAAGTGGCTCGCGCTCTCAGGCCCCAGAACGCCGCGGGCCCCATTCGCATTCACGGCGTGCTCGCGCTAGATTTCAAGCAGGCAAGCCCACTGCTCAAGCGCGCGGCGGACCGCGTACTCTCGTGGAGAACAGCCTGGTCTGCGGCGCTCCATCCACTGGCATCTGCATCGCTGTTGGGGAACATGGGCCCAATTGTTGAGGCGACCCGTGCCATCACCGGCGACCTCAGCCAAGGCGGCTTCGGCAACCCAGCCTGCACCGTCGACCGCATTCGCATTCGCGGGCCACTACCTCGCGGGCACCGTGCGGAAGGCACCTTTCAGGGGTGCCTTTCCCAAGGCGCTGGCCCCGGCGCCGCACTCCGGGGTGCGCTGGGCAACACCCTTAATCAGTGTGGCAATAGCCACTGTCGCGGCATGCGACTACTGCATTTTTTCGACACGGTGCTGGGCTTCGCTGGCGCCATCCTGGCTGCCGAGGGCGACTACGGTGACGTATGGGCGCCGGGAGACGCGCGCAACATAGGCAAGCGCAGGCCGCGTTCGCTTGTACTGGGCATCGTCGAATCCATCATCGACGACATTCCCTTCCGCACCTTCGACGGTAAGACAGTTCGCTGGCAGTGGGTGCAGCAGGAGGGTCGCCGCCGCGGCCAGCATGCGTTCCTCGCAGCAGCCCGGCGCAATGGACGCCGCGGCGCCGTCGGCCTAGTGATGTGGGGTCCGCCCGCAACGGGTGGCGGCTTTAGCTATCGTCTCCTTCGTCACCATGCGGATCCGCTTCGCCGCGCATCCTGGGAACATCCCCGGGGCCAGGCACAAGGCACTCAAGATGACACCGCGTTTGAGGGGCTTCCCGGACGTTCCCGCGGCGGAGACCCCCGGTCGACGTACCTCTTCCATACTCCATCCGTGGGCGGGCTTGAAGACCAAGTTTTCTTTCCTCCGAACGTCAGGTGATTCGACGCCGCGGCGTCTCGAAGAAGATCCAAGAAACCCGACGTTCTTGCGTGCAAAGCGCCAGGGGGGCTTGCTATTTGGGGGGGCTCCTTCATCCTTTGGCGCGGAGGACGTTGGAGCATGGCAGGGACTTACGCAGATTTAATTCAAGAAGTGCGGTCGCAGATCAAGACCGTCTCGCTGGA
>SLEO01000195.1 GCA_007124745.1 Myxococcales bacterium
GGCGCGGTCGTGTAGAGCGACGTAGCGGAAGGTTCCTGCCCAGGCGCGACTCCCTTGGCCGGCTTGGCCGAGGCGCAACTCTAGGTCGCTCGGCCACGTGTCGAGGGAGCCTCCTTTTTCCTCGGTCACGCGGTGGTCACCATTCACGAAGATGGATTCGCGACCGTCAGCGTGCCTGATGAGCAAGATGTGGGTCAAAGCGATGCGCTCGAAGCCCCTGCGGTCGAGTATTTCAGACAGGCCTTGAGGGTCGCTGGCGCGGCGGACCCTACCGTGGATGCAGTGGTTTTCGCCGTCACATAGCGTGCCGCTGGTGCCGTGTAGCAGCGCAAAAGCAATATGGGGCGAGGGCATGGTCAGTGTCACCATTCGGGCTTCTGCATCGTCAACCTCGCGCTGAGCAGGCGTCAGCCAGGTCTCTACTGTAAACGCGCCGCTGGCCACGAGAGCCGCGCGCAAATCATCCATGTTAGTTGTCGACCGCAGAAACCCCTCGTTGGCAACGGTGACCCCGTCATCAGCGAAGATAACTAATCCGGGGACATTGGCGGTGAGGACGTAGCCGAGCCCCCCGTAGCCGCTATCAAGGACTAGCCCGTTCGAGTGTCGGGTGAGATCGAAGGCTACCAATGCGGCTTCCTCGCAAAGACCCGCGTTGCAGCGGCCCGAGTGACAATCCGCTGCGTCAATGCACCCGTGCGCGAGACCGCAGGGCCGACAGAGGCTTCCGCCGCAGTCGGCGTCCGTTTCGTCGCCATTTCGAACCCCGTCATCGCATGATCCTTCGCTTGGGCAGTCGGCGCCCGCACAGGGTTCACTAGAACAAGATGCGTCACTGCTGTCGCACGCCGCCGTGGGGGACGACGCGGAGCCCGCCGTGGTTTCCACTTCTCGGTCAACGATCTCGTAGCCAATGTAGCCGCAAGCACCCGCGATGGGCGCTGAGACTACCCACAGCGTGGCCAACCAGCGCTTGGTTTTGCGTTCTGGGTGCATGATAGCAGTATACATGCAATGATTCGTTTGTGAACCCGATGCGCACGAGGCAGTGGCGCGAATGCGAGATCGAACTGACGGACTTGACGAACGTGATGCGCATCGAGTCGGGTCTGGCGCTCGACGCCGAGGCAATGGTAGATTGGCTATCAGACGCGTGAGGCTAGCGCGTATGGGGGGAGTACTTTGCTCCTCCCCGCGTTTGGTTTAGCCTCAGCTTGAAGCTTGCGACTCATGGCTATTATTACGCTCATTAGTCCGGAAGGTCGTCAGGACATACCGCTTGTCGAGCACAACACGGTAGGGCGTCGGCCCAACAACACCGTGCAGGTGCTCGACCGGATCGTTTCCAAAGAGCACTGCCATATCGATAAAGAGGGCGAGTCCTATATTCTCAAGGACTTAGGCTCGCTCAACGGTACGTTCATCAACGGCCAGAAAGTCACCCGAAAAACCCTCGTCAATGGCGACGAAATTACGCTGGGCGCGACAAAGCTTATCTTTAATGATGGCACCGAGTCCCTAAAGGCTACGCAGCCTTCCGTCGTGCCTTTGCCTCTGCCCTCCCGAGTTGCCATCAACCAGGAAGGCGTCGAGAGCCTGATTCAGAAGAAGCTCGAGACTCGGCAGCAGCTCGAGTTCGTCCCGGAACGTCAGATCGAGGACAACTTGGCGGTGCGTCGAGACTACGAACGCTTGCGCGCTGCCTACGAAGTGACCCGGGCCATCGGTGCGGAGCTTGAGGTCGACAAGTTGCTGGCGAAGATGCTGGACTACGCCTTCCAGCTTTTGCCGGCAGACCGCGGTGTGGTCTTGCTCTACGACAGCGACCAAGTGCTGCAAACGCGCTGTGTTCGGACGCGTGACGCCCGCGACGTGGCGGAAATATCGCTCTCTTCGACGCTGATAAACGAGGTTCTCAAGGACCGGGCGGCTGTCCTCTCCTCCGACGCTTCCGTGGATGCGCGCTTTCAGTCGGCGCGATCCATCATCATGCAGGGCATTCGGTCGACGATGGCCGTGCCCCTTATCTACAGCGACAGCGTCTTCGGCTTGATGGTCGTCGACTCGCAAATCGCGACCAACGCCTTCAACGAGAAAGACCTCCAGCTCTTTCAATCCATGGCGAGCCAAGCAGCGATCATGCTGCAAAACTCACTCTACGCCGAAGCGGTTGAGCGCGAAGCCGTGACCCGCGAACGCTTCCAGCGCTTACTCTCGCCCGCCATCGTTGAGCAGGTCCTCGACGGCAAGGTGGAGATAGCGAAGGGCGGCGAGCTGCGCGACACCACCATTCTCTTCACCGATATTCGGGGCTTTACGGCGATGAGCGAAGCGCGTTCGCCCCAAGATATCGTCGATATGCTGAACGAGTACTTCGAGCTGATGGTGGAGATCATCTTCAAGCACGAGGGCACTCTAGATAAGTTTGTCGGCGATGAAATCATGGCGCTCTACGGTGCGCCCGTCGGACATGCCGATGACCCCCAGCGCGCGATTCGCACGGCGCTTGAAATGTGGTCGGCGCTTGAAGCCTTCAATGAGCGCCGCAAGGCCGCAGGCCAAGACCCGCTGACCATCGGAGCGGGCATCACTTCCGGCGAGGTGGTCGCAGGCTACTTAGGTAGCTCAAAAACGCTGGAATACACCGTGATCGGCGATGTAGTTAACACGGGGGCCCGGCTGTGCGCTCTAGCGGAACCCGGGCAGATTCTCATCAGTGAGGACACCTACCTGCGCGTCAAAGATGACTTCGTCATCGAAATGCTTCCCGCCACCTTCGTGAAGGGTAAGAAAGACCGCGTTGCTATCTACCGCGTGCTTGGGGAGAAAGATGCACCGCTAGGGGCCACCGCCAGACCGCACGATGGCCCTGAGCAGCCAAGCCCACTAACGCTTCAGCAAAACCCGGTGCCAGCGCTTGACGATACCGGCCAGTCGCCGACAGCAGCCGACCCCAATTTCTGAGGTGCGCGCTATCGCTTGCGTTTCGGGCGTCGCCACACCGAGCTCGCGAGCACCGCAACGGCTACCCTGCCAGCTGTGCCTGCTCTACCGCAGCGTAGAATAGCGGGGCCAGCCAGGTCCGATGGCGAGGACTCGCTCGCGCTCGAGCAGCTCGCCAAGGACGAGCGCGCTCCGCAAGGGAGAAGCAAACGTACGCGTTCGAGGCTGCATGCTTGCCGAAAGCGCCTGGCGCACTCCGGCGAAGCGAGTCAGCGCGTCACTGTCGCTAAGTGCCACTGACCCGAGCGATTCCGAGAGCCGTTCAATCCCGGAGGGCGGCCGAGGACAGATACGCACCGGAAGGCTGTCCGTCACCTCTGCGAGGAGTTGCGCCCGCTCTACTGCTTGGCCAAGTGTGCCAAGGCTATCGATAAGCTTCGCGCCAACAGCCTCCTCGGCGGACATTAAGCGTCCGTCCGCATAGGGACGCACCGCTTCCGGTGCGAGTCCTCGGCCGTCGACGATGCGTTGCACGAAGCGCGCATGGGTTTGCTGCATGAGGGCGGCAACGCGCGCGGTTTCGCTTGCGTTGAAGCCGCGCGCGATGCTTTGCATGCCCGCGTGCGCGCCCGCATCTGCGCTGGCAATGCCGATGCCAAGGCGGTCGAGCAGCGGTGCAAGGTTCGGTTTGCCTCCCACAACACCGATCGAGCCCACGAGCGCTGCCGGATGCGCGATGATTTCCGTACCCGCTGCCGCGATGTAGTAGCCGCCGCTCGCAGCCATGGTGTCGATGTGAACCACCACGGGTTTGCGCGCCCTGACCGCCTTGAGCGCCAGGAACAATCGGTCGCTCAGACGCGCTGAACCGCCGGGCGAATCCATGCTGACGACTACGGCCGCACACTCAGTGTCACGGCTAACTTCATGAAGTGTTTCTATAAGCCGCTCATCACTCGCTTGCGCACCCTGGAACGCGCCGATCATGCCTTGGACGGGTACCAGCGCAATATACGCGCCGGGAGGATGGGCGTCGCTTTCACCGGATGTAAGCAACGCAAAGAGCTGGCCGAAGTCTAGGCTCATCCGTTTGCGGGTCGCGGGTGACTCGAAGTGCGTCACCCCCGTCGCATTCATCAAGGCCTCGCGCGCGGTCGCTAGGCTCTCGACGGCGTCGACAAGCCCCAGTGACTTTGCGCTGTCCGCGTCAATCGGCGCGCCTTCAACGGCGCGACGCACCACCGCGACCTCCACTTTGCGTGCTTTGGCCACGCTAGTTGCCCAGAGGTCGAGTTCGGCGGCGGCTAGGGAAGTGAGTCCCGCTTGCACTTCTGCGCGCGGTGTTTTGCGGGTGAAAGGGTCCGCGGCGCCTTTGCGGTCACCTACTTGGATAATCTCGGGCACGATGCCCAGGGTGTCGAGGAGCCCTCGGATGTGGAACCACTCGAACGCAACCCCTCGCGTGTCGAGTTCGCCCGCGGCGATCATCGTGATGCGGTCGCAGCTTTCCGCCGCCGCCAGGTAGGCCTCCATATCCGCGGACAGCAGGTGACAATGCACGGCGAGCTTACGGGCGCGCAACGAGGCGATGCCATCCTTAAGCCTGCTGGCAGTGCCAGGCGGTGCCCCCCAAGCGTCGAAGCGAAGCAACACGCCCTTCACTAGAGGGTCCTCCGCCAGTGCCTGCGCGACACGCTGGAAGCCAAAGCCTGCGGGCCCATCGATGTCTGAGACCTCTAAGGCATCGGAGATTTCGGGCTGGTCGCTGCCAATCAGCCATACCTCCTCAACGTGTTCGGTCTTGTGTCTCCCCGTACAGGCTGAGAAGACGACGGCGGCAACAATCGCCAACGCCAGGGTTGCGCGGGTACGGGAGACGTTCGGCATGGCGGGTGTGTTAGCAGCGCGGTTACTGCGGTGCACCGTCCGCCACTACGGCCAAGCGAGTTGCGCCCCCCAGGCGCCCGGCGCTTTAGCGAGGCCTCACCGCAGCGTACCCGTTCAGGGGGGGCATTTAATGCCCCCGGGTTCTCGTGAGTAAATCCCACTCTGCTGGTCGAAGCCTGAGCGATCCCCTCATGAACTCGAGACGCAGAAAGCCGCGGGGAAATGGGCCTGGAGTAAGTATGGTGGGGTGGGTGGGTCCGCGCACGGAAGGCCCATTTCCCCGCGGCTTTCGTCCC
>SLEO01000219.1 GCA_007124745.1 Myxococcales bacterium
CTGTGCCTGCAGAATCACGACCAGACGGGCAACCGCTGCTACGGCGAACGACTGCATGCGCTCTGCGACGAGCAAGCGCACTACGCCCTGACAGCTTTGCTCTACTTCACCGAGCAGATGCCGATGCTCTTCATGGGCGAGGAGTTCGACGCCAGTTCACCCTTTCTCTACTTCACCGACCACAGCGGCGCCGAGCTCGCGCAAGCGGTACGCGAAGGCCGCGCCCGCGAGTTCGCTGCATTCGCCTGGAAAGGCACAAGCCCTGACCCGCAGGCGGAGCAAACCTTTCTCGACAGCAAGCTGCCGTGGGACGACCTGAATGTCGCCCGCGGCGCCAACAAACTATTCTTCACCCGGGCGCTACTGGACCTGCGCCGTCGGGCACCGAAGCTCACGCGAGCGTACGTCTGCGAAGAGAGTGCGCGTTTGGTCGCAGTCAGCGACCAAAGGAAGGGGCTTGCGCCCTACCAAATCATCGCCTGTGTCAACCTTGGCGATGTGCCCCAGTCCTTCGCCGAAGGGCCCTGGGTAGACGCAGACATCAGCCCCAATGCCTTCGCGCCCATCCTCACCACCTGGCAGCGCCCCTACGCGGACCAGGTGGCCGACGACTTCGCCCGTGCGGATCTGACGCGCGCCGTGCCCGCCCACAGTGCCGCACTCTTCGAACGCCTAGTTCCAGGAAAGCCTAGTTACTCTCTACGCACCGCTAGCACTCATGAATGATCTGAGAAACCAGCGCTGTTTCTCGAAAACTTGAGCTGGGCTAAAGTCAAGGCAACACAACAGAAAGCGCCAACAGCACAAAAACTTGAGCGTGAAGCGTTGGTATGCCACAACGACGTCATGCTCTTGGGACTTTTGGGTGCGCGTAGCTGTGGCCGAAACCACAAACAATGCCGGATTCTAGCGACGGAGCCTCGGGCTGAGGCAGGCTTCGGAACGGCACGGGTGAGCAGCTCTCTACTCAGCTACCTGGCCCAGGGCGGCTCATTGGGCAGCGCGCTGGTGCTCGGAGCTCTGCTCCTGACGCATGCCGGATGCTCTGGAAACGACCCCGCCGCACCCTGCGAACCCGGCGACACCACGTGCGAAGAAACCGCCACGCCGGACCCTGAAGCGCCTGGCGGAGACAAGGCAGCCTGCGGTACCTGCAGTAGCCCCAATCGCCCATTCTGCGAAGCCGAGAGCGGGACGTGCGTAGCTTGTTTGAGCCACCTCGATTGCAACCGCGCCGAGCAGGCCCGCTGCAACCCCGAGACCTTCAGCTGCGCAAGCTGCACAAGCGACAGTCACTGCGAGAACATCGCAGGCAAGCCAGTATGCGACCTCAGCGACGGCGTCTGCGTGGCGTGCACCGCGACGCAGCACGATACCTGCGGCACGCGCATTTGCGACCTCGAGACCCGAACGTGCGGTGAGCTGCGTCGCGGAAGTGCCCGCGCATGCGAGCCTTGCGTGGCCTCTGCCCAGTGCCAGGAGGGCCAATCTTGCGTGACGATGCAGTGGAACCCGGGCGGCGCTCCCGGTGACGACGGCGACGTACTCGGCACCTTCTGCCTGTGGAACGTCAGCGCAACCCGCACAACAGAGCGGCCCCTCGGTGATTGTCGCCTCAAAGCGCCCTACATCTTTCAGCGCTCGCGCAACCTCGCCAACTACTTCAACAGCACCGACGTGTTCACCGTCGAAGGTACCACAGTAAGCGTTTGTGCCCCAGATCACCGAACGACCTGCGAGGCGCTAGTGAGCCCGCGCCGCTTCGATGATTGCGCGCCGACAGGCACGCCCGACCACACCCTCTGCGGCGTAGAGGGCATTCTAGATGCCTACTGCGCGCCCTATACCCAGGGTGCTTTCGCGTGCACAACGCCGTGCAATGGTGACGCCGCCACCTGCTTCGGCCAAGCGCCCTGCCGAGAGCAACCGATAACCCTTCCGGACGCGCCAACGTCGTCTCTGATTCCCGTCTGTGACTTCTAGCGCCCCCACTGCCCGCCGCTCGAGCGCGTCATGAGCAGACCCCGTGCGGCAGACCGCATCGCAATCCTCGTGTGCTCATCGCGTCGAAAAACGTGCCCAGCGCATGAGGTACGCGGGGACGCCCAACAGCCCAGCTATCCTTTGGCCTAAGACAGGCGCGGGACTGAAAGGTGCCCCCCATCCCACACGCGGACGGCGGGCGAGCTCTGATTACGTTAGCGGCAGTCGCCCGAGGTACGGCATGCCCTCCCGCACGGCCACGCGCCCACGCGCGGTTCAGCAGCGCGTGAGAAGCTGAGAGGCCATCCAACGACGCCCCCGCGCCCCATCGACCCTTTCCCGCTTCTACAGGCGTTCCGCGTCCGGCGAACGCATCTCATTCGAGCGACTCTCGGCGTACAGGAACCTGGCACCGAAGTACCATCAGGCCGAGCGCGAACGCCCCTCCCGCGATCTGCCTACAGGTGGGGAAAAGTCGGTTATTTGTAGAGCACTAACATTTTTAATCGACCACCCAAGTTGAGTGATCTTGAAATGTTAGTGTGCATCGGTGCACTATTTGCACACGCCATCGACGTTGACGGCGGAGTCGCTACCTGTCAAGCGTTGACTGGGATCGCGAAGGGTAGTCGCCTCAGCGGGGGATGCAAATGGATTTAAGGTTTCGACGAGACAATCTCGTCCGCGGTTTCGCTGCACCGGGTTTTTGTGCGCGTTTTTCGCGTAGTAACTCGCATTTGCTTCTTGCCAATGATGGGCGACTAACTGATTTGCGATCGTTTTGGCTTGTTGGCGCTGCGAGCGCGTTGCTTGCCGGAGGCCTTGGAGCGTGCGCGGAGGCCTGCCCCGAAGGCTTCGTCGAACAACCCGGCACCAACGGCTGCCTCCCGTTGCCGGCTAACGGCTCCACCTCTGACTTGACCGACGGCAAAGGTCTCGTCGGCCCCGGGACCGCGCCCCCGCCTCCAGCAGTTGACCTAAAGGTAGACGAGCCCGTTACCAGCGAGTCCTGTGATCCCGAGTCCGCCACCCCTGTGTACTCAGTTGCGTTGGGTCGCTGTGTCGGCTGCGTAACCCAAGACGACTGCAGCGCCGACCCCAGCACCCCGGTGTGTGACACCCGCACAAGCCACTGCATAGGCTGCCGCTACGACGGCGACTGCAGCGGCAGCGCCGACACCCCCTTCTGCGACACCCGCTCGGGCGTCCCCACCTCCGGCCAGTGCCTCGCCTGCGTCCCCAACCGCCCCGACACCTGCGGCGGCAATGTCTGCAACGCGCAGACCCTCACCTGCACCACCTGTAAGCCCTACGCCTCCATGACCCCCCCTCTGCGCTCCGCGTGTCGCGCCTGCGTCGCCGACGCCCAGTGCGAGCCTGCTGAAGTCTGTGTACAGGGTGTTGAAGATGGCGAAGGATCACACGGCACTTGTTTGGTTTTGGCGAACGGGAGTCCTACGAACGAAGGCTGCTCGGCTAGTCGGGTGGCTTTTTCAGCCAGGCTCTTCGAAACGCGGCGGCCTGTGCGCGCCTGCCAATCCATCCGCCCTCCGTCCTTTTGCGGTGCATTTGAGGGTTGCGCGATCGAGTAACGCACGCCCCGGTTAGTCCCGAAGATACACTCCTCTGATAATCGCTTGTAACTTCGACCGCAGCGGTCGGCCGTGACGTCGACGCGCACGGACGCGCTACACACCCCAAACGAATGTTGGCGCTTCACGTTGAGCGCGGCAAGCCAGCGTGCATGGCCAGCACAACAGGAAGGACAATCGCCATAAAGTCGCGCGCGTAGGTGAGTGGCGGTTGAAACCTGCTTCTGGCGCGCGATGGGCCATGTGCGAACTCATGCGGCCTGTCACACTTTACCAATCCGGGTCAGCACACAACGTTTGCCCGCCGCTCTCGGGAAGCGTGCTCGCAAGACAAACGAACGGTGCAATGCACTCTGTGTCCTGCGAACACGGGTAAGCACAAAAAAGCGCATCCGTTGCAAACCGCTCACACCGCATTTGGTCGAATGGTCCACAAGGAGACGAAGCGTCGGGATTGCACTCTTCGCCGAAGGCGGTGAGGGCTTCGCAGGTGCCGAAGAGGGGGGCGCATACGATGGCTGAGATTTCGGAGTCGGGGCGGACTTGGGCGACGCCGGCGACGGGACGGGAGAAGACGCCGCCATCGATGCAGGTACCGTCGGCTTCCGCGATGGTTAGGCAGAGCGGGGTCTCGGGCGTGACGCCGTCGTATTCATCGATGAGGTAGCTCCCGAAGGGACACGCGCCGTCTTCATCCGGGGCGGGACAGGCCTGGAGCGATGGGCTGAGCGCTGGCGCCCGGAAGCAAACGCCGCGGAAGGTGTCGCAGCGCTCGTCTTCGGCGCAGTGCTCGGTCGCGAGGCACTCGACGCAGGTCGCGCGCGGCTCGTCGCAAAAGGGCAACTCAGCGCCACAGGGCGGATTGCAGGCCGGCGGTGCGGGTGCGTCGGGGTCATCCGGATTGGGCGGGGCCGGCGGAACCGGCAGCCCGGCGTTCTCCAGGCAGAAGTTATTCTGCCGCCCGAAACCTTCCGGGCAGTCACCGCCCACGCAGCTCGAGAGCAGGGCAAGCAGCAGAATGAAAGAACGCACCATCGTAACGAGTTACCCTAAGCTAGCGAGGCGCCGCGCGCAGCCTCATGACCTGAGGTTACCACAAAGTCTCCCGCGCGCGCCCCAGCGCATCGATTACGTCGCTTTCTTGCCACTGACGGCGGCGATGCGCGACAACCTCCCAGGTCCCCCGCGACCGCCTAGAGAGCGGAACCGGAGCCAACTCGGCTTGCGCTCTCGAACGTGAGCGCCTGCCGTTAACAGCAGAGCCATCGAGACGAAGGCCCTCGCCCTGACGCATCCGCCCTAGACCGGAGAGTTCACCATGCCGCGTTTCATACAAATCACCCTTCTCATCGTCATCCTGCTCGCGCTCGGTTCTATCGACGGGGCCTGCTCCGGCAGCGGCTGTCCTGAAGGGCAGTCGGTGGCGTCCGATGGCCGCTGTGTAGGTGCCGAGGGCGACCTCGATCTGGGTGAGGACAAGACGCTGTGTGCCGACGCCTGCACCGGAGCCACACCCATTTGCGACAACACCTCGCGAGCCTGCCGTGCCTGCGCTCTCGATGCCGAGTGCGGCGAGCCTGACGCTAGCCGCTGTAGCGCGGAGTCCGGCGCCTGCGTGCCTTGCGTACGCAACGCAGAGTGCGCGCACCTGCCAGGGCTCGGTGTCTGCTCCGCGGGCACGTGCGTCGAATGCGACGGTGCTTCTGGCGCCGACGTTTGCGCCAGCGGCCTGTGCGATGAAACGACGCGCACATGCGCCACCATCGCTCCTTCGTCGCAGTCGGCCTGTAGTCGCTGCGTCCGGGACGAAGACTGCACGGTGGACCATCGCTGCGTGCCGATGACCTTCCAAGGCCAATCCCGCCAGACGGGATACTGTCTCAAGGCGGCCGCTGAAGGCTGCGAGCGGCCCTACGGCGTCCTCATCTCTCGCACGACGACGGCCGGGGCGCCTGCAACGCTCTACTGCGGCATCAACGAGGAAACAACCACCTGTGAAAGCCTGCAAGCCCTCCTGGACGACCGCGCTTGCTCCGGCGGCACACACCCGGAATGCGGTGTCTCAACACTTGATGACGGCGTCTGTTCCACGGTCAACGGCTTCACCAACCACTGCACCATTCGCTGCGAAACCTCTAAAGAGTGTCCAAGCACCCTCCCATGCCGCCGTGGCCTGTGCGGCGGCCCCGCTTTCTAGAGGCGTGGCATTCAACGGCTCCGTCGAGACCTGGAGCGCCCCATCCCGCGGTTACCTAGGTCGCTTCGACTAGCGTTTGGCTTTAACGCAGTCCTGCATTCGCCTCCGTTACACAATCTTGCACTTACCAAGGCAGTGTCCCAAGCGGCCTGGGGGTGCGGCCTCGGAGGGGGTTCCTGGGGGGACCCCATATTTGGGTTCTGCGCAAAGCGCAGGGCCAAAATATGGGGGGCGCCAAAGGGCACGCCAGCGTGCCCGGTCCCCCGGAGAGGCCGCACCCCCAGGCCGCTTGGGACGCGCTTCGCCCACCACGCTCACAGAGCCCCGGCCGCCGCTCGATCTAAGCTCGACCTAGCGCCTCACCGACTTATGACGCATCGATAGCGGCTACGCGGCGGTCGTGTCTGCCGCCGGCGTAGGCCGTCTTAACGAAGGCAGTTAGTGCGCTTTCCGCGGGGCCAGCGCCGATGAGCCGCGCACCGAGGCAGAGCACGTTGGCGTTATTGTGCGAGCGAGCGAGTTCGGCCGCTAAGGCGTGCTCGCAAAGGGCAGCGCGTACGCCGCGATGACGATTCGCCGTCATCGCCATGCCTTGGCCGCTGCCACATACCAGCAAGCCGAACACGCGCTGCTCTGCCGAAGCCCAAGCGGCTGCCACGCGCTCCGCCACACGGTGCGCGTAATCCGGGTAGTCGACGGACTCCGGCCCGTGCACCCCAAAGTCCTCAAGTTCCACGCCAAGACTACCAAGCGTCTCAACAAGTACAGAGCGTAGCGCGAGGCCACCGTGATCCATGCCTAGAATGCATCGCGTCAACATGCCTGAGCACTCCAATCAGCCCGCTTAACGAACCGACCTATATTTCGGGACGCACCGAAGCGGTTCCATCGTGAACGCCACCCGCGGTGTTCTGAGCCGCCACAAACGTCAGACAAGCTGCGGCCCGTCAGGCTACGCATCGAAGCGTTTCACGATGAGGGTCGCGTTGGTGCCACCGAACCCGAAGGAGTTTGACATGCCCACCTTGAACCCATGCTCTTGCGCTTTGTTCGGCACAAGATTGAAGCCCTTCGCGCTCTCTTCCGGGTCGTCCAGGTTAATCGTTGGAGGTGCGACGCCGTCTCGCAGCGCGAGCAGCGTGAGCACCGCTTCCACACCACCCGCAGCGCCCAGGAGATGCCCCATCATGCTCTTCGTGCTCGAGACTACGAGGCCCTCAGCCACCCGCGATCCGAAAACCGAGCGCATAGCTGCGAGCTCTTGAATGTCGCCGGTCGGCGTCGACGTCGCGTGCGCGTTAACGTAGTCGACGTCCGATGCGTTAAGCTTGCCATCGGCTAGCGCCTGCCGCATGGCGCGTGCTGCACCCTCTCCTTCAGGAGCGGGTTGGGTTAAGTGGTAGGCATCAGAAGTGGCACCGTAGCCAACCACTTCACCGAGAATCTTAGCGCCGCGCTGCTTGGCAGCGTCTAGCGACTCAAGAATCATCAGACCCGCGCCTTCGGCAATCACGAAGCCATCACGGCCGCGGTCGAAGGGACGCGAAGCGAGTTCGGGGGCGTCATTGCGCGTCGACAGCGCCTTCATGGCTGCGAAACCGCCTACGCCGAGACCGGTGACCGCGGCTTCGCTGCCTCCCGCCACCGCCGCATCGACCTCGCCGCGCGCTATCGCGCGGTAGGCCTCACCGATGGCGTGAGCGCCGGATGAACAGGCGCTCGTGGTGGTGAAATTCGGACCGCGAAAGCCGAAGCGCATCGATACCTGGCCGGGCGCCATGTTCGCGATGACCGAAGGAATGAAGTAGGGCGTGATGCGCCGCGGCCCCTTCGTGAAAAGCGTGTTGGCAGTCGCTTCGAGGAGTTCGAGGCCGCACATGCCCACGCCGATATACGTGCCGACGCGGTCTTTATCGACGGGCGCATCAGCCAGCCCCGCCGCGTTCACAGCTTCGTCCGCAGCAGCAATCGCAAGGTGTACAAAGCGCGCGCCTTCACGCAGCCGCTTTTTCTCGATGTACTTCTCGGCGTCAAAGCCGGTACACTCGCCACCGATCCGCGAAGCGAAGTTCTCCGCATCGAAGCCGGTGATCGTTCCGATACCGCTGCGTCCCGCGACAACGTTCGACCACGTTTCATCGACCGAAACGCCGCAGGGCGTCACCGCGCCCAAACCTGTTACCACTACGCGTCGCATGAACTCTCTCCAGGGGCGCTCAACGAAACCGCGAGCTGCCGCATCGACCCTGTACGGGGCCACCGAGTCTCACGCTCCACGCTCGGTTCCGCGGCAGAGGCAGGTAGGCCGGCTCGAAACCGAGCCGGCCTACCTGCGAACACTAGGCTGCTTTCGCTGCAGTGATGTATTTCACTGCGTCGCCCACGGTGCGAATCTTTTCGGTGTCTTCGTCGGGAATGTCGATTTCGAACTGCTCCTCGAAAGCCAACACAAGCTCGACGATCGCGAGCGAGTCAGCACCCAGGTCGTCGATAAACGATGAGCCCTCAGAAACATTGGCTTTATCGACGTCGAGCTGCTGCGACACGATCTCTGTAACTTTGTTCGCGATATCCATCTACTTCCTCCACAAGCGCCGGAGCGCGATGTTTAGCACAGCACAATCCGGCACGTTACATATACATGCCGCCGTTAACCCTCAATACCTGACCCGTCACGTAGCCGGCCTCTTCGCTCGCCAAATACAGGGCAGCGCTCGCGACCTCTTCCGGGCGTCCCACGCGACCGAGCGGCGTCGACTGGATCACCGCCTGGCGTGCCGCCTCTGGCAGCTCCGCCGTCATATCGGTTTCAATGTAGCCCGGCGCGATAGCATTCACTGTGATGCCGCGGGAAGCGTATTCCCGTGCAAGACTCTTGGTCATCCCGATGAGACCGGCCTTCGTCGCGCTGTAGACCGCTTGGCCTACGTTGCCCGACTCGCCGATGACGCTTGCGAGGTTGATGATACGGCCGCTCTTTTTGCGCATCATGGCACGTATCACCGCTTTGCTCACCCAGAGGGCACCGCCAAGGTTCACCGCCATGCTCTCGTCGAACTCTGCTTGGTTGACGCGCATCAACAGCTGATCGCGCGCCACCCCAGCGTTATTGACGGCGATGTCGATAGCTCCGTGTGTTTTGAGCAGCGCGCTGATCGATGCGTCGATCGCGGCGGCGTCCGCTACGTCGAACTGGACAATGTCAGCCTGCCCGCCAGCGGCACGAATGACGTTGGCCGTTTCCTGCGCCGCCGCTTCCCCGGCACGGTAGTTCACGATGACGTGGGCACCGGCGCTCCCAAGTGCCACCGAAATAGCCCGACCGAGCCCTCGAGAGCCGCCGGTTACAAGTGCGATTTTTCCGTCTAATCTAAACATTCCGAGCTGCCTCGTTCTCATCTTGTTTGCGGTACGCCCGAGACCCCAACGGCGCCTAAGCCACGGATTCGGATGGGCTCTCACCACGCTGCCGTGTGGGCTGCGGGGTGGGCTTCGGTAGCTGCCACCGCAGCACACAACTTCCCCACGCGATTCCTGCGCCTAGTGCACAGAGCACTAGTTTCGATCCGGGTTCCAGGCTTCCGCTCCGATACGCCTCGTCGAGTGCTAACGGAATCGATGCGCTGGATGTGTTGCCATACCGCGCAATGTTCCGAAAAAACCGCTCGAAGGGAATGCCGGAGCGCTGCGCAACCGCTTCGAGGATGCGCTCGTTGGCCTGGTGCGCCACCACCCAGTCAACGTCGGACGTTGTCATTTGCAGCGCGTCTATGGCAGACAAACACGCGCTTGCAAGCTCCTTCACCGCGACCCGAAAGACGTCCTGGCCTTCCATCCGGACGTAGTGCTCGCGCTCCGCGAGCGACGCTCCAGAGGCAGGCTTTTCGCTTCCTCCAGCGGGGATGGTTAGCAGATGGCTCATCGAGCCCTGGCAATGCAGATGGACACCATCGATGCCAGCGGGCGCTTCCGCCGCGCCGGGACCCAGCACCACCGCGCCAGCGCCGTCGCCGAAAAGGACACAGGTTGTGCGATCCTCCCAGTTGACGAAACGTGAGAGCACCTCAACGCCGATCACCAGCACGTGGCGACACTGACCCTGGCCGATAAGGGCGTTGCCTAAACCGAGGCCGTAGACAAAACCGGCGCAGGCCGCAGCGAGGTCAAAGGCGCCGCAGCGGTTGGTGATGCCCAGTTTGCGCTGAACGATCGCCGCAGTGGCAGGCAGCGGCCGATCTCCCGTCACGGTCGCCACCATGACCATATCGATATCGTTAGGCTGCAGACCTGCGACCGCGAGCGCACGCTTCGCGGCGGCGGTGGCTAGATCGCTGGCTGCTTCGTCGGGCGCCGCGATGCGCCGCTCGCCGATGCCCGTGCGCTCGCGGATCCATGCGTCCGACGTTTCGACGGTGCGCGACAACTCGGCATTGTCCAAGCGACGCTCAGGCGCGTAGGACCCTACCCCGATGACTTGTGCAGCTACCATGAGGTCACACCTTTCCCGCGACGCCCCTTGGTGCCCTACTAGCTTCCGGCAACCTGTCAGCTTCTGGCAAACCGTCAGCTCAGGTGCGGCTAAGTGGGCCCTTTTGGTCCGCTCTTTCGGTCGGGCGTTCGCCGCCGGACTGTAAGGGCGTGAGACTCAGCGGAGTCGTCGTCTCTCCGAGGAGGCCCGGATTGGGCGGCCTGGCTTCAGGCCTCGCTGCCTGCGGGGCTGGCGTCTTCTGCAGCCGCTAGGCCCGCACCGTCTAACCCTGCATCTCCTAACCCTGCATCACCCTTCACCGCGATGAGCTTGCGTCCGCGATAGAAGCCGCAGGCACCGCAAACGCGGTGGCGCAACTTAACTGCGCCGCAGTTCAAGCAGGTGTCGAGCGTCGGAAGCTCCATCTTGTCGTGATGGGCACGGCGCATATCCCGCTTCGCACGGGTAGTTCTTCTCTTTGGGACTGCCACAATCTTCTCCGCAACTTAGGGGGGCTCACCGCTCGGCGACGCCCCCTTCTCACACCCACCAGCCATCAGCTCACAAAAACTTCGGCCCGCTTGTCTGCCATATTCCCGACTTGCCGATGCCACTTGCGCCGGGCGTCTAGTTCAGCACTTTACCTGACGCCTCACGCCCATCGTCTTCGCGGCCATCGTCTTCGCGGCCATCGTCGCCACCTTCGTCATCTTCCGCGCTCGCTTCGTCGGTCCCGGGGGCGTCCCTACTCGGCACCGCCTGACCCTCACCTGCAGCACCGAGGCTGCCGAGGGGACCCAGCGCCGCTGCCAGCGCAGACCAGGCGCCGTCGGCGGGTGCCGCACTGGCCACCACGCGTCCCTCGGGCGGCAGCTCTTCATCAGGGCTCGCACAGCCCGCTTCCGCGGGCACGAGGCGTACGCCATCCTCGGAGAAGTTGCAACTGAGCTGGACCGGCAAAGCTAGGAGCACCTCCTCGCGGAAGAAATCATCTAGCGTCACGCTGTGTTCCTCAAACGCCCAGACTTCGGCGAAGTCCGGCGACTCATCATCGATCTCGGCGGCGTCCATCCAGCGACCCGGGCGCTCGAAGTCGAGGTCAATACTCAGCGGTTCATCGCAGAACGCACAGTGCCCAGAGAGGCGCAACCGGATGTGCACCTTGCCGCGGACATGCTGCGCGTCGCGGACCAGCGATGCGCTGATCGAAGGCGCGACCGCCGGGTCCACCTTGACGTGACCCGCCGACAATGCGTCGTCGACCCAGGCTTGCTCCGGCGCAAAATGGAAGTCTTGCGGAAGCTGCGTGAGGCGGTCTTTCCGGACACTCAGAGTCGCCATGGCCGCGACAGCCTAGCACCGCAGCCCGAAAAGCGCCGCTCCGGGCAAAGCGTCAAGGCATGCCCGGCACTCGGAGGCGCAACAGGCACCGGGAGTACATGGATCGAAGCGTCTCACGGTACGCAGGAGGCTACGGGTCGATTCGAAGGGCTCGCGATAGGCGGGACCAGGGGGAATGCCCCGACGCTGGGAAAGGCGACAGAACGGCGACACGCGGCCTCTGGCAGAGGTGGTCGCACTTGCGGGTACCCAGCGAGGGGAGCTGCGTACTATTGTGGTCTCATGGCCAAAACATCCTCTTTCAGCGACATCGGCCTCAACTACATCGGCGGCAACTTTGTGGCGCCGTCGTCGCCCGATGGCGCAGTGCACCGGGAGGACCCCGCGGACTTAAGCGCAGATCCCGTCATCGTTGAGACGTCTACCGCGGCCGTCGCTACCGCGGTGGAAGCGGCCCGTGAGGCAGTGATTGGCTGGCGCCGGTCGCCCCGCGACGAGCGTGCCGCTGCCCTGCGGCGCTTCGGTGCGGCGGTCACAGCGCATGTCGAGGATCTGGCCCGCGCGATTCAAGCGGATGTGGGCAAAGCGTACTGGGACGCATTAACAGAAGCACGCGCCGTCGCGAGCAAGGTGGAGCTCGTGATTGGGCCGGGCTCAGCGCTCACCCAGGCGGTGCGCTCCGAGCAGGTTAGCGGCGGCTACCGCTACCTGCCGTTGGGCGTCGTCGGGGTGATCGGGCCCTTCAACTTTCCCGCTCACTTACCCAACGGGCAGTTTCTCCCGGCGATGATCGAGGGCAACACCGTTGTAGTGAAGGTCAGCGAAGCGGCACCACGCACAGCGCAGCTCCTGGCGCGGTGCATGGACGCCGCGGGCCTTCCTCCTGGCGTCTTTAATCTCGTCTATGGCGCGGCGGATGTCGGCGAGGCACTCGTCGCGAACCCTGAAGTAGATGGCCTCTTCTTCACGGGCTCGCCCAAGGTTGGCCGCGCCATCGAACGAAGCAGCCTGGACCTCGCGCCTGGCCGACTCGTCGCCCTCGAGCTTGGCGGCAAAAACGCCTCGCTCCTGCTGCCCGACGCCGCACTCGCCCCCGCCCTCCGCGCCTGCGCATTTGCGGCCTATGTCAGCGCCGGCCAGCGTTGCACGGCGACCTCCCGGGTCTACGTCCCCCGCGCGCGTTTGCCCGAAGCCGCCGCTACGCTCTGCACCGTCGCAAGCGCCATCAAGCTAGGCCACCCCGGCGACAGCGACGTCTTCGCGGGCCCTCTGGCCCTGCGCGGAACACGAAACACCTACCTCGCGGCCATCACAAAAGCGGATGCTCAACTCACCCGCCACACTTCGGGCACGGCGCATCCCCTAGCCGCCACGGGCTACTTCGTGCCCCCCGCGGTGTATAGCGCGCGGAGCTGCGACACCGACGTCCCCGGGTTTACGGACGTGGAACTCTTCGGCCCGTGCGTCACCCTCTTCCCCTACGACGAGGTGGAAGAAGCCATCGCGGCCATCAACCGCTCGCGTTACGGTCTCGCGGCCGCCATCTTCGGCGGCGACGAAGCCAGGTTTTCTGACCTTGCGGCCGAGCTTCGCTGCGGCCTCGTACACTGGAACCGCTCGACCGCGGGCGCGAGCGGCGCGCTCCCTTTCGGCGGCGTCGGAGACAGCGGCAACTTCCGCCCCGCCGGCATTTTTGCGGGTCTCCAGTGCGTCTTTGCCCAAACCTGGCTCGGCAGCGCCGAACCCGCTTCCGACCAAGGCTGGCCCGGCTTCCCCTGAGCGGGAGCGAAGCTAAGAGACTCAGGCGAGGCACGGAGTTGACCGCTAGCAATGGCCGACGAAGCCGTCCGAAACGGGCTTAGCAGAAGAACGCGCCCGCAATAAAAGACCATAGCGCGCACAGGAACACAAATGCAGCAGCACTTATTGCCTATTTCCAGCGGGAGCCGGTCGAAAGGGTGAGCGGGCGTGGGCAGGAGCGCCCCGAGAGGCGCGGCGGTGCGGCCTCTCGGGACACTGCCTTGGCAGATGCAACACTTTAGGTGAAAGGCGCGCGTAGGACTGCGTCGGGAGCAAGCCTTGGGCGAACACCTAAGGTGATTTAGACCGTCAGTTTGGCAGGCCTGGCCGACGCTGGGTCGAGCGCCTCAAGCAGTGCCGCGAGTAGCTCGGTACGTGGCGTGGGGACGCCGCACCGCCTGCCCGCGCGCACTAGCGCTCCTTGGAGCGCGTCCCATTCAAGCGGGCGCTTGTAGCGCACGTCTTGGAGCATCGAAGGGATGACGTGACCAAGACGCTTCTCGGTGGCCTCAATCATCTGCGCGGCGGGCGTTCCCGAAAACGGGACGCCTTCCGCGAGGCCAACGGCGAGCACCTCCTCCATCAACGCCACTACCTCCGCACGGAGCTTCGTGCGGCTCAAGAGATCGCTCACACAGAGGTCCGTCAAAGCGCATAGCCCGTTGAAAGGCACGTTCCACATCAACTTGTGCCACAGCATGGACTTGGCATTTTCGGACAGCGAAGTTCGAATCCCCGCCGCTTCAAATACGCCCTTGAGCACGGTGGGGCGCTGCCTGTCCGTATCGGACCATGGCGCCAAGTCCGCCGACATAAAGCCGGCCATCATCACGCGCTCAGCGTCATCACGCACCGAGTCAACGTAGGTCACCGCAGCAATGACGCGCTCAGAGCCGAAGTACTGCTCAAGCACCGCCTCAGACTCGATACCATTAAGCATCGACACTGCGCAGCCTTTGGGCACACGCTCCGCCAGCGGCTTGAGCAGCTCGCCCCTGAGCGCCGGCGCCTTCACGGCAAAAAGCAGGTAATCGAAATCTGGGGTCACCTCCGCAGGGTCGCCGAAGATGTCAGCGAAACGCGCAGACTCCTCCGCTCCCTCAAGTGAGATAGTCAGGCCCTCAGCGCGCAGTCGCGCCACATGCCGTGACCTCACCAGCAGCCCAACGTGGCATACAGCGCTTAGCTTGACCGCCAGCACCGCCCCAACAGCCCCCGCGCCTACCACAAGCACCCGAAGGCGACCCGCATCACCATCTTGCGTCGATGTACCCTGGTGCGTTTCGTTCATAGCTTGGGCCTCAGTTGGTAGCGTTGGTGTTGTCCCCGGGGTGCTATCGCTCAACCGGTGTCGCGGCTCAGTGCGTCGAAGGTTCGTCGGCGGGGGCGGGCTCTGGTGGCTCTTCGATGGGCGCCCCCGCTGCAGCCGGGGCTTCTTCGGCGGGCGCTGGAGGCGCGGGTGGCTTTTTGAGAGCGCGGAGGCGACCTAGGGACTTGCCGGCGGCGCTGACCACTTCGACATCGCCGTGGAGGCGCACCTCGTCGCTGATGCGTTCGGCGTCGCCGACCACCACGACGGTAGCCGTCTCCGGCTTGATGTAAGCTTGAGCGGCGCGCTGGGCGGCGACGGCGTCCACTTCGAGGATGCCCTTGTTGTACTGTTCCCAGTAGTCATCGGGGAGGCCGAAGATGCGCAGTTCGCCCACCAGGCCCGCGAGCTGACCTGCGGTCTCGATCTTGAGGGGGAACTTGTCGGTCAGGTAACGGGCAGCGTCCGCTAGCTCTTCGGGCGGCACGGTCTCGTTGCGAATCAGGTCCAGGTGCTCGAAGAAGCCTTCAAGTGCTTCGCCGGTAACTTCAGTACGTACCGCGGCGGAGGCGATGAAGGGGGCCACATCGACGCGCTCGCCCAAGCTCGAATAGGCCCCATAGGTCAGCGAGCGCTTCTCCCGCAGGTCCATAAAGAGACGTGACGCTGCGGAGCCGCCTAGCACCTGATTGGCCACCGCTAGGGGGATGAAATTCTCGTCCTTGCGCTTGAGGGCGAGATTGCCGATCGCGATGATCGACTGCACGGAGCCCGGTCGGTCGACGAGCAGGATTCGCCGCGCCTTAGATGCCTTGGGTAGCGTCGCAGATACAGGCTTAACCGCCCGTTGCTCCCAGGCACCGAAGGCGGTTTCTGCCTCCGCGAAGACCTTCTCAGGGTCCACCGCGCCCGCCACTACCAGCGTCGCGTTGTTCGGGCGGACGTAAGTGTCGTGCCAGCGGGCCACTTCTTGCCGCTTTAGCCTGTCGAGCGTCCGCGTCTCTACGTCGATATTCGCGTAGGGATGATTGGCGTAGAGCGCTTTGTAGAGCGTGCGATACGCCAGGAAGTTGGGGTTGGCCGCCTTGAGAGAGAGGCGATTGCGCTCGCGGCGCACCAGCTTGTCGAGTTCCTCGCCGGGAAAGGTCGGCTTGAGGGCCGGCTCCACCATCAGCGAGAGCAAGCGCGAGAAGTGCGTAGAGAGCCCGACGGCCGCTACGTAAAGGTTGTCCGAGTCCGAGTGGATCTTGAGCGAGGCTCCCAGGCTTTCGAAGGCTTCCGCGAGCTCGGCTCCAGAGAAGTTCTCCGTGCCCTCGTTCATGAGCGATGCGGTGAGCGCGCTCAGACCCACCGTCTTGCCGTCGGTCTGGCGTCCGGAGAAGACTACCAGGTCGAGGTAGACGACCGGCAACTCATTCATCTGCAGCACGTTGACCTCAAGGCCGTTGCTCAGTGCCTTACGGTGAATCGTCGGCAGCGAAAAGGTACTCGGTGGGCCGGATTCCGGGGGCTTGGTTGGGAAGGCCTGGGGTGTTTTTTCGACCTCGTCCCCCTCAAAACTAGTCTGCGTAGCGGCATCACGCTGGGCGCCGCCGCAGCCCACTCCAATGCTGGCAGTCGCCACAACAAGCACCGCCGCGCCAAAAGGTAGCGCGCCGAAGGGACGGCCCAGACGATGAGCGTGCCTCGTGGAGCGCGTGGGATCTTCGAGGCAGCCGCTGGGCAGCCACTCGCCCTTCCCGGAACGCGCATGTGTTGGTGCATGCGTCATACTCACTGACCCTTCTCCTTCGTGCTGCTGGGCTGCGCTGCGCTTGCTTTCGCGCTGCCGGGGCTTGTTTTAGCGCTGCCCGCCGTCTGGACCTCGAGGACGGTGCGGCTTGTGGGCACCAGGTAGCGCTTGGCGACGCGTTCGATATCTTCGCGGGTGACGGCGAGGTATTTGTCGAGGTCGCTGCGCAATGCGCGGGCATCCTCCCGATAGAGTTCGTATTCCGCGAGCCGCATGGCGCGCCCCATATTGGTCTCGATGCCGAAGACGAAGGCTGAGCGCGCACGGTTCTTGGCCTTTTTGACCTCCGCATCCGTGACTCCACCTTCCAGAAGCTCTGCGAGCAAGGCGTCGATGCCCTCAAGCACTTTGCTCGAGCTGTTGCCGCTGCTTGCGATGGCCCAGAAGGAGAAAAGGTCCGGGCCGCGGCGGTCGTCGGTGGATACGGACACCTGCTGGGCGATTTCTTGGTTGCGCACCAAGGCTTGGTAGGCGCGGGAGGCCTTGCCATCACCCAAGATGAGCGAGAGCAGTTCGAGGGCGTAGTGGTCCGCTTCGTCCGAAGGCGGGATGGGGTAGGCCACGTGCACCGCGGGCAGTTGCGCCAACGGGTCTACCATCGATTCCCGCACCTCCTGCTTGGGGAGGTCGCGCTTCGGCGGGTTGTACTCCGGCACAGGGCGCGAGGGGA
>SLEO01000326.1 GCA_007124745.1 Myxococcales bacterium
ACGTAGTCGGCCCACGCCGCTTGGGGCAGGCCCAGACGCTCTAGGACCCAACGTTCGGCATCTTCACGCGTCTCCGGCAACGCAGCGAGGGCGCGTCCCAAGTGGGGCAAGCCCATCAGGGCGCCGATAGCGTGGTCATGCTGCAGCGTGTTCCGCCAGAAGGCGTAGAAGCTCTGCGGCCGGATAGGCTGCCAATCCGCCTGCTGAAGGTCAAAGTAGGCCGCGCAGGTCTGGCTCACCTGGAAAGTGATGGCCTGCCGCCAAGAGAGCCGTGAATGACGTGCCGGGTCTGTATCGAGGAGGTCGATGAGCAACGGCAGCGGCCCGATGCTCGGCGCCTGGTCGAGCGCTTTCACGCATTGCTCCGGCGTAAGCCCCAGAGCCTTAGCTTCGGGAATGGCCTCCAAAGCCTCGAGCAAATCCGCGCCCTGAACGCGGCCCTCTTTCCAGGCCCAGCGCTGCGCGGAACGCGGCGGAAAAACCTGCATCTGACCGAGCAGGGCCATGCGCGCCGCCACCCGGCGTAGCGGCATGCCGATGCGCGACCAGTGAGGATTGACGGCAATCGCGCGGTCGAGCGGCCACGCGGGCGCTATCATCCGGCACGCCTCAGCGCAGGCAGCCTCAATGTGCGCGTGGGCGTTGGGCGTAGGGTGCGGCGCGGCTTTCGCTGGCGCACGATGGGGTTGCACTTCCTGCGTTTGCATCGTCTTGTTGTCCTAGAGGGTGGTGCGCGTTGCGTTAGTGACTGTAGGAATGGGCGGGGTGGCTGGGGGCGCGTCCACCGTCCAGCGGGCAGGCCAGAGCCATAACGTGAGCCGCGTGTAGTATTCGTCGACGTAGAAGCCGGCGTAGCTCCAGCGCCGCCAGCCCTCGACGACCCTCGGCTGCGTTTTCAGCAACGCCATGCTCACGTAAAGCACCGCCAGCCCTACAAGCGCAACGACTCCCAAGAAGTGGTGGGGTGCGTCCGTCACGCCCAGCGGCAGCAAGTGAAAGAACAGCGCCAAAAGGGTGAGTCCTGTGACCATCAACATGCCGGTCACGCCGCGCCGCAGGAACCCGGCGTCTAGCCTAGTCAGCGGTACGTCCAGCCACAGCAAGGGTGCCCAGGCGAGACCTAGCGCCAGGCTCCACCACCAGGGCCATGCGTCCGGGAGCAAGACGCTCTGCAGTAGCGCGACGACACCCGCGGCGGCGATGGGCGCCATCCATAAACTAAGCGCTGCGGTCCTGTGCTTACCGCGCATGAACTTGAGGCGGGTCTGCCGGACAGTCATCGAGGCCGAGAGAAACGCGTGCGCCTTGTAGAGCGAATGCCCGAAGAGATGCAAGGCAGCCAGCGTGTAGAGGCCAAGGCCGCATTCGAGCAACATGAAGCCCATCTGCGCGACGGTGGACCAGGCTAGGCGCACCTTAATGCTCACGCGCGTCAGCATGACGAGCCCAGCAAGCACCGCCGTGCCGAGCCCGAAGAACACCAGAAGCCAGCGTGCGAGCTCCGCCTGCTCCAGGAGCGGGGCAAAGCGGATAAGGATATAGCCGCCCAAGTTCACCACCCCCGCATGCAGCAGCGCCGAGACGGGCGTGGGCGCCTCCATGACCTGAATCAGCCACCCATGAACGGGCAGGAGCGCGGTGCGCAGAATCACCGCGAGCACAAGCAGCACGGCGCTGACCTGCAAGGCCGGCTCAAGGGCGCCTGCGGCGCTGTGCGCACTCAACGCACTCAGCGAGCCGCTGCCAACGCTCCGCCAAGCCAAGCCCGCGGCCAGCAGCAACAAACCGTCGGCGAGGCGGTCCGCGAGGCGCTTCTTGTGCGCCGCTAGCATTGCGAAGGGACGGTCAGGGTAGAAACAGAGCAGCGGCTGGAGCGCGAAACCCACCAGCGCCCACGCGAGGATGAGCGGCACCCAATGGTCCGCCAGGATGAGCAGATGGACGCTGGCGAGCACACCTGAAAGCGCAGCCACAAAGCGGCGCTGCCCGCGCTCTCCCTGCAGATAGCGCGCAGAGAAAACCCCGATAACGGTCCCCAGGAGCTGCACCAGCAGCGCCATACCTAGCCCGAGCCGTGTGCTGACTAGCCAACCCTGGGCATCGACGGCAGGTAATGGCACCAGAAACGCAAGAATTGCCAACGCCAGCGCACCGCTCGAGAAGACGCAATAAAGCCGCCACAGCCTCCCGCTAAGCGCGGAAACGAAGCCCGCGGAGGCTAGCGCCAGTAACATGAGCGCAAGGGGTCCTAACGCAGCGGCGGTCAAGGCAGGATGCGTGTTCATGGTGGTGTCTATCACGTTCACTTCGGGGCGAGACATACGCCGCCGGTTTCCTTCCGTAAAATAGATTTACGGTAACGCTTCGATACGTTAAAGAGAACGATCATGCTCGGACAGCTCAACTACCGCCATTTGCTCTATTTCTGGCGGGTGGCGAAGCTCGGTCACCTGACGCGCGCCGCTACAGAACTGCACACCTCCCAGTCCGCCCTCTCCAACCAGATTCGCCAGCTTGAGGATTCCCTCGGTGAGGCGCTGTTCACGCGCACGGGACGACGCCTGGTGTTAACGGATACGGGACATCTCGTGCTTGCCTACGCCGAGAACATCTTCGGCTTGGGGCAAGAGCTGCTCTCCCGATTGCAAGGCCGGGCAGAGGGCATCACCCGGCTACGCGTTGGCAGCGTCGCCACGTTGTCGCGCAACTACCAGGAGAACTGGATCCGCGCGCTCCTACGGGACCCAGGCATCGTTCTCACCCTCGAATCCGGCTCCCGCGAGGAACTGCTTGGCCGGCTCACCGCCCACCAGCTCGATGTAGTCCTGGCCAACGAAGCCGTGCCCGCGGGGCCCGAGCAGCAGCTTTACTGCCGCCTGCTAGGCAGCCAGGCGCTGTCGCTGGTAGGACAGGCAAGCCAGTGGCAAGGCCAAACCCTTCGTTTTCCCCAGGACCTCGACGGCCTCGAACTCGCGCTTCCCGGCCCGCGACACGCCGCCCGGGCCCACTTCGATGCGCTGTGCACATCCCACGGCGTAAGGCCGCGGCTCCGCGCAGAAGTCGACGACATGGCCATGCTCCGTCTCATCGCACGCGACAGCGGCTGGCTAGCCTTGCTTCCTGCCGTCGTCGTCCAAGACGAGCTACGCACCGGCCTACTGGTAACGGTGAGCCAAATCGCCCACCTAGAAGAACGCTTCTACGCCATCACAACCACACAACGCCACCACCTACAACTCCTCGAACGCCTCCTCGCGCCCCCAAGCGAAACCGTGGACGCGCCCCCTTCCGTCGCGACGGCCTAGGCCGCTGCGTTGAAGTCGACAACGACAGAAACACTGCGTGAGTCTGTCCGCCCCTGACCATTCCCAGGGAGCGCACCGCGCCGGATGTGAATCCCTCGGTTCCCCATCCAGGCGGCTCGTGCGGTCACGTTACACAGCTTTTTCAAGCTTCCCTGGCTGCTGCTGTCCGGCGGTCGACTCCGGGAAGAGCCCACCGGAGTAGCTCGACCAGAAGACTCGAGTCAGCGCACGTAAGCTCCCTTGAGCGCTCCAGGCGCAGTGCCACCTCAACACGGACTGTATCAGCGTGTCCGACATAAATGTCTCATCATGTGTCAATTTCTATCCAGATGAACTTACTACTTCAATGATTTCAGCTATCTAACCATGGCACCCCAAATGCAATACCACTCGACATGCGCCATCCTCTCTTACTGCTTGCGGCCGCATGCACCACTGTGGTGGGTTGCTTCGCCGACGACTCTCTCCCACCGTCGGGCCCTCCCGGTGCCCGAACCAATCCGCATGAGTTTCGCCCACCGCCGGTGGCACCCTTTGACGGACCTCGACCACCGTTGGTAGTTTCGGTTTCGTCCGCGTGCGAGACTGCCACGACTCATGCGCTTAGCCGGGACCGTTTTCCTGGCGCCGCGGAACTGGTGTGTGGCGCAACAGAACTCGATGCTCCGCTTAACTATGCTCAAGCTCCCTGCTCCGAGGCTCCTGACTACGACACGTGCAAAATGTTGCCGTACTGCGCGCCACTTTGGGTAGGCCCAGCCGGCTGCGTTGATACTTGTCCAGACGTTGTCTACTACGAAGGATGCCGCGCCGAACCACTTCGTCCTTTGGTCGTGGCACTGAACCGCATCGAACCATGTGAGGCCACCGGCGGGACATGGGTTGGCGGGCAGGAAGCCGGTCGACCTTGGAACGGTTTCGGTGAATGCCGCTGCCCGGGACCTGACAGCGGCGATGAGGCACTTCGCCACAGACACGACGACTACTACTTCATGGCTAACGAAGGTTGCGTGACGCGTTCATCACTTTGCGAACGCGTCGGACATACCTGGACTTCCGAAGGCTACTGCGTTGACAACGAAGGCTTTCAACAGACGCTAAGCGCACTCATTTGGGCGGCGTGGGCAAACAGTGAGCAGATGCACCTCAATTAATGCTCTTCGGACCCTGCACTAGAGCGTCATGCGAGAGCACCGAAACCTCGCGTCGCCCAATCATCTGGGCGCAAGAAAGTGCAACCGGAGGATGCTCAACCCCCTGCTCCACGTTGCTTACGTCGTGCCTGATTCCTGCTCCACTTTGGCATGTCTGAAGGCCTCGTACCCGGGCCGACGATAGATAAGCGCCTTGGTGCAGCGCCGCGCGTTCGGCGCCTCCCTCCATGTGGTAGCCGCGTTCCCTCGCGTCGCGCACGTGTTAGGCCGCTGGGTTTGCCTCGACAACAAGCACAAAAGTGCCTGTAGCCGCCTGTTCCGGACCATTTTCGTGGAGCGCAACGGTGGGGACACGACCAACATCTACTGTCTCGCGGGATCATCGATGGGAACGAAATGGTTGGTACTAAGCCAGAGAGCCTCGCTTCTACAGGCATCCATTAACGAGCCGCTCCACTTTTTATTGAGCCAAGCCGCTTCAAGCGCAGAGCGTTTTTTCATGCATTCGGTCAGGTCGCCAGTTAGGCGCAGTCTGAGCCATCCCCAGGGTGAGCCTGGGGGACGAAAGCCGCGGGAAAATGGGCCTTCCGTGCGCGGACCCACCCACCCCACCATACTTACTCCAGGCCCATTTCCCCGCGGCTTTCTGCGTC
>SLEO01000166.1 GCA_007124745.1 Myxococcales bacterium
GCCTTCGCCCAACGCAAGCAATGGCTCAGAGAGCACGCCAGCGACCCCCTCGGCGTCTAGCTTTCCACGGTGCCCACCACCCAGAGTCTGCACCTGGCACGACTCATGCGGGGCGGGGGGCGGCATGAAGAAAACATATATTTCAACGTACATTGTCGTCCTGCTAACACTAGCGTCTGCTGGCTGTGCCGCGGGAACGGAACCTGAAAACTCCTCGGAAGCCGTGTCGGCATCAAAGGCTACTTCGGTCGCTACAAATGCGGACACATTCGATAGCTCCTGTTCGGATACCGACAGAGAAGCGCTTGCCGAAGAAGTAGATAAAGACGGCGTCGACCTAGATTCCTGCTACGTCGAAAAGGAAGCATCCGAGGCCACAGCGCAAACAAAAGCCACGTGTAGAGTATGTGTTCAGGTTAATAAAAAGAGGGTGTGTACTCCCGCTTTTCATTGCCCATAGTTCGTCTGAGATGCGCCGCGAGACAGTTGCTGCTCTGCAGCCACACGCGCTAAGCGTTCAGGGGGCCGGAAAGGTGAAAACGTCGCAGGAAAGAGCAAGCGGGTGCTGGGGACCTGCTTGCCGGCTTTAGGTTTTTCGGGGGAGGGTTGCCGGGATTCACTCTCGAAAAACCCGGGGCATGCGTGCAACATGCCCCCCTGAACAGCTGCCACACGCGTCAACCACAAGCGGTGCGACTTTCGGTCCGCACCGCTTCCTATCAGTTGCCGTGCTTGCGGGCATCCCGCTATGGGGATGCCTCACTCCTCGCTCGCTAGCTTTCGGTGGCGAAGTCGAAGTGGCTTTGGTGTTTTGGGACGGCGCCGATAAGCACGATTTTTTCGGAGGCGACGGGGTTGCCGCCGTAGACGAGGACGACTTCGATGACTTCGCCCGGCTGAAAGAGCCCGCGGCTCATGCGAATCTGTTGCACCTGAGTTCTGAACTTAGGGAAGGGTTCGAAGGGTTCATATTGGGATACGAGCTTGCGACTCGCGCCTTCCTGGCGGTAGAGCACAATCTCGAAAGCCACGCGTGGCTGCAGCGCAGGTAGCTGGGCAACCACATGCGCAATCCAATAACGGTCCGAGAGCTTCTCCTTTTCAACCTCACCAAGCCGCTTCAGCGACTTGTTCCTCGCCCAAGATATCAGCTTCTTCTCGCTAATATCCCGCCCCGGGGACTCGGGGACGATGTAAATTTTTCCCGCACCTGCTGCGTTTGCATCCCCTTGAAAGAAGAAGAGTGACACCGAAAAAAGAATCATTGGAGCCAATGAGCGCTGGATAAACGCAAGCGACATACTCATTAATATACGATAAACAATAGCGATACATCAAGCGTAAGCGTTCAGCGGGGTCCAGATAGCGAACACGCTGCGGGAAGAAGCAAGTGGGCGTTGGGGCCCCTGAACGGTTGCCCTCCAGGAATACTTGCGCCAATACCCGCGAGATCAGACACGTCTGATGACCGGGCGCCGTTCCTCATGGAACGCTTCCCGGGAGGCTTGCTCCTGGATGCGCAGAGTATGCCTTTGCGTGACCGCAAGGGTGCGCTCTCCAGCGCAGAGGCGCGGCTGCGTTCGTCAAGCGCGATCTCGCTAGCGCGGTGTAAGAGCGCGCTTTTTCGATTTCCGCGTTTTTTGGGCCCGAAACTAGAAGCTGCTGCCTTCGGTTTGTAGGAAGGCGAGTTCTTCGGGTGTTGAGGGGCGGTCGAGCAGGGCGTTGCGGTGGGGGAAGCGCCCCCATTGGGCGACGATGTCGCGGTGCTGCTCCGCAAACTTGAGATTGAATGCGACGCGTTCTCGCGCCTCTCCGTCGAGCTTGGCCACCAGCGCCTCGAAGTAGGCGACGCAGCGCTCCTGGCGCGGGAGCGCTTCGGAATGCATCAACGGCATGGCGGCGAAGACCTTCATGTCGACGGGGAGCCCATCGTCGAGCGAGGCGTCAAGCAAGGCTTCCGCGCGGTCCTGCACGAGCGCGTCGCTCTCGTACATGCGCGCAGTCCCCCGGAACATATTGCGTGGAAACTGGTCGAGGACGATGATGGCAGCGAGCGCCGAGCGTGCTTCCTTCTGCCACGCTGAAGCATGCTTCCCGTGGCGCAAATCGTCGTAGATGCCTAGGAATCGACGCCGGATCTCTGCGTCGAAGGCAGGGTCCTTGACCCACCACTGTTTGCGATGCGCCGCATCTGCGAAGCCCTCCGCATCCAGTTCGCCAAACCAAAACGACAAGACCTCCTCGGGTTGCATCCTGACACCCTAAGCGGAGGTGCCGCGCCATGCCAGAGACGAGATCAAGCGCTGATTCCACTTAGGTTGTGATGGCTGTGATGGGCCGCGCGTGCGGCACTAAGGGTGGGCGGGGCGGCGGGTTAGGAGCCAGCGGAGCGGGGCGAAACCTGTGACCCACCCCGCACCCGTTAGGACGGTAACTGTGCCGAGCACAGTGCTCACGCCGATGGGCTCGGCCAAGAATAGGTGCCCCCAGAGGATACCGAATACAGGCACCAGGAACGTGACGGTCAGCGCTGCCGGTGCACCGACCTCCTGGATGAGCCGGAAGTAGAGCAGATAGGCGATGCCGCTGCAGACAACACCGAGGGCGACCACCGCACCGATAACGCCGCTGGTCGCCGGCGCATCCGCGGGAAAGAGCGGCAAGAGCGGGACGACGAGCAGCGTGGCGGCCCACATGCTGCCGTGCGCATTGGCCAGTGGGCCCCTGCCCGACTGGCGCCGGGCGTAGACGCTTGCGGCGCCGTAAGAAAGCGCGGCAGCTAGACCCGCGGCGATGGCCAGGGGGGCACCGGGCTCAAGCGCGAGCCCGCTACCCGCAGCGAGGATAACCACGCCCATGAAGCCGACGACCAAGCCCGCGGCGGCTTTCGTGCCCAAGGGCTCCCGCATCACCAACGCCTGAATCAGACCGCCGAAAAGCGGCGCCGTGGCGTTGAGCACCGCAAGCAAAGAAGCGGTTAGTGTCCGCGCGGAGTAGGCGAGCAACAGGAAGGGCAGTGCGGAGTTGATTGCCCCGAGAACAAGGTAGTGTTTCCAGTAGGTGCGCAGCGCGAGTGGTCGCCGCAGCAGCAGCGCGAGCGGCCAAAGGAAGAGCGCAGCGCAGGCCACTCGGCCGCCGATGAGCCACACCGGCCCAAGCACGGGCGCGGCCACGCGCATAAAAAGGAAGGAGGCGCCCCAGATAGCCGATAGGCTCAGCAGTCGCGCTAGATTGACGTAAGTCATGGGACAGACCGACCACGACCCCGGGAGAACTAGGTCCCGGGCCGGATCGCCTCTTGCGGCACCACTATACTCTCGCTGAGGGCGGTCAGCACTACGCGAGCCACGCCTAGATTCAGCGCACCAATGCAGTCGCCATCGAAGCGTAGATTGAATCGAAGTCCCGGCGTACCGAACTTATCCGCACGTGCGCCATCCGCCCTCCTGCAAACCTAGGGTCTCTCTCTGGGCGATTCGCGAACCACCCTTCAAAGTCGTAGAAGTGGCCACCCGGCAGCGTGATCCTGCTGTCGTGACCCAATACAAAAGGCTCCTGGTTGCCGCCGATGCCTAGGCTGGTGTAACCCTGCTGCAGGTTCGCGCGGCCGCCCCAGCACGTGACAGCAGCTAGCGGCACTCCGTTCAGTGTGAGGGAGTTGGGGGAATCGCCGCCAAAGTTGAAGCCTAAATGGTGCCAGGTCTGGGTCTCGACTTCGGGTTCCGTACAAACGGCGTGAGAGTACTCTGGGGTGTCATCGAGGGTGGCGAAGGATTCCTGCTGCCGGAGGCCTACAGTCCACGCGCTCCCCGTTCCGTAGAGACCAAGAATCAGATGGTTCGGTTCGGCACCTCTATCAGCATCCCGCGACAACACCCCAATGCCTCTTCCTAGCGCAGGCGCTAAAGTTTCAGGTACCCAGAACCAGAAGTCGATGGAGCCTTCGTCTAGATTCCAAGCTTCTGAGTGCGCGATCCACGCATATCCATGGTCATTGGCCGTGTACTCAACTGGAAACTGAAGCGCCCTATCCGCATCTCCGAAGGGCCCCGCAACCAGAGTGACGTCAGGCTGAAGCTGACCGGGGTTTGCCTCAAGGGCATCGGGGAAGCCCAACAAAGAAGCTGCTTGGAAGTCGTAGTAGGCGACGAGGCCGGTGAGTGCAGGGCCGAGTCCTTCGGGCGCGCATGTCTCAGCGAGACAATAGCCGCTCCGGCAGTCAGCCCCCGAGAGACAGCGTGCGCCCGACGTGCACGGAGCGCAGCTGCCCCCGCAATCTACATCCGTCTCCGTGGCGTCGAGGGAGGCATTCGTGCACGTCTCTGGTGGCGGCGCGACCGGCACGTCAGCCTCAGAGGCTCGGTTCAGCTCTGCCGGCTCACTGACCGAATCTTGAGAGACCTCCGTGCCAGCGGCGCTATCGAACAACAGACCACAACCCGAACCGAAAGGCACGCCGATGGCCAGCAGCACCCATGCTGCTGGCCATCGAGCATCCAACGGCATCGAACCCGCATTCCTGTCTATGTGCCGGCCCCTCCCCATTTATAGAAGATTACACTAAAGTGGCATAGGTTAGGAAGGGCCGGGACCGCCCTATTCTTCGGCGTCCGGGGGCCGAAACCCAACGTTGCAACCGGGGTCTCATCGGCGCGCCGCCAAGAAGCAGGTGTCGTCGCTGGTTACGGTCCCGGCGCTGAACTGTTCAGGTTAGTTGTCAGCGTTCAGGGGGAGAATAAGGCGTAAACGCTGCGGGAAAGAGCCGTGTGGGCGCCCTGGCCCCGCTTGCCGGCTTTAGGCCACCCTATGGGCAGCGGGGGGAGGGTTTGCGGGATTCACTCCCGAACACCCGGGGGCATTTTGTTAAAATGCCCCCTTGAACGGTTACGGTTAGTTGAGCATCTGGGGTCTGAAGTCGAGCGTGTCGCCCTGCGCGCTCACGCCCGCCACGACGGTACTGCCCGGGATCAGGTGACCGGCCAGCAGCTCGCCGGCGAGAGGGTTCTCCACATACGTGGTGAGGGCGCGGCGTAGCGGGCGGGCGCCAAACGCCGGGTCGTAACCCTTGGTGGCGAGAAA
>SLEO01000012.1 GCA_007124745.1 Myxococcales bacterium
CCGTCAAAGAAGGGTGTACCCCCGTCGGCATCGTCCCGCACACTCCACGTTTCAGGGCGAGACTGTCCCTTGAGCCGTAATTGCGCGAGGAAGCGGGAAGTTCCCATGCTCCACTAGGAAAACATTGGAATGCAGGTTTGCTAGAAACTGAAGGCCCTGTTGCGTTCGTGCCAGATACCGGGTTGCGTCCTTGATGTAGGGATACACTTTATTCCAATAGAAACTCGGGTAATAGGCTTTGAGGTCCCCTGGGTCCTGGAAGCCCACAATCTTGTTGAATCCTATTTCTTCGAACTCGTAGAAGAGTGCGACTATTTTTTTCAGGTATCTCGGGTCACTCATCTGCCCGATGAGGTCCGATGCGCGAACAAGGCCCGGGTAGGTTGTGGTCGATGACGGGTCCTCCCCGTCGGGCACCGGGAAGCGCGTCAGTTCGATATTGGCCTTCACTACTTCCGGGTCAATAAGCTGCGTGCGCGAAAACCGTTCGGTAACGAACAACTTGCCGCGGTCCACATGATAGCGCGTCAGCGCGGCGTCGGAGGCGCCCGGCGGCAAGGTCACGAAGGTCTCCCCATCGCCCGTCGCAAAGCGCATGGCGACTTCGTCGTCCTGCGAGCAGATGCCCTTCACGTAACCGATATCGTGACAGACCAGCGAGATGATGAAGTGCACCCAGTCTTTGGGTGAGACGCCGCCATCCCGAATGTGTTTGCCCCGCAGAATCTCCTGGCCAACCAACGTCACTAGAATCGTGTGCTCGACGTCGTGGTAGACCGCGTCGCTTGAGGCGATAATCTCAAGCGCCGTGCTCCCGGCCCAGGAGATTAAGTCCTCGTAGTCGCCGTCGCGGCGGCCGTAGGTTTTCCGGTAGCCCTTGCGCAGCTCCTCGATGAAAGATTCAATGAGTATTTCAGTCGGGTTGTACATGTTCCCCATCTCCTCAAGAAGCGTGACCTACCCGCCGAAATACCTTCGGCTCGGAGGCCGTATCACAGTTTCGGCGGCTGTCTTGAGGTAGGCACCGCGAAAGATGCTTGCACTTGACAGTAAAGGTTGTCGCCCAAACGGCCGAGGGCGGGTAACGGGCCCGCCTTCAGTCTCGCGCTTGCATCGAAAAGCTCCGCTTCTAGCCAGATATGCACCACTTTGCCGACAACGATGTTGCCGGTGTTCGCGGCACCGTCGCCGAGGCGCAGCACGTGTAGTGTTTCGCACTCGAAGGAGGCAGGAGAGCCAGCAAGCCGCGGCGCTGCCACGCGAAGGCTCGGCGCGGCTTCAAGACCAAGCGCCTCGAACTCGCTGCTCTCCCAGTCTTGGCCCGCATCCGCGACCGCTTGGGCATGCCGGCCAAGCGCGATATTCACCACAAAGCAGCCGGTGCCTCCAGCGTCGGCGGGATGCTCCGGTCGGCTCGGCGGAAGCGCGTTACGCAGGGAGTCCTTGTCGCGTCCGTCACGGCCGGTAGCAGGGCAGAAAAGCAAGGTCATCGGCTCAGCGGCGACGGCGTTGAAGAAGGAATAAGGCGCGATGTTGGTACGCCCGTCAACGGAGACCGTGGAGATGAAGCCAATCGGGCGCGGCGTGACCGCCTGGGTGAGCAGCCCGTAGCGCTCCTTCCGACTCAGCGTGTTGGGGTCAATGCTCAGCATCGTCGCGTCGGGTGAGTGTAGGCGTTGCGCGAGAACATTCCAGCGGTGGGTAGTGCTGCGGCCGAAGGTCCGTCACAATGAACGGGTGGCAATCGAGCAGCAGTGGCCCTCCTTCATCACATCGCACACTGAAGGAGGTTTCCGGAGGCGGGTCGGCGCGGCCGTCAGGGCTGTCGGCCTCGTCACACTCACTACCGCGCTGAGTCACTGTGCCGCCACTGAACCGTCCGACGACATCACGGGTGGACGTATCGCGAGGCCTGAACAGCCCGCCGCTACTCAGGTCGAGCTAAGCGAGGGCGAGGCACCGTTGGTGCTTGGAGAACCTCTGGAAGGCGAGGACCGGCGGTGGAACTTCGTGCCTTTCCCAGGCACGCGCTGCCAGGACGGAAGTACCACCGGGCTCGGCGTCTCACTAAGCGCATCCTCCCAAAATGTCTTGATTTACCTGCAACCGGGTGGCGCATGCTTCGATGAACGCACCTGTGCTGACCAGGACAACGCGGCGCCTTTTGCGTTCAACCGCTTCGGCATCACCGAGTTCTCGCTGATCTCTGCGGCGCCCTTGTTCTTCGGTGACTTTCCGGGCGTCTTCGCGCGCAACGCGGCGAGCAACCCCTTCCGCGACTGGAATCATGTCTTTGTGCCGTATTGCAGCGGAGATGTCCACTTTGGCCAGGCGCCGCAGGGTGCAGCGCGCACCCAAGATGCGACGCCCCGGCCGCAACTCGGCGCGGCCAATATGCGCGCCTTTCTTGCCCGCCTCGTTCCGACCTTCGGTGACGCACGCCAGATAGTGCTGGCCGGCTCGAGTGCGGGCGGCTTCGGAGCGCTGCTCAACTACCCGCGGGTCCAGGCCGCCTTCGGCGACATCCCCGTCACGGCCATTTCTGATGGCAGCCCGCCGTTGCGCGACGCTTTCCTCGCGCCTTGTCTGCAGACGCGTTGGCGCGAGCTGTGGAACTTTGCCGCCACCTTTCCTTCGGACTGCAGCGAGTGCGTCGTCCCTCAGGGCACCGGAGGACTATACCGCTACCTGGAATACCTTAGCCGCCGCTATCCCGACCGGCGCTTCGCCGTCCTTGCGGACGACGAGGATGCCGTCATGCGCGACTACTACGCCTACGGAGATAATGGCTCCGCTTGCGCGTATCTCGGCGCCCCTCTGCCCGCCGCTACCTTTCGAGACGGTGTCGAGGACCTCCTCGCACAGGTCATCGCACCGCTCCCGAATTTTTTCAGCTACGTACGCCCTGGTGAAGGGCACACCTTTCTCCTCGATCCACTGGATGACGCGCGGGCGGGCCAGCCACTTTCCGAATGGCTCCGCGACTTGTTGCAGCCCTCGGCGACACCGCGCTCACTGCGTGGCACGCGCTAGAGTCAAGCGCCGATGACCACGCGCGCTAGCCCTCGGGGCAAGCACCTTAGACGCTGAGAGAAGGCCACAACGCGCTCAACAACCAGTGCCTTTTTGCACCGCCACGGTACGACGCCTTGCAGCGCCACGTCCCGTCCGGAGTCTCGACACCCGCCCTACTAGCGCCCCCCACGACGCTCAAGCGGTGAGGCGTCAGCGAGATCCCGTAGTTGCAGCTTGAGTGCGTGGACGGAGATGTGAATTTCCCAAGCAGATACGGCGAGCGATGCCATTAGCATCAAGAGGCTCAAGCCAAAGGTTGCTTTGCCGAAGCCTTGGCTGTCGGCGAAGAGCGCAAACATCGAAAGCACGCAGAGCAAGAGAGAAATAACACCCAGCTCTTGCATCAGCCGAATCAAGCGCACCCGGACGCCGAGGTTCTGGAGTTGGGCGAGGACGCTCTCGTCGGGGCTCGCACCGTAGCGACCGTGAAGCTGCCGAATCAGGTTCGCGAGGGACAAAAAGCGGTTGGTGTACGCCAGAAAAAGGAGCGAGATGGCAGGAAAAAGCAGAGCCGGAACAGTAAGGTCCACAGTAAGGGGGAGCCTGCGGTCGCTAACACACCTTTGCAACTGCTTCGCTGGTGTCACGCTACGCTCGAACGGCCGTGCCGGACGCGAGAGCGACGCCGCACCATGGCATCTTTACCGAGGAGAGCCTCGTCCGAGACGGACTTCCGTGGCATTACTAGCCCCGCACTATGACTGAAGCCGCCACCACCTCGCCCGCCGACCGCACCACCACACGCAAAGCTAGTAGCAAAACCTCTTCCAAGCTGGATGCTGCTGACCTGACCGCCACCGAAGCGAGCCCTGACGCTTCTGAACCTCAAGGCTCAGATGACGCTGCAGCGGCCAAGGCCACCGGCCCGACCTTCGTTTCTTTAGGCCTATCAGCAGAACTCGATGCGGCCCTCGTCAAGGCGGGCATCGCCACGCCAACGCCGATTCAAGCGCAAGCGATTCCGGTACTTCTCGCGGGGCGCGACCTCCTCGGCCGCGCTCAGACGGGTTCAGGAAAGACACTGGCGTTCGCACTGCCGCTGCTTGAAAAGCTGGAAGGCGACGGCGGTTCGGGGCCAAGAGCGCTCGTGCTTACCCCCACGCGAGAACTCGCGCAGCAGGTAGGCGACGTGCTCGCCACCTACGCACGTTCGTCGAAGCTACGCGCAACCGCCCTTTACGGCGGTGCCCCCTACGGCCCCCAGCTCAAGGCCCTCGCCAGCAAACCGGACGTGCTCATTGCCACGCCGGGCAGGCTTCTTGACCATCTCGACCGGGGCAATCTGTCGCTGGATGGCGTGACCTTCATGGTCATCGACGAAGCCGACGAAATGCTGCGCATGGGCTTCATCGACGATGTCGAGCGCATCCTTGCCGCCACCGACGGCGAGCGCCAGGTCGCCCTTTTCTCGGCGACGATGCCGCGCCAGATGCAGGCGCTTACTACCAAGTACCTACGCGACCCCGCGCTGGTACAAATCGCTCAGACGGCGCAATCCTCAGCGCAAATCGCGCAGGAGGCCTATCTTGTGCCCGAGCGTCACAAGGCAGAAGCCTTGCTGCGCCTGCTCGCCTTCTACGAGCCGCCCACCGCGCTTATATTCGCGCGTACGAAGGTGCGTTGCGATGAAATCTGCGCCGAGCTTCAGCGCCAGGGCTACGCGGCGGATGCCCTCCACGGTGACCTCAACCAAGGCGCGCGCGATAGGGTGCTGCAGCGCCTCCGCGACCAGGACATTCGTTTCCTTGTGGCCTCAGATGTCGCGGCCCGAGGGTTGGATGTCGACCACATCACCCACGTGATCAACGTTGACTTCCCCGATTCGCGGCAGAACTACATTCACCGTATTGGCCGCACCGGCCGGGCGGGGCGCAGCGGACAGGCCATCACCTTTATTTCACCGCGAGAAATCGACGCGCTCTCCAGCCTTGAGTCGAGCGAACGCTGCAGCATCGAACGCAAGGTCATGCCGTC
>SLEO01000117.1 GCA_007124745.1 Myxococcales bacterium
GTGAGACGGTCGACCACTTCCGGCACCCGCTTCGATGGAATCGCGCCCACCGCCAAGCCGTAGCTGCGCGCATTACCTGCCCACTCGCCGCCGAGCACGAGCTGGAAGTGCGGGACCCGCCGCCCTGCGACGTTGCGCGAAACGCCGAGAAAGCCAATGTCCGCAGCGTGGTGCTGACCGCAGGCGTTGAAGCAGCCGCTCGCCTTGATGTTAAGCGCTCGGATCGGCGGTGCGAGCTCGTCCTCAACGACCCGCAGGTGCGTATGAAGTTGCCCCGCCAACCCACGCGAGGCTGAGATGCCGAGCTTGCACGTGTCCGTGCCCGGGCAGGAGGTGATGTCCGTGATGGTGAGGGCGCCCGCTTCCGCGAGGCCCATCGCACTCAAGGCTTCAAAGACTTCCACCGCATCCGCCCGCGATATCCAGCGCAGGGCGAGATTTTGCTCGACGGTCGTGCGCAGGCTGCCGCCCGCGTAGCGACGAACAAGGTCCGCCAGCGCCCGCGCTTGGTCACCGCTGAAGTCACCGAGGGGCAGTTTCACCACGAAGGTGTCGTAGCCCTCCTGCGCCTGGGGCTTGGCGTTGTCCGCGTACCAGCGCTCAAACGCGGCGCTGCGTACCGGCGGTAGCTCGCCGGGCGGCCTCGATGGTGCCTCGTGATGGACGGAGAGCGCGTCGATAAGCTCGCGATGGCGCGGGTCCGGGCGCAAGGTCTTGCGCTCTTCATCCACAAGCTCGCGGAACGCATCAATGCCGAGCTTAGAGACCAGGAACTTGACCCGAGCACGGGCACGGTTCTGTTTCTCACCGAGGCGCGCGAAGACGCGGCTGACGGCCTGACAGATGGGCAGCAGCTCGTAGGGGCTCGCGAAGGCATAGAGCAGCCGTGCCTGCTGAGGCACCGATCCGAGGCCCCCGCCCACATAGAGGTCAAAGCCGCGCTCGAGCACGCCGTTGGCATCTGTGCGCGTCTTGGCGATGGCGCCAAGGTCGTGAAAGCGCACCAAGGCGCAAGGGTTATCCTCACAGCCCGAGAGCGCGATCTTGAACTTACGGCCGAAGTCTTGGACGTCTGGGTGACCGAGGAGGAAGGTCGCCACCGCGTCTGCGTAGCCGGTGACGTCGAAGGCTTGGTCGCGGCACACGCCAGCGTAGGGGCAGGCGGTGACGTTGCGGATCGAGTTGCCGCAGGCCTCCCGGGTGGTGATCCCCACTGCTGCGAGGCGCCGCATCATGTCCGGCGTGTCGGCGATATGCACAAAGTGCAGCTGGATATCCTGGCGCGTCGTCACGTGGAGCACGCCGTCCGAATACTCCTCGGCGCAGGCGGCGAGTTCCTCGAGCTGTTCAGCACTTAGCTTGCCGAAGGGCACCTTGATGCGTTGCATGCCCGGAGCGTCCCACACGGTGAGGGTGCCCTTGACCGCGTCACCGCAGGGGAACGCGATGGTCTGCGTCTTCTCGCCGTCGTGGCGTTTGCCGTTGTCGTAGCGTTGGCCGTAGACACCGCGCCGCAGCCGCAGTTCCATGAACAGCTTTTCGTCGAGCTCGCCCCGGTGCACGAGGTGCATGTGGTCTTCGTAGCTGTCGATTTCGTCGCGGAGCACGTCGCTCACGCGGTCACCTAGGGTTTCTCGCCAAGTAGTCGCCACGCGCAGCATTGTTCCCGATCCGGGCGCGGGGTCAAGGGATTGAGGTCGAGTGTGGGCTCGAACTTGACATCCAAGCGCGCTGGTCTACACCACGGCCCGCGATTCGGGGATCGTCTAACGGCAGGACACCAGTTTCTGGTTCTGGTTATCTAGGTTCGAATCCTAGTCCCCGAGCTGGTCCGGCCGGTCTGCCGGCGGCGCGTCTCGACCAGGCTTGCGCCAATGTGGCGAGCAACCTCGGTCGACGAGGAATCACGAAGCATCGAACACTTTTTGGCCCCATCGTCTAGCGGTTAGGACACCGGCCTCTCACGCCGGGAACGCGGATTCGAGTTCCGCTGGGGTCACCACTAAGTCTCAGACAGAACAGTCGCGCGCCGGAGTGCGTATGGCTGGTGCCGTACGGGCCACCTGAAGCGTCGCAGAGTTGAGCACGCTAGGGCGCGTCCCCAGGGTAGGAGAACGGCGTCAGGATGCGTCCTAGGCGCTCGTGCTGAGGCCGAGCGGTGTGCCGACAGAGTGGCCATCCCGCGGGCTGAAGAGTTCACGCACCACGCAACTCGCGTAGCTGCCTCGCGGCAGTGTGAAGGTGAGCCACAGCGTCCCGTCGCGGGTCTCCAGCGTGAGGTGCTCGGGATAGAGCCAGAGCGGCCGGCGCGTGCCGGTTGCGAGCTTGCGTAGCGGCTTGCGGCGCTTTAACCAGTCGGTGCGGTCGCGCAGCGAGGCTGCCTCAAGCACGCCAGCCGCTGCCGCGCTGTCGTCGAGGTCGTAGCCCGGCAGCGGGCCGGTGGGCTGCCATTGACGTGTGCCGTCCTGCCACTCGGCGGAGGCCGCTTCAAAGGACCGCCAGTCGCTGCGTTGGCCGTAGCGCAGGATATCGCCCTCCACGATATGAGGCCCAAGTCCATGACGCAGCCGAGTAGCTAAAGTGTCATTGAAGCCGATGCTTTGGCAGAGTGAGACATCGAAACGCGCGTCGCGCGGCCCAGACGCGCTGGCCCGTTGAGGCAGCTCGCCTCTGAGCGTGGCCTCAAGTCCCGCAGCGTCCGTTACGTCGCGGAAGCGCTGCGGTCCGAAGTAGTTGGGGCAGCCAAGTCGCTCAAGCGCCGCCAGCCGCCGACGCAGCGTCGCGGTGCTGGGAGCATTCGGTTGGGCGAGCTCAGCGGGTTTTGCTCTCGGCTCTGCCACTAGCGGTTCTTCTTCCGGTGGCGGGTACACCGCGCCGCCTTCACCCTCCCAAGCGGACACCCGCTCTACGGGTGGACGAGGCGCAGTGACGCCGCTCGGGTCTGCGCTCAACGCGATGGCGAAGCGGTTGCCGACAAGTTGGCCGAGTTTTAGCCGCTTCCGGACGGGTAGGACTTCCAGAATATCAAGGTCAGCGTCGAGGGGTCCCACGCCTCCCGGGAGTGTCGCCGCGAGACGTTCCCAGGCGCCCGTCGGCACGCAGATCCACTGCCGCGCTCGGCTCGCTTTGTCTTTCTGTCCGGCGAAGCTCAGCTCGCGTGCGTTGATGCCTGCGGCCCGCGCAAGACGCGCTGTAGCGTGCGTGGTCGTGAGGTTGCGCTTCTCAATGTGCACTAGGGTGAATGCGGTGGGCTCGGGCGGGCCCTGCGACGCACTCGCTGCGGCTTCGGTACCGTCGGTCGCTTCGTTGCTACGCGCCGTGAAGCGCATCTCTTCAACCACGAAGGTCTCGACGCTCGGTGCGTCAGGCAGCCAACCGCACGGCTCAGGTGCGTAGTAGGCCGACCAGCGCGCGCCGAGTTCGTCTGGAAAAGACCAGGCGGTCGTCGCGTTTGTCCGCGTGCCTTCCGACTGACCGTCCGTTGACGGCGTGCGCCGCAGAGGATGTTCGCCCGCTTCGATATTTTCCATGCGTGTATTACCGCCCAGCGCCGGGACTTTGCAAGGCGGAATGTCGATCGAGCGGAGCGTGAGTCGAGGTCAAGAAAGGCAATTGAGGTGACTTTCAAATGGCATAAGGGCTCATGAAGGTCGATGTGGGCAGGGAGTAAGGTTTTAGATGTATTGAGCTAAATAGAAATGTCTGGAACAAGGTGCATTTAGTCGCTAATCTTTGCATATGGTCTCACTGAGACAAAAGAAGCTATCAAAGGCCATGCAGATACTCCTCAGCTCTGGCGTAGCGGGCCGGGTCTTCCCGGGAGCAAGCTGTTCGATAGTTTGGAAAGAGGGCGCAAAGGTGCGTGAAGCGGCCGCGGTTGCCGGAAGGCTGGCCCCTGATGGCAGCGCCGTTGAAGCGGATACGCTGTATGACCTACACGACTTGACTCAGGCCTGGACCTCGACCCTAGGCTTGATGGCAGCGGAGGAAAAATGCATCGACTTAGGGCGTACCGTCGATGAACTATTGCCGGAGATTCAGGGCAAGGGCTTTCAGGTGCCGACCATTCGAGATGCACTTGAAGGTTCGGGTCGCTTGCCGCGCTGGGGGGCACTGTTTCTCGATTTGCCCCATGCGCCCGCCTCGGCCGCCGCGAAGCGCTGGATGCTAGTAGAAGCGGCGCGGCGCGGCGACGCCCCGCATCAGGATGTGACGCACTTCAGTGAACTCGCCTACCTTCTAGCGGGCGAGGCCCTGGCGCGAGCCTGCGACGAACATCTCGGCACCTTGTTCCAGAAATGGATTTCTGCGCCTTACGATGTGCCCAAGGACGCTCTCAACTTCAACCCCCCGAATCAGCCACGGCGCCGCACCCTAGACGAGCGCAAGATGGCGCCGACGGAGCGTTGCGAATGGCGCGGTCGCGTCGTGACCAGCGAGAGCCTCGACGAAAACGCGACGGTCTGCGGTGGCGTTGCAGGTCATGCCGGTCTCTTCGCTACGGCATCGGCCGCCGCCGCCCTGGGCACACTCTGGCTTGACGCGCTAGCGGGCAAACGCAGCGAGCTTCCACGCAGGCGTGTCGACGAAGTGCGGACGCTGGTGGCGGAAAAGGGCCTAGGCTATGGCTGGTACCATCTTAATCACGCCGACAGCCGCGTCGGCGACGTGCTCTCGCCCAATAGCTTCGGGCGGACGAGCATCACTGGTTCCGCGCTGTGGATCGACCCAGAGCGTCAGCTCTCCATCGCGCTGCTCGACAACGCCATCCACCCCACTCGCGCGAACCGACGCATCGACGGCTTCCTTCCCGATTTCTTCGACCGCGTCGTCCGCCTCTTCGACACCACCCAAGGCGAGTAACCCCCGCGCAGGGGGGAGGGTCCAATCGAGAGCGGGGCACGGGCATCCTAGAGCGTGATCCAGAATCTGCGCAAGGCGTTGCGTCGCGAGGAGGGCCGTCAGCTGCCCGCTGAAAGCTTGAAATACCCCGGGTATGCCTGCGCTTTCAGCGAACACCTGACAACCCAC
>SLEO01000046.1 GCA_007124745.1 Myxococcales bacterium
CGTGTCCGGTTGAGGGTCTGTGCTCGAGCGCCCACAGCCAAAAACCGCAGCGAACTTAAGGAACGCGCGGGATTTTTGGCGAGGACGTAAGCCGGCTCAGGCCCTTAACCGGACACGCATGCATGGTTGGGCTATGGTCGCGGGCGCGCATGAGGCCCCGCCGTCCAAGAGCTGAGAGCTCCCGCGCGCTTTTCAGCCGCCCCGTGCCGGCTTCGGTGGTCCGCACCCTTGAGCTTGTTGGCCTGGTTTGGCTGGTGGCCGCGGGCGCGCAGTCGGTGCACGCGCAAGACAATGATGCGGCGGACCCTGCAGCCGACCCCGCAGCCGACCCCGCAGCCGATGGAGCAGAGGACGGAGCGAAGGCCGAGGCGCCACCGGAAGTTGACCCGGACGCGCCGACGCCGCCTCGGCTTCTGGAAGCTCCCGAAGCCGTGGCGCCCGAGGGCGTGCCCTTGCCGGGTGAAGTCATCGTCGTCTTGACGGTTGGCGAAGACGGCAGCGTGCGGGAAGCCACCGTCCGCGAGAGCAGCGATGCACAACTCGAGGACGCCGCCCTCACCGTCGCCCGTGCCTTGCGCTTCGCGCCGGCGCGAAGCGGAGGCGAGGCCCGCGCCGCACGCCTAGCTTACCGCGTCGATTTCGCCGCACCGCCCCCGCCTCCCGAGGGTGAACTCGCGTTCCAGCTCATCGATGATGACGGCGTGCCGCTCGCGGGACGTGAACTTGCCCTCAAGCAACTCAGCGCGTTCGAAGTGCCTGACGGGGACACAGAGAGTTCGGCAGCGCCAACCTCCTCCGCTGCCACGAGGGACCCGGCCGCCCTTAGCGCGGCGACGGACGCGCAGGGGCAAGCGCGCTTCGCCGGGCTTGCTCCCGGACGTTACGAGGTGACCTTCACGGATCTAACGGGCGAAACCCGCAGCTATACCGAGGAAGTGCGGGACGGCGAAGTCACGGAAGCACGCTACCGTTTGGTGCTGCCGGAAGCCGCCGAGGCGGCGGGAGCGGAGGCACGCTTCGAGGGTACCGCCGAGGTCGAAGCGCCGCCGCGGGAGGTGACGCGCCGAACCCTGGAGGCTCGCGAACTCAACCGCATCGCAGGGACGCGCGGCGATGCGGTGCGCGGTATCGAAGTGTTGCCGGGCGTTGGCCGTCCGCCGTTTCTTTCCGGCGACATCATCATTCGCGGCGCTTCACCGCAGGACAGCGAGATCTTTCTCGATGGCTCGCCGGTGCCACGCCTCTACCATTTCGGCGGATTTGTAAGCGTCTTTCCTTCGCCCTTTGTCGGTAAGGTCGATTTTTACCCCGGTAACTTCAGTGTGCGCTACGGGCGCCGCGTCGGCGGCGTGGTCGAGGTTACGCCCTCCAAGCTTGAGCCCAAGCGCACCGGCGGTTATCTCGATGCCTCGCTCTTTGACGCCTCCTTCATGTTCGAAGGTCCGATAGCCGAGAACGTGAGCGTGAGTGCCGCTGCGAGGCGCTCCTACGTCGATGCGGTCTTCGAAGCCATCGTGCCGGATGGCGCGGTGACAACCACGGCGGCACCGGTCTACTGGGACTATCAGACGCGGGCGCGCTGGACGCCTTCCTCCCGGGATGAGGTGACCTTTCTGGCCTACGGCTCGTCGGACCGGTTGCGGCTGCTCTTCTCCGAAGCGTCGGACCAAGACCCCTCCTTTCGCGGCAACCTGCGCTTCGAGACGCAGTTTCATCGCGGCGAGGTGCGCTGGCGGCGCAAGGTGAACGCCACAACTACCCACAAGCTGCTGCTGGCGGGTGGTACGGACAACCTGCGCCTCGGGCTCGGTCCTGCGCTCAACTTTGACCTGAACACCGTGCCGCTTGCAGGCCGCAGCGAGTGGGTGACCCAGCTGCATTCCCGGCTGACCTTAAACAGCGGCCTTGATGTGCAGGCGGTGCCCTTCAGCATCGCCTACGCGGGATCGCCCAATCAGGCGGGGGAGGGCAATCCTTTCGGTACGCCGCTTTCGGCGCAAGATAGGGTTGAGGCGCAGGAAAGCGGCTTCATCGTGTCGCCCGCCATCTACACCGAAGCGCTCTACCAGGCCACGGATGCGCTGGCGCTCATCGGTGGTGTGCGCGCCGACTACTTCGGCCAAATCAGGCGCGCAGCAGTCGATCCTCGGCTGGTGGCGCGTTACGCCTTCCTGCCCACCTGGTTGGTTAAAGGGGGCGTAGGTCTCTTTAGTCAGCCGCCCCAACCCCAGGAGGCGGCGGCATCCGTGGACGGTAACCCCGACTTGCGCCCCACCCGTTCGATTCACGTCAGCACCGGCCTCGAGAAGGAGATCACGCCGGACCTGCGGGTCGGTGTAGAGGGTTTCTACAAGCAGCTCTTCGACCGCGTGGTCGGCGCCCCCCCAGGCGATACGCCGGCTTTCACCAACGACGGCATCGGTCGCATCTACGGCGCCGAGCTTGACGTTCGGCTGCTGCCTTCGTCCGGGCGCTACTACGGTTTGCTGTCCTACACGCTGATGCGGTCCGAGCGCAACGACCGCGGAGAGGGTTGGCGGCCCTTCGACTTCGATCAGAGTCACATCTTGAACGTCGCAGGCGGCTACCGCTTCAAGAACAATATCGAGCTCGGGGGACGCTTTATCTATGTTGCGGGCAACCCCACAACGCCGGTACTGGGTTCGCTCTTCGACAGCGCGAGTGGACTTTATTTGCCGATTTTTGGACCCGTCAACAGCGCGCGCAATCCTGCGTTTCATCGCTTGGATGTGCGGCTGGCGAAGGTGTGGTACCTCGACCGCCAGATCGTCACCGTCTACCTCGACGTGCAAAACGCCTACAATCGGCGCAATCAGGAAGATGTATCCTACAGCTTCGACTTCAGCGAATCCGAGCCCCTTGCGGGTTTGCCGATCCTGCCGTCCATCGGAGCCCGCGTTGCGTTCTAGGGTGCACAGAGCGTTAGGCGCAGCCTTGGTCAGCGCACTCCTCCTCGGTGGTGGGCTGAGTGCGTGCTCTTCAGATTTGACGCCGGGGGTCGCCCTCACACGCTTACGGCTGCTCGGCGTTCGCCTTGAAGTCGAGGCCGAACCCGAGCGTGCGTCGCCCGCGCCGGGCGAGCGCGTCCGCGTCCGGCCACGACTCGTTGCCCCGCGGGCGATGCCGCCCTACGGCTATCTCATCTTGGCTTGCGCACGCCGGCCCATCCCGACGGGCGCGGATGCTTGCGCGGCACCGCCCTTCTTTCTTGCCTCGGGCTTTCATGAAGCGGCTGAAGGCTTGGAGGTTGCTTTCGACGTGCCCGCCGACAGCGACCCGAGCAGGGGCCTGCTGCTAGCGGGCGCCTTCTGTGAGCGTGGCGAGCTCGACATTGCGGACGGCGCGCCTGGCAGTCCCGTGGAGGCCAACGGACCGTCCCCCGCGGATGCCGAGGCGGTGGCCGCCGCCGACGTGCTGGGCAACATTCGCTGCCGCAGCGTCGGCGAAGCGGAAAGCCCGGAGGCGCCCGCGCCACCCCCGAGCCCGCAGCTCTGGGTACTCCCGGTGCGGCTGGCCGGGGCAGAGGTGCCCGTAGGTCGGCATCCCGCTGTGCCCGACGATTGGCTGCTGCTGGGTGAGGCACCGTGGCCGCGCACCGACTTCGATGAAGCCGCCGCGACGGAACCCTGCGCCGAGCGTACGGAGCTCTTTGAAGCGGGAGTGCGCGCCTGGTCTGTCGCCGAAGCGGGCAATCCGGAGATCGCCTTCAACTATCCCGCGGAGTTGCGTGCGGCGCTGACGCCGGAGGAACGCGTCGTTGTCTCTGTGGCGCACTTCTCGAACTTTGGGCGGCTCGACCGCCAGTTCACGGTCTTCGCCGATACGGAAGCCGCTGATGTCCCCTTCGACTTTAACTCCACCCGCGGTCCCAACGAGGAGGAGCGTCTCGCAGCGGCTGGAAGCATCTTCGTCCGTTTCGAGTTCGCCCTCCGCGACCCCTTCGGCGGTTTCTCCTGGGACACGCGCGCCCTCTGCCTCTCGCCCTAATTCGGTGGAGCAACAGGAGGAGGGTGCAGCGACCAGCGGGCCGGGCCCGGGTGAGCGTGGGCGGTGGCGGGAGCGTGTCCCGAGCGTCCCGGGAGTGCGCCCTCTGCGGGGGCCCGGGCACGCTGGCGTGCCCTTTGGCGCCGCCCAGTTTAGGGCACTGCGCTGCGCTCCGTACCCGAAACTGGGTACCCACCAGAAAGCCCCCTCCGAGGCCGCACTCCCGGGACGCTCGGTACACGGCCTTGAAGGTGGGACTGTTGGCGAGAATCTCAATCCGTGTCGCGGAATTATTAAGCTTAAGCCGATGCGCGTCAGCGTGAGGCGGGGGGTACGCGGGAGCTGCCGGTGAGTTCGGTGCGGAGCAGGCGCAGGATCAAGGGTGATACCACCTCGAAGAGGTGGCGGCGTACGAGCTCCCAGGGGAGGGCGCGCCCTTGGGGTAAGGCGCGGATGTGCTCAGCGAGTTGGGTGAGCAAGGGGTCCGGAAGCGCCCGCGCCAGCGTCTCGGTGGCAATGCGTTTCGCGTCGCTCACCGAGTGGCCGCCGCCTAGCGCCAAAAGGTAGAGCTGGCGGTAGACCGGACCTTTCCCCGACAGCTCTTCGAGCGCGGTGGCGGCGGCGTGGTTATCGTTCAGGCAGAGGCAGAAGAAGCCATTCACCAGCCGGTTGCCCGATTTGGGGTCTAAGGAGCGCTCGTGACGGAGGACGGTTTCTGCGCCGGAAGTGGCGGGCTGCTTGCGTTCAAGTTGCGTGAGCCCATCCGCAATGGCCTTGAGGGCCTCGTACTCTGGGCAGTCCGCGCGCCCCTCGGCGAGAAAATGATTGGCCCAGCGCACCTGGCCCGCCGCCAGGCAAGTGGCGCCAAGGGCGAGGGCACTTCCAAGGCTTCGGGCGGCGCGCAGCACGTTCAGCGCTTGCAAGTCTTGGTGGAGCGATGCGGTCTTGAGGAGCGTGCGCCGGGAGGCGATGAGTTTGGCTTCAAGGCCATTGCGCTCGCTATCCTGCAGCGAACCGTCGGCGAA
>SLEO01000148.1 GCA_007124745.1 Myxococcales bacterium
CTTCAGCTCCAGCGGGCACGCATCAGTGACTTCAGCCGGGGGCGGGGCATCGCCAGGCTCTGGGCTTCCCTCGGGGCTGCCCGGCTGCTCGTCCTTGCGTCGCCCCCCCCACGGCAGCATCAGCAACCCGACGGCTGCCAAGGGGATTAACCACCAGGGGCCCCCATTGTTGTTACCCCCACCAGGGCCAGGGCCGGGTCCGGGTCCAGGGCCAGGGCCAGGGCCAGGTCCAGGTCCAGGTCCAGGTCCAGGGCCGGGGCCGGGGCCGGGGCCGGGTCCAGGGCCAGGGCCGGGTCCAGGGCCAGGGCCGGGTCCAGGGCCAGGGTCGGGTTTAGGTCCGGGGCCGGGGCCTGGGCCGGGGTCGGGGTCGGGTTTAGGTCCGGGGCCAGGGCCAGGAACGACAGGCTCCGAACACTCTGTCAGCGAGGACCCTTTGCAGCTGCCTGGGACACCGACGGAGACGAGGGCCTTGACCGAAAAGTCGTCTTCGTTGAGTGGCGTCGGACCGACGGCGCAGCCGGCGCTGACCAGACTTAGCGAGACGGAGACGGCGCATACATTCCGCACCGCGGTGCGTGTTAGGTGCTGCAGGTAGGAGGAAGCCATGCATCGCCCATCCGCAAGAGCTGTGCCAGATGTACAACATGTGCTCACTTGAACAGGCACAGGGGCACAGGGGCCTACGGCTACCCACCCCAAGAGACTGAATGCCTTATGAATATTGTCTTTTAGGGATCCTCTACCGCATAGCCACGTGGGTGTTTCGTGCTGATACGCGGCGATCCGGCAGTGATTCACCTACTATGACGAATGATACCAGCTACACCCCCCCTCCATTATGGCGTGATTTCATAGACCTAACTCCGCACTCTCTCCTTGCACACATCGCTATCCACGGTGCGTTTACTTTCGCGGGTGGCAGCTCACGTAGCCAGTGGGCTGGGACCACCCAATGGGTACGGCCGAGCGAGGGTGCGCCATCCGGCTGGTGAAAAGGCACGCCACTCGACGCGCGCTTGCACGATCATTGGGGAATGGGCCGTGGTGGTACCATACTCGGCGGATGGAGTGGGTGTGGATTCGAGGGCTCGGCCGGGAGTCGCGACATTGGCATGACCTGCCGCAGCAAGCGGAAGCGCGCCTCGGTGCCAGTATTCACCGCATCGACCTTCCGGGCTTCGGTCAGCATACGGGGGCGGCGTCACCGCTTCGCTTGGAAGACAATGTGGCGACCGCGCGCAGTGGCATGGGACCGCACGGGCACCCCCGAGTAGTGCTGGGCCACTCGCTTGGGGGCATGGTGGCCCTGGCGTGGGCGCTGCACTTTCCAGAGGAAGTTCGCGGGCTCGTGCTGGTGAATACGAGCCTGGCTAACCTCTCCCGCCCCCAGGAGCGGATGCGCCCGGATGCCTTCGCTGAGATTCTACGCGTGCTGCGCGTCAAAGACCCCGCGGAACGTGAGGCGCGCATCCTGCGGCTCATTGCGAACGATGAAGAAGCCCGCTGCCTGCACTACCAACACTGGGCGGAGCTTGCGGCGGCGAGCACGGCGCGGCGTAGAAACGTTCTGCGCCAAATGGTCGCCGCGGCGTGCTTTATGCCCAGGCGCCAACTGTTGCAGCAGCTCGGTCGCACCCTGCCGATCCTCGTGCTCTACGGGAAGGGCGACCGTCTTGTCGACCCGAGCTGCTCGCTGCGGCTCGCGGATGCACTCGGCTGCGCCGCCGCCGGCCATCCCAGCGCGGGTCATGACCTGGCCATCGACGACCCGGCCTGGTTCATGACGCAGCTCGAAGCCTTTCAAACGAGCCTGTCTTAAGGCGGTAGCGGCCAAGGCCGTGGTTCACGTACACTCTAGCCAGGTGCACGTGGAATCTTGTTGGATTTGGGTTCGCTCACTCTGCCGTTCCGTTGGCTCGCCCCTTCCGCCTTGGGGGCGTGGGCGCTTGATGGGGCTCGTGTTGACGCTTGGAAGTCTTCTGGCGCACGGCTCCCTGGCGCACGCAGAGAAACGGCCCCGCTCGCCGAACCGCGCGAAGCCGCCAGAGGCTGCGGCTTCCGCGGACACGCCCGCGTCCGCGGCACCTGCGCCGCAGATCTCAGCTCAGGCGTCGGCTCAGACAAGCACGGCGCCGGTGGCAACGACGTCTCGCGCTTCCACGTCAACGTCTGCGCCCGCCGCAGCGACAGCGACACCCGCAGCCACCGCGGCCCCTCGCTTTAGCGCTGGACTCGACACAGCAATTCACGCGGGAAGCCCGGGCGGTGACAGTGCTTTCTTTATCTCGCCCCTCTTCCACGTCGATTTTCGTCTCAGCGAACGACTGAGCGTAGTTGGGGCCTGGGGTCTCGCCCACGCCACCGTGAACACGAACGACGGCCGCGCCACTCAGGTGCGACCGGGCAACCCGTATGCAGCGCTGGTCTACACGCGCCGCTCGGGCGAATGGCGCTACTTCGCAGGCCTGGGCGGCACCGCGCCCGTCGCCATCCTGCCAGGTGATGTCAATGCCCGCCTGGAGGTCCAAACGGCGTTCACCTACGCCGCCGCGATGCGGGGCAACTGGAACTACTGGCTCTGGGACCACGATGCCTTCAGCATCGTATCGCCCTTTGGTATCGAGCGACGCAAAGCCAACGGCTTCATCTGGGGCCTCGAAGGCGGCATCGGTGTGATGGTGCCGATTCGTTCCGTGAATGAGCGTCTTGATGTGTCGGTCCAGACCGCGGCCGACCTCGCCTACCAAGCCCTGCCCTGGCTACGCGCGGGCGGGCGCATGTCGCTAGTGGTGATGCCCCGCTTCACCGGTCAGAAGACCCAGCTCGCCGCCGAGCCCTACGTGCGCGTGCACAACGACCGCTGGTTCGGCAACTTGAGCGTGCTCATGAACATCGACCGGCCCCATGGCTTCGGTTTCGACAGAGGCGGCATCTGGTCGCTACGCCTCGGCGGTGGTCTCAACTTTTAGACTCGGGTTAGGCGGTCTCCGGCTCACTGCCCTCAAGCACGGTGGGTGTCGGGACTGGACCAAAGAGCGGCAAGTCCTCGCCAGCGAGGGGAAAGGTGCGGGCGAGGCTTTCGGGCACACCAACGAGCCGGCGCAGTTCCCGGTGCAGGTGAGAAATCGAGAGGCGCACGCCATCCTGCGAGTTGACATCGTCGAGCGGTGCCAGCGTCGCTGGGTCGAGTGGATAGGCGCGGTGACGCTCGTCGGTTCGGCCAATGACGCGGTTGCCTTCGACGCCGGGTCCCAAGACGATGACGCTTGAAATTGGCCAGTGGTCTTTGCCGCGGCCCCCGTTGTAGCCCGGCGTGCGGCCGAAGTCGGAAGCGAGGATCATGCCCACTCGGTCTGCCATGCCGAGGCGCTCGGCTTCCTCGAGGGCGAAGTCGGCGACGTCGAAGAAGTTGACCAAGCGCGGCAGGTGGTCCGCGTCATGGTTGGAATGGGTATCGAAGCCGCCCATGCCGATGGAGACCGCCACGGACGTGCCCGCGCGGTAAGCCGCCAGGCCCACTTGGAGCTGGCTCTTGGTGCGGTTCTCATTGAGCTCCGAGGGCAAAAACTCAGTGATACGCTGGAGCTCGCGCTCGCCCGCGCGGGCCAAGAACAACCGGTTGCGGCTTTCTGCCACCCGCGGCAGGCGCGCTTGAGCGACTTGGCGCTCAAGGCGCGCACGGCGGGCGGCGCGGACCTTCTCCAGCACCGACTCGGAGTCGATAAAGCCACGCGGCGTCTCTTGTTGCGCGTCGACCACGTTGGGACGCGCAATCTGGCGCAGCAGGTCAGCGGAATCGCCGAGGCGTACCGGCCGCACCACACCGCGCGCTTCGCCGTAGCCGCCGGAGTTGATGAAGGCCAGCGGCAGTTCGGGGCCGTGGGCAGCGGCGGTGAGTGCACCTACCGACGGGTAGCCCTCCCCCGTTCGACCGCTCCAGGTGCCGCGCACGCCTTGGTCGTGACCGTTGGTGGTGGTGTCGACACCGTTAATCACCGTGAGGCGGCGAAAGTGCTTATCGAAGAAGGGCTCGAGACCTTCGATCGGTGCGTAGCGAATGTTGCCGGCGCTCTTGATGTCGTCGGTGAAGAACATGTTCATCGGGTCGCGCGTGCCTTCGTTGGCGCGGCCCTTGGGGTCACAGAGGCTCGTCGGGTCCCAGCCGCCGCCTGCGTGCAACAAAATCCAGAAGGTGCCCGAATAGGTGAGCCCCGAATCCTCGGCGCGCACGCGGCTGCGAGGCCCGCCAAGCGAAGAGGCAAGCGGGCTACCGAAGGGGCTGACGGCGGCCAGACCGGACCACCCCAAAAGCTGTAAGACATCGCGACGGTTCATCGGATCCTCGGTGTTGTGCTGGGCGCTGGATGGGGCTGGGACATAGCTGTCTCCTTGTGGGGCTGGGCTTGGGCGCGGGCAGCGCACGCAAGCGAACGCGAGGCTGGCGTGCTCATTCGAATAGGAACCGGTAGTCGGTGAGGAGGTAGGCGACGGTGGCGATCATGGCGCGGACGGTATAGTGCGGGTCGTCCGTTAACCGCGCGTCGCGGCTGAGTTCCGCGTTGGTCTCGAGGTCGCGCGTGTAGCGGCATTCATTCGATAGCGAGGTCTCCACCTCTTCGGCCTCGATTTCCGCCCGTCCGGTCTCCCAGATATCGAAGAAGAGCGCCCGCGTGGCCTGGATCTCCGGGTGCTCAACCGCAAGGTTCTCACCGAGCAAGCGCCAGTGCAGCAGGCGAATGGCGCTGTCTATCGCTTCGGCCTGCTGGTCGGCAGGTAGACTCGGATCGACGTCGCGCAAGATGACCCGAAGCGCACTCGGCTGGGCCAGCTCCTTGGGCACTACCTTGCACGCCACCTCGTAGGACATGCGTTCCGCCACCGCCGCGATGACACCATTCGGTGAAGTGATGCGGTTGGTCACGAGGTCCGAATCGATGCCGCCGTAAAAGATGCGGTAGTTGCTTAGGAGGTGCGGCGGCCGGTCCGGGCGCGCACGCCAGGTGTAGCCGAGCGTCGC
>SLEO01000157.1 GCA_007124745.1 Myxococcales bacterium
CACTCTACCTTCAAGGTGGCCTAAAGCCGGTAAGCGGGGCCAGGGCGCCCACTTGCTCTTTCCCGCAGCGTTTTCGCTATCTGGACCCCCTGAACGGTTACTTTTTTTGCGAGGACGCACGGCCCGCTCATGCCCTTAACCGGACACGCATGCTAGTTTACCATTTGCCTGCGGGCACTGAACTCCTCCCAGCTTGGCGGATTGATGGCTTGCTCGTGCAGGCATGGGTAATCGCTTGCTTTGCAGGTGCCCATGACGCCACACGACAGGGGTATCACGCGCGGGCATGCGTCTTTGCCCGCTGCCCTGCTCTGCTCGGTGAGCCTAGTGAGAAACCTGTAAAAGACCTCAAACATCCAGCCGGCGTGCTGGTGACCACCCAGTTCATGATGCAGAGACACCGAGCCACGGCCGGCACGCAGGTCTGCCCGATAGCCTTCGATATACTGGTCGACGCAGGCGGCAACGCCTTGGGAGCGGTCACAGAAGATGTCCGCGCCTCCTTTAGCGGGAACCGTCCAGCCGACTGGACCTACGTAAGCGAATCCGGCATTCGCGAGCTGGCTGTTCCAGTGCTCCACCCATTGAGGTCGGTCCCGATGGGGTCCCCACCAACTATTGCCTGCTGTGCGCAGGACCGGCGCGAGGTTAACCGGCAATGGGTCTCCGAACTCGACTGTTCTATCGGAGCGAGTCAGCGCCAGGTCCTTGAAGCGACGCAGTGCTCTGGCAGCGCCAACTAGTTCGAGATGACGGACCTCTGTAGGCAGGTTGGCGAAGGCACGGTTTCGGTTCGTTTCGGTTCCGACGAAGTGACAGAAGGAATGGTGCCCGATTTCAACATAGCTCTTCGACAACACCCCAGCGATATCTTCTAGCCCCGGCTTGATGCGCAGCGACGCGATGTCGATTTGATCGGCTGGGACCGCTACCCCATCGCTTCGTGTCCACGTCACAGAACCGCCCTGGTCTATCTGTGCCCTGACGCTGTCGCAGATGGCCTGGCCCTCTTCAAAGAAATGATGGGCGGCAGGAAAAAACGTGAGCGGTAGGCGGCCGAACGCTTCGCTTGCAGCAAGAAAGTCCTTCGCGAGGGAAGACGGGCCGTCGTCGATGGTTATGGCAATCGCGCCCGGCGGAAGGTGAACCACCGCGTCGGAGAGGTGAGAAGCCACTCGATTGGTCGTAAGCGAGACCGTCCGCTGCGGGCGCGCGCCTTTAGCATCGTAGGTATCGGAAGTAGCGACGGGGGCGCATGCCGGTGAAAGCGATGCGAGCATGCAAGGCAGCACCACCGGGCCGCTCAATCGCCGAAGAAAAGCCGTGAAGTGTCTCGTCATACTTAGGTCCCGCATTAAGACTCGGATGAAGGAAGTTACGCGCGGCGCGGCTGGGGAGGCCAATGAGCTTGGCGCCGGACGCGGTGTGCGACGGGAGTCTGAGGACGATGGATGCCCATGAGCTGCCTTATGGACTATGGTTTCGATCATGGTGGGGGCTCCAGACTGGCGGGAAGCTTTGCAAGAAGCACGCTCGCGCATGGGAATGGTCGCTCTCAGTGGGGCCCAGTTGGTGGGGGCGAATGGCTTTTGCGCCGCACTAGCTACTGCCGCACAACGAACCAACCTCATTGGACAGCAGGGGCCCGAAGGGCTCGTGGAGCTTGCGTTTGTCGATGCGTGGCTGCTAGAGACGCATGGGTGGGTGACTGCCGCCGATGTCGTCATCGATGTCGGCTCAGGCGCAGGGCTACCCGCGCTTCCGCTTCAGCTCGCGACCGGGTGCAAGGTGCACCTGGTGGAGCCGCGTAAGTTGCGCGCCGAGTTCCTCTGCGGCGTTCGCGACGCGTTGACACTCGGCGACCAGGTCAAGGTCTGGGCGATGAAGGAATGCCACCTGCCGGCACGCGTACTAGCCGAAGCTAGCGTCACGACTGCGCGCGCGGTCTTTCCGCCGGAGGTATGGCTAGAAAAGGGACCGCGACTCGCCGAGCGTGTCGTAGCCTTTACGACCCCTTCTCAGCAAACGGCGCTAAGTGCAGCGAATGTGAGGTGTGCAAGCACCATAGAATACGCCCTGCCTTTCTCTGGCGCGCTACGTGTACTGACGTTGTGGCACGCCAACCACGGAAGAGGCAGGACGGGGAAAGACGTTAGGGCACAGGACCTTGAGTGAGCTCGTCGGACGCGGCTGGCCGCGCTTCTTCCGCTACCTGGCGCGCACGACAACGCGATGCAGGCAGCGCTCCAAAACGGCACTGCAAGCGCGTGTCTTGCATGAATAATGCTGGGGCCTGGGCAGTGGTGTCCGCAACATAGGCCCCTAACCGTTCGTCCGTTGAACTCAAGTCTTCACGTCCCTGACCCGAGGTCTCAGAGTCCGGGGCTGGAGCATGGGTGCTGTCGTTATAGGCGTCTACTTGCATAGGGGACCACGAAGGCGTGCGTTGACCGCTTGCAAAGCGGTCTAGTTCCGTGAGCGCGGCAGCATACTCGGCCGCAGTCATGATGTTCCGCTCCGCAAGAGTGCTCAGAAAGCGTTGCGCGCCCCGCGTGTATCCATCGTCGAGGGTGTCCGATTCAAGCCGCGGACCGTAGGTCCGCGGGCTGGGTAGTGCGAGCGCGAGCAGGGCACTTTCCGCCCAGGTTAACTGGGCGGGTGTCTTGCGAAAGTAGTGATGCGCGGCGGCCCGGCTTCCGAATAGATGCGGCCCGAGCTCGATAATGTTCAGGTAGAGTTCGAGGACCTCTTCTTTGCGCCACGCAGACTCGATCCAAGTCGTCAGCAGCCATTCCTGAAACTTTCGCAGAAGCGTGCGCTCGAAGGGCAGGAATAGATTTTTCGCAAGCTGCATCGTCAGGGTGCTCCCTCCAAAACGTATGCGCTCAGCCTCGGCGTTTTTGCGAAACGCCTCCTCTATGGCGGAGATGGAAATGCCTCCGTGACGGAAAAACGCCGCATCCTCGTGGGCCAACACACTCGCGACCCAAGGGCCGCTCATGGCCGCAAGCGACCAGTGTTCACCCGAGCCAGGACCGAGCCTCACCTTCCCATCCGCGTAGAAGTCCTGCCTGAGCGTGTGAACGAACGGCCGCTGATAGTGGGCCGCCTGGAGCGCCTCCGCGACGCCACGCCCGAGCGGGCGGCATACCTGTCGGCGGTCGATAGCGATACGCACCGGCCACTTGTTCGCGCCCGAAGCAAGTCGCGCTTCAAGTTCGAGGTCGCCCTGCCAATCCAATGACGCCGCGACCCCAAGCCAGGACACGGGCACACTGCGTAGTACCTCTTGACAGTTAAGCGGACCCAGCCCTGCAACAAGATTGCCGTCCTCGTCCAACTCAAAGCCAAAAGGCAATCGCGAACGCCCCAACTCGACAACACCTGAACTCTTACCGGTCCACCCACCCAACCCCGGAGAAGCGCTGGCCACGCGTGACCTGTCCCCATCGTCAGCGTCAGTCACACCTGTGCGCGCGTCCTGCCCCTGCTGACGCTTGTGGTTGGGAAGGGCTTCTTCGTTTGATCCGTACCGCAAGCCACCCGGCGCGTCATTGCCGCTCGTCTTTTCAACGCCCTCACCGACCAGCCCAAAGGCACCATCGACCAGAACACGAACCGCGGGCATCGTCAGGGGAGCGGCTCCAAGTCGGGTGTGCGCAACGCGCGTCTCGCTCACACTTACAGCCGCGTCAACATCGACCTGCCCACTGCAGCTATCAAAACCCGCCGTCCCCGAGAGGGTGAGCCTCAACGCCTCATCCACGAGGCCCTTCAGGGCCGCATCGTAGAGATGCGCACCGACACCCACAGCACTCAGCGCCGCCCAGCTGCGGCTGCGCGCCAGGCAGACCGCCGCAGTGTTGTCCTGATCCAGCGTCCGCGCCTTACATGCCTGCCCCAACAGGGCAGTCCGCGCGGCTCCCGTGGCACCCGCAGCCGTGTCCTTCGACTGCGCTGACCGGCCACCAGTCTCGGAAGCGAGCACAAGCACTTCACCCGGAACCGATAGATGTCCACCTCGCCACTCCGCAACACCATCCCGGATGGAGCCTTCGACAAAATCAACGCCAATATCCCTGACGCGATCAAGCATCCGCAACGCGCTTACCGTGAAGTCATTGTCGATTGCTCGACAGGAAGTCGGCACTCCCATGTGCACGCCCGCTGCACCAGCATCGTCCGCGGAGCCGACCACATGGAACTTCCCTACCATGTCGCTCGCCGTGAACACCGCGCGGCTGCCGACCGCGCGAAGAGAACTTGCCTGCAGGCGCATCAAGCCTGGTTCCCCGCGTCCGTCGCCCACACTCGACGGGCTGCGACCTCCGCCCGAGACTCCGGCTAGGAACCCGGCGGCCTGAATGACGCTGTCCCCGTAGCGTGCCTCCGCATGTTCGAACGCAAGCGACAAAGACGTGAGCCGGCGCGGAAACAGCGATGCGCCTACGCCAATATCTATAGAAGAGGCCTCTTCTCCAGACCCTGTGCTGCCTTCGGATGGCCCCGGACGGTAAAGCCCGAGCGAGAGGGCCTCGCCGTGAAACTCAAGCTCGCCCCTTCGAACAAGCGCCCAGAGCGATGGCCAGATCCGCGCCTCGACTTCGCGCACGCCGACCTCGCCATGTCTCGTGCACCGAAAGCGCAGGCGATATACATCGAGTCGCGTCAGCGTGGCCCTCGCCTCGATATCGAGAACGCACTCGCGCCGCGCTAACGCTTGTTGCACAGCGGATAGCCGCCGATGCCCCGCCCAACACGCAAGGGCGCATAGCACGGCAACTGTGACCACCATGACGACGAAGGCTATTGAAAGTACGGGTGACCTTCGGCGCATAGAAGGCGACCAAAAAAAAAGCCCACCTCGAAATGAGATGGGCTTTTCAAAAAAACCGGCGGCGACCTACTCTCCCACACAGCTTCCCGTGCAGTACCATCGGCTCTGAAGGGCTTGACTTCCGAGTTCGGGATGGGATCGGGTATTTCCCCTTCGACATTGCCACCGA
>SLEO01000033.1 GCA_007124745.1 Myxococcales bacterium
CGGCCACCCAACCCTCGACAACATTCCTCGAGGTGCTCCGGGGGCGGTCTACGGTTCCCCCGCCCTAGAACCGCTAGTCGGCGGCAGCGGCGGTGGAAACTCCGGCATGCCCTCCGGCGGTGGCGGCTCCGGCGGGGGGGCGATTCAGATCACCGCGAGAGAACGCATCGTGGTGGGCTTCGAGGGACAGATGCTCGCGACGGGCAGTGGCGGAAAGGGCGGCAAGGCCTACCTCAGTAGCGCTGAATGTACCGGCAAGGCCGCAGGCGGGGGCGGGGGCTCTGGGGGCGCCATACTGCTTGAGGCACCACGTATCGAAGTGCTGGGTCGCCTGAGCGTCAATGGCGGAGGCGGCGGTGCCGGCGCGTCCGGTGGCGCACACCTTCCCGTGGCTGAACGCTACGGCGCCGACGGCGCTCCCGGAGGCAACGGATTCGAGGCAGCCGCGGGCGGTCCAGCGGTTGGCTGTGGCGGTGCAGGCGGGGCGGGCGCGAGCCCAAACGCACCGACCGGGTCAGACGGCGCAGACCACCCGTGGGAAGGCGGCGGGGGCGGTGGTGGTCTCGGCCGCATCGCGATTCGCGGCGGCGACCTCTCACTTGGCGAGCACGTCCCGCCACAGGCGCATGTCATCAGGCTACGCGCAGACAACCCTTAGACGCGACCGAAGGCGCAGGCGCCCCACGGGTCACCTAGACGTGGTCGAAGACGCCGCGCGTCGCGAGGGCGTCGATGACGAGGCGCACCGCATCTTCGACACGGGCAGAGTCGAGGGCGACGCGAAGGTCAGGGCTTGCGGGAGGCTCAAAGCCGTCGAAATCGGCATTTGGGCGGCGTTCTCGGCAAAGCGCTTCGTCGGTTTCGACGGAGACTTCAAGGACCCGCGCTGCGCCGACTGCAGCGCGCAAGGCTGCGCGCTGCGCCTCAAGCTTGAGGGGGAAGGTGCACACGGTGACGAGGCCCGCCGCGGCGCAGGCCTTCGCTGCCGCCTGCATGCCCGCCGCTTCCGGCTCGGGAGTCAGGACGTGTGCCGTGTGGCCCGCATCAAAGAGGCGCCGCTCAAGGGCGTAGGCCAGCGCCCAGCGGCCTGAGCCCGGCAGGCCCGTCAGCAAGACGACCATCCCCTTTTGGCCGAGCCGCTCGCGGCGCTCGGCGGGGCTCACTTGGGTCTTGGCGTCGAGAGCGGAGCCGCCGCGAATCTCCCGTAGGGCCTCATCGAGGTCCTGGCCCTTCGCATCCAGGCGCACCATGCCGCCACCAACGGTGTGGTTCGTTAGCGAATCGACCAAAATGAAGGCGCCTGTGCCACGGCAGCGGCGATAGTCATCGAGATAGAGCGCGCGCCGACAGAGCACCTCGACGCGGCCGATATCGTTGAGTTCTAGGCCTGCGGCATCCTCCCAGCTCAGCGTGTCGGGGTTGAAGCGCGACAACACCCGGCGTACTTGTACGCGCACCCACTGCGTCGTGTGCTTGAGCCAGTAGGTCTTCTCGAGGTCGAGGGGCCGCTCGTCCATCCATACGATGTCTGCCGCAAAGGTGCGCGTGACCTTAGGCAGCGCGTGCGGCGAGACGAGCATGTCGCCCCGGCTCACATCCACTTCGTCTTCCAGACGCAGCGCCATCGACATGCCCGCTTGTGCCGACGCTATCGGCTCCGCAGCCGCGTCTACCGCCTTGATACGCGTGCGCTGCAGCGACGGGAGCACGACGACCTCGTCGCCGGCCTTCGCCGCGCCCGCTTCGATTCGGCCCGCGAACGCGCGATAGTCGAGGTTGGGACGGTTCACCCACTGCACCGGAAAGCGGAGGAGCGTGGGCTGGGACGCGCCCGGGTCCACAAGGGCGGCCGGACGCTCGACGGATGCCGTCTCCAGCACGTTAAGGATGGTCGGGCCGCTAAACCAAGGCGTCGCTTCCGAGCGGGTTACGATGTTGTCGCCCCGAAGCGCACTCACCGGCACGAGCGTCACCGATTCGAAGGCAAGGCCGTCGGTCAACCGCGCGAGGTCTTCGGTGATGGCGGCGAAACGCGCCGCATCGAAGCCTACAAGGTCCATCTTGTTGACGGCGACAAGCAGGTGCGCGACGCCGAGCAACGACGCGAGGTAAGCGTGGCGCCGCGTTTGCGTGAGCACGCCGAGACGCGCATCGATGAGGATGACGGCAAGGGATGCCGTCGAGGCACCCGTGACCATGTTGCGCGTGTACTGCACATGGCCCGGCGTATCCGCGACGATGAACTTACGTGTGGCGGTCGCGAAGTACCGATACGCAACATCAATCGTGATGCCCTGTTCGCGCTCCGCCACCAAACCGTCGGTGAAGAGGGAAAAATCGATGTCGCCCACCTCTGGCGCCGTCGCCCGGCGCACCGCGGCTAGGTGGTCGAGCGCGACATTGTCGGTGTCGTGAAGCAAACGCCCAATAAGTGTCGACTTGCCATCGTCTACCGAGCCAACGACAACCAGGCGCAACAAATCCTTGGCGCGGTCTTCGCGCAGGAATGCGTCGATAGGCGCCGCCGGTGCTGGAGCGGACGGCGCGTTCGACACGGCCGCGGCAGTTCCGTCCGAGCTTGCTGCATCGCCCGTCGCCAAGCGGCGCATCTCTGTCGAACCTGCCACGCGACCTTCGCTACTTATTGGCTTCCTCGCGCTTGCGTACCTCTTCTTTAACTTCTTCGAGGACGTTGCGAGGGACGGGCGCGTAGTGGCTGAACTCCATCGAGAACTGGCCGCGTCCAGAGGTTGCGGAACGCAGGTCGCCGATGTAGCCGAACATCTCCGCGAGCGGCACGTCGGCGCGGACGCGCACGTTCGTCATGCCCGGCTCCTGCGCCTTCACCATGCCGCGGCGGCGGTTGAGGTCACCCATGACGTCACCGACGTTCGCGTCGGGCACGAAGACGTCGACCTTCATGATGGGCTCAAGAAGCTGGGGGCCCGCTTTGGGCATCGTCTGGCGGAAAGCTGCGCGAGACGCCGCTTCGAAGGCCATCTGCGACGAGTCGACGGCGTGGAATCCGCCGTCCAGCAGCGTCATCTTGAAGTCGAGCAAGGGGAAGCCGCAGAGCGGCCCCTTGTCCTTCATCTGCATGAAGCCCTTTTCTACCGAAGGAATGTATTCCTTGGGGACGTTTCCGCCGACAACCTTCGACTCGAAAACGAAGCCGGAACCCGCTTCCAGCGGCTCGATGAGGTAGTCGATTTTCGCGTACTGACCCGAACCACCCGTCTGCTTCTTGTGGGTGTAGGAATCGTTGACCGCCTGGGTAATCGTCTCGCGGTAAGCGACCTGCGGCTTGCCGACGTCAACTTCTACGCCGTGGGTACGGCGCATGATGTCCACCTTAATGTCGAGGTGGAGCTCGCCCATGCCCTTGAGGATGGTCTCGCCAGACTCTTGGTCGACTTCGACGCGGAAGGACGGGTCCTCGGCAACCATCTTGCCCAATGCCACGCCGAGCTTCTCAGCGTTCGCTTTGTCCTTCGGCATCACCGCCATGGAGATAACCGGGTCGGGGAAGATCATCGGCTCCAAGGTTGCGGGCTTGGCGGGGTCACACAGCGTGTGACCGGTGCGCACGTTCTTGAGGCCCACGATGGCGATGATATCGCCGGCTTGAGCCGTCTCGATCATCGTGCGGTCGTTGGCGTGCATTTCCACCATGCGGCCGATGCGCTCAGACTTGCCGGTGGCCGTATTGAGCAGGTTGTCGCCCTTGTTGATGGTGCCCGAGTAGACGCGGACAAAGGTCAGCGCGCCGAAGCGGTCATCCATGATCTTGAAGGCCAGCGCGCGCACGGGCTTGCTGGCGTCGACAATAGCGAAGGTGCCGGTCTCGTTGCCTTCGAGGTCGACCTCGGGCTGCGGGTCGACCTCCGTCGGGTTGGGCAGGTAGTCGACAACGCCGTCGAGCACTTGCTGCACGCCCTTGTTCTTGAAAGAAGAGCCGCAGAAGGTCGGGAAAAACTTGAGCTGGATCGTACCCTTGCGCACGCAGCGCTTGATGGTTTCGAGGTCGGGCTCGTTGCCTTCGAGGTAAGCCTCCATCACGTCGTCATCGAGTTCGACAGCGGTCTCGATGAGGTCCTTGCGGTACTTCTCGACCTGGTCGATCATATCCGCGGGTACATCTTTGACTTCGAAGTTTTCGGGCAAGCCGGAGTCGTCCCAGACGTACGCTTTGCGCGTCAGAAGGTCGACGATGCCGCTGAAATCGCCTTCAGTGCCGATGGGCAGCACCATGACGAGAGGCTTGGCGCCGAGCACCTTCTTGACCTGATCAACGACGCGGTAGAAGTCCGCGCCGAGGCGGTCGAGCTTGTTCACGTAGATCAGGCGAGCCACGCGGGAGTCGTTCGCGTAGCGCCAGTTGGTCTCGGACTGGGGCTCAACGCCGCCGGAACCACAGAACACACCGACGCCGCCGTCGAGCACCTTCAGCGAACGATACACCTCAATGGTGAAATCGACGTGGCCGGGGGTATCGATGATGTTGAAGCGGTGGTCTTTCCAAAAGCAGGTCGTCGCGGCGGACTGAATCGTGATGCCACGCTCCTGCTCTTGCTCCATGAAGTCGGTGGTGGCCGCGCCATCATGGACTTCGCCCAGCTTGTGAATCTTGCCGGTGAGCTTGAGGATACGCTCGGTCGTCGTGGTCTTGCCCGCGTCGACGTGGGCGAAAATGCCAATATTGCGGTATTTGGAAAGGTCTTGCATGGCTCGGTCCGGCGAGGTTTTACACACCTTGGGCTCGCTGGCTACCGCAAAGCCCTAGCAGCGCGCACGGGACCCTCCCGAATCTGCCTTTAGAGGGCCTTAACCTCCGTCGCAAGGCTCTGCAGCACCGCTTTGGCGTCGCCAAAGAGCATGACGGTATTGTCCCGCTCAAAGAGCACGTTTTTCACGCCGGCGTAGCCCGCGCCGAGACTGCGCTTCACGACAAACACGGTCTGCGCTTGGTGGGCCTCAA
>SLEO01000306.1 GCA_007124745.1 Myxococcales bacterium
CAACGGGTGCGGGGCAAGCCACCACGGCAGGTCCCTTAACGCGACCGATCTTGGCTGAGTCGTGGTCGCTAAGCGCCCCGCCTCTCGAGAAGCTTCCGGCCGCCGGTCCGTTTTTTGATTACCCGAACGGCGAGTTGCCGCTCGAAGCTTCGCCCCCTCGCCCCGAAGGCTTTCAACACGTGCAGGTGAGCCCGGCGCCTCACCCTGATCACGCGCACCAGGAAGGCTACGGAGATGCGCCGATAGATCCCCGTGCGCGTGCTGCTGACGTCACTGCAGACATCGAGCCGCTCGATTGGTCCGAGGAAGAAAGTGTCTCCCGCTCGGCCTATCGCGACGACCACGAGCGCGTCAGCGACTATCCCACGCCTATGTAATCCAGGGCGGTGCCGGGCACCTCGCTTCATAGAACTTCTCGGTTCTGCGGGCTCGAAGTCGCGCGGCGTAGCGCGGCCGCTGCGGCGAAGGCTGTCGCGTTCCTGCCCAGCGAAGTGCGCGTGGGTGTCGCTAGCGCTGTATGCTTTCTGGCCGAGTGGCCCCTGACAGCTTAACCTGCAGGCCTAAGTGGGTCTGACCTGCGAAAGAGTAGACGGCATCGGTGTGACACACTCTCCTGCAATCTGGCTGCTTGGTTTGAGCCTCTGCGCCCACGCAACGCCTGTCTGGGCGCAAGATGCGTCATCGTTCGACGCGGTATTCGACGCGCCTGCGACACCACGGCCTAGCTACGACCCCCCCCCTCCGCTGCCTCCGGTTGAGCCTGTCGCTCCGCGTGGCGCCGCCGCTGCGGGTCCGGACACGGCGCCTGCGACAACTGGCCAAGGTAACGCTGCGACACAAGCCGCGGGGGCGGCGGATGCGCAGTCGCAAGGGGCACGGACCACCGGAAGCGCTCAGCGCCGCGCTTCCGGGTCGAAAGCGGCACAAGGCGGTGCTGAGGGCCCTCCGGTGGGCGGAACGATCCCCGATGCAATGTCAGCCGAGGCTGCCGATCCGGGCCACACGGTCAGGGGAGATGGCGCAGCGGGACCGCCGCCCGGCGAGTCTGCCTCCGCGGCATCCGGTGCAGCGTCGCCAGACGGCAACTCACCGTCGATGGACCCCGTCCACAACACGTGGCTAGGCTCGGTCGGTGGTATTCACATCAAAGACGCCGCTGCCGGTGAGGCGGGCAGCATGCGCGTGCAGCTTGGGCTGCGCTTTTTTGCGGGCAAAAGCTTTCTCGAAGAAGGCGACCGTTATGCCCTCGCGGGTGGGGCGATATCGCTCTCTTACACGCTGACCGACTACCTCGAGCTCTTCGGGGCTATCGAAGGTCAGGGTGCGCGGCATTCGGAGAGTTCGCCGGAACTGCTGCAGGTCCTTGGCGACATTCATGTCGGTGCCAAGGGTTACCACCGCGTGCTGCCCTGGCTCGCCCTCGGTGGCGACCTCTCGCTTCATTTCCTGAACGCGGTCGGTGACTTAGGCATTTTGGCGCGTTCGACAGGGGTCAATCTTGGGACGAACATCACCGCGGATTTACGGCGTTTGGAAGGGCAGCGTGTGCCCTTCATCGCCCGCTTCGGCGCACACTATCGCTTCGACAACAGCGCCAAGCTCATCGACGATGTGGAGTCGCGGCGTTTCGCAGGTCTCGACGGCGAAACGCTTCCGGGCTTTGAAACCCGTCACTTGGTGACGCCGAGCGAGCGCCTTGCCCTCGGCATTCAGCGCGTCGACACCATGAACCTGGGGCTGGGCTTCGAGGCCCCCTTCGAGGTCACGCGACCGGACTTCATCCTGGCGCCAATTCTCGAGTGGCAGTGGGCGATTCCCGTCAACCGCCAGGGCTACAACTGCCCGTTCATTGCGGATGGCCCGGGCAGTGACCGCCCCCTAGGCGGCGGTGACGGCTGTCTCGCGGTCCAGGGTCTAAAAGCCGCGACGATGGACCTCACCGTGGGCTTGCGCATCACGCCGCCAGTTCGGGGCCTTTCCACCTTCCTGGCCGCGGATATCGGACTCACCGGCACGCGCACCTTTGTCCGCGAGCTGTCGCCGAATCTGCCCTACGCCGTCATGCTCGGTGTGGCCTATGCCTATGATACGCGCGCGCCGGTGGCATCTCCTGGCGCTGGCGTGGCGGCGGCAGTGCCCGTGTCGCTTCCAGCTGCGGCCCGCGTGCTGATTCAGGTGAACGATGCCGGTGGCGTGGCCGTGAGCGGGGTCCGCCTCGACTTCGACGACTCGGACCCCGCCGCAGCCAACGACGATGGCGAGGGTGCTTTCTACACCCTCGCCAGTGATGCATCCGGGCGCGTCGTGACGCCCTTGCTGCGTCCGGGCCGCTACGCTGCGACGCTCAGCCACCCCGACTACGCCCCTGTCTCCTGCGCCTTCGTCGTGCCCGAGGAAACGCAGCTTGCGCTAGAAGCGACCGCGCGCGCAGAAGAGTCGGGTGCGACCGAGAGCAACGCTGCGGCACCCGCACTGCGCAGTGCGAACCTGCCCTTTCCCCAGGCTTCGTTGCTGCGCGTCGCCTGCCGCCTGGGCGACCGCGTCGAGGCGCAAGCCGAGCCGGAGAGTGCCGCAGGTGGTGCTGCCCTAACCGTAGATGTCGCGGCGGAGGGCAAACCCCTCGCGCAAGTGCGCATCACCCTCGAAGCTGCGGATGCGCAAGCGCCTAGGCCGTCGACGACGGAGCTACTCACCGATAGCCGGGGCCGCGCCACCAGCGAGGCGATTGCCCCGGGAAGCTACCGCCTTACCCTGAGCAAGGCAGGCTACTTTGATCGCAGCATGCCGCTGGTCTTGGTCGCTGAGGCGCCCCAGACGGTGGTCGCGACGCTCGCGCGGCGCCCCGACCGCGCGCAGGTGAAGGTCGACGCCCGCAACATCATCGTCCGGCGTCGCTTTTCCTTCTCCACCGGCAGCTCGGAGCTTGGCGACGCCAACGAACCCCTGCTCTTCGAGCTTGCGGAAGTGCTGCGGGCGCATCCAGAACTAGAGCGCGTAGAGATTCAGGGCCACACGGACAACGTGGGCAAAGCAGACATGAACCTCGCGCTGTCTCAGGCGCGCGCCGAGGCGGTTCGGACGTGGCTGGTCGAACAGGGCGGCGTTGACGCTCGCCGGCTGGTGGCGCGTGGCTACGGCGACACCCGCCCCCTCGTGCCCAATCTCACGCCCACCAACCGTCGGCGCAACCGCCGCGTGAACTTCGTTCCCCTCGCGCCATAGCCCGCAGCTGCCGCGAAGGGCCATGGCGGAGGCGGACATAGTGCGTAGGAGGTGCTAATCTCTTTCTCCGCGCCGCATGTCCAAAGCCTCCGAAAGTCCGAAAGAACGCCCGTCCTCGCTGCCGAATCGAGGCCGAAAGGGGCGTGCCCCCCGCGAACGCGAGGAGAGCCTCGATGCGTCATCGGCGGAAGAAGGGGAGTTGGTAAGCCGCCAGGGCGCCGCCGCGCTTTTCGACGACGAGGCCGACCCAAACGCGCACGCCTTCGATAGCGGCGCGTCTGAGGAAGATGCTGCCGATGAAGACGCTGCCGATGATGATGCCGGTGACGACCTCATCGACGACGGAGACGACACCGACGATTCAGGCATCGCCCTTGTGGTGGCGGGGCGCGCGACGGGCACAGCGCTCGCCCGCCTCGACCCACTGCGTGCCTACATGAACGATGTGCTGCGCTACCCGGTGCTCTCCCACGAGGAGCAGCATGAGCTTGCGGTGCGTTACGTCGAACACGATGACCGCATCGCGGCCCAGCGGCTGGTGACCTCCAACCTGCGGCTTGTCGTGAAAATCGCCTATGAGTACCGCGCCGCCTACCGCAACCTCCTCGATCTGGTCCAGGAGGGGAACGTGGGTCTGATGCAAGCGGTGGCCAAATACGACCCCTACCGCGGGGTCAAGCTCTCGAGCTACGCCGCCTGGTGGATTCGCGCTTACATCCTCCGCTTCATTCTCAACAATTGGCGTCTGGTCAAAATCGGCACGACGCAGGCCCAGCGCAAGCTCTTTTTCAACCTGCAAAAGGAGAAAGCCAAGCTTGCCGCGCAGGGCATTGAAGCCACCGCGGCCCGTATCGCCGAGAGCCTCGATGTCTCCGTCGACGATGTGACCAGCATGGACATGCGCCTCAGTGGCAGCGAGGTGTCTTTGGACGCGCCCGCGACACGCGGTAGCGATGATGCGAACACGCTGGCGCGGGTTGAACTGCTGAGCGACGGTGCGGTGGCGGCGGATGTCGGCTTGGCCCGCGACCAAGTCGACGAGATGATGCGCGAACGCTTCGCCACTTTTGGCGAGACGCTCGTGGGCAAAGAGGCGGAAATCTTCCGAGAGCGCTTGCTCACGGAGGCGCCCAAAACACTGCAAGAGCTCGGCGAGGGCTTCGGCGTCAGCCGGGAACGCGTCCGCCAGCTCGAGAAACGCGTCCTCACGAAGTTGCGCCGCTTCCTCGAAGAAGACCTCGAAGCGGATGTCTTAGAGGCGGCGGCTGAACTCGTTTGATGCGTGCCACCGCTACAGTCGACTACGCTAACGTCCCCGCTGTGGCGAGGAAAGCTCAGGGATGATGCCGCCCTCCCGCGCTGATGCGGCTGGCGGCACGTCTTCATCTGGCGGTGTCTCCGCTAGGGACAGTGAAGTGAAACCCGCAGAGGGCTCGGAAGGGGCTGGCGTAGAGGGCGACTCGGGTACGCGACGGGAGGCGACGGAAGCCGGCGCACGTCCGGTGGTGTCGGCCACACTCTTCCTGGTCCCGACACCCATCGGCAACCTCGAAGATATGACGCTCCGCGCGCTTCGGGTATTGCGTGAAGTCGACATCATCCTTGCGGAAGACACGCGCCACACGCGTATCTTGCTCAACCACTACAGCATCAAGACGCCCCTCCGGCCCTACCACGCCCATTCTACCGAGGCCGTAC
>SLEO01000044.1 GCA_007124745.1 Myxococcales bacterium
CTTGCGTTGCTTGGAGTGGGCATTCCCCTGCGTGGGGCTCAGGCCCAGGACGATGCGCCCCTAGAGGCAGCGACGCGCTTGAGTCCTAGCCCCGTCGATTGGCAGGGTGGCCGCTTTGGCTATCTGACGACACCCGGAAGCCGACCACTTGGCCACGGTGGTTACCGTCTTGAGCTAACAGACGCCTGGGCGAGTGCGCCTATCCGGGTTGCCGTAGACGGTGTGCGTCGCAACGTGCTCGACTGGCGCCACACCACAACGCTCGGCGGCGCCTTCGGCTTCGGGGCGCGCACCACCGTGAGCCTCCGCGCCACCGGCGTCCTCGGGCAGGGCACGGGCGCGGGTTTCACCGCCCTTGAGCAGGCCGCGCCGCCGGGGACGCCGGAAACGCGGGACCCTCGCGCGTTTGCGCTCGCCGACACGATGTTGGGCGTGAACACGCTGCTGTATCAAGGGCAGGCGGCTACGGCACCGGACACCAAAGCAGCGGGCTACGCGCTTGCATTAAGCTCGCGGCTGTGGCTGCCCACGGGCTTTGACGCGGACTTCGCCTCCGCAGGGTCCGTGCAAAGCGAAATCGGGCTGATTCAGGAGTACAACCTGCTGGTCCTGGAAGCGGCCTTCGAGCTGAGCTGGCTGCATCGCTTCGAGCCCGACACCTTTGCGGGGCTGCGCTTTCGCGATGAGTTGCGCTACGTGCTTGCCCTGGCGCACCGTAGCGTGAAGGTGCCCTGGCTGCGTGCCATCGCCGAGCTCCGCGGTTCCGTCGATGCGGGTGCGCCATTCGCCCGGGCCGACCGAACGCAGCTGGAGGCCTTTTTGGCGCTGCGCGCCGACAAAGGTGACTGGCTCTTTGGCGCGGGCTTCGGCACGGGAATCTCCGCGGCTCCGGGAGTGCCTGCCCTGCAAGGTCTACTGCAGGTAACCTACCAGCCCAAGACACGTGACCAGGATGGAGACGGCATTCCAGACCATCTGGACCGCTGCCCGATGCTGCCGGAAGACTTCGATGGCGTCGAGGACGACGACGGCTGCCCGGATATCGACGAGGGCAGCGAGTTCGACGATGATTTCTTTGCGGACGACGACGATGAAGCGCTGCTGAACCACCCGCTCACACCGGGCAGCGACCCGGTTCCAGCCTCGGTTCCCGAGGCCGAGGCGACGGAAGCCGGGGCAGAGGATGCGGCAGACGCAGCGTCTGGTACCCCCGGCGCCGACGGGGAGCCCCGGGCCGTTCCACCTGAAGAGGGCATTCCCGACCCAGCGGAGGCGCCCGCCCGGACCGACCCCGAGGACCCGTCCGCGCCGCCAGCGGAAGATACTTCGAACGCGGAGGAGCGCGCCGGAAGCGCTGCATCTTCTGAGGCCCAATCTCCCCAAGACGCGTGAAGCGCGCACCGCAGCGCTTGGGAAACCAGGACGGGATCGGTTACCCTTGTACGTGGTGGAGAACGCTCCCGAGACGGCAGAGGCGCTGCTGAAGCGCGGCGAGCTGCAGCTCAAGGCGCTCACGGCGCGCTACGACATGTACTTTCAGGGCATGGAGCGGCTCGAGCCCTCGGTGCCGCGGCAGCAGTTTGAGCGGCTCTTGCAGCAGTTGCTCGACCGTCGCGTCACGAACACGGCCATCAACTTTCGGATCCGGCAGCTTTCCCGGCGGTATCAGACACTCTTTTCGAAGTGGAACCGCATTTGCCGTCAAATCGAAGAGGGCACCTTCGAGCGCGATGTCAAGCGCGCGCGACAGCGCCTGGTGCCAGCGGCCGGGGCCTCGGGACGTGGTGCCGGCGCTGCAAATCCCGGCGGCGACGCGGCGCAGGTGTCCCGAGCAGAGCAGGGCATTGAGGTCGACATCGACGTCTTCGAAGCGCCGCCCACCGCGCCGCGACCGGATCCCGTGGTCGACGTGTATCGCAACTATCAGGCGGCGCGCAAAGCCGCGGGACTCGCGCCCGTCCGGCTGACGCCGGACGGCATGCGCGCCCGGCTCGCCCCTCAGTTAGCGCGCCTCGATGCCAAATACGGCGCGGGAAACTACACCCTCGAGGTAGTGGACGAAGGCGGCTCCATCGGTATCAAGCCCCGACAGCGCTAACTTCGGGCTCACCGTTGGCCTGCGCCTCAGACACTCTGGCCTCTGCTGCCTCTGCAGTGCTTTCGTCCGTAAGCGCTGCCCCCGCCATCTCCGCATCGTCGGCGTCGTTGAGCGCATCGTCATCCTCTAACGCGTCCTGTGTGGCCTCGCCTGCCGTCAGAACAATGTCGAGGGAAGCGGCCATCGCGTCGAGCAACGGCTGCAGCGTGGCGGCGTCAAGGGCCGAGATCACGATGCCCCGCGCGCGCAAACCTTCGCGCTGCGCCTCGCTCAGTTTGTCAGCCTTGTTGTAGACCGTGAGCTTCTCCACATGGTCGAGTTCAAGGTCTGTCAGGAGCTTCGCGGTGGTTTCAACGTAGGTCTCGAGTTCCGGGTCAGAGGCGTCGATCACTTCCAGCAGCAGGCTGGCTTCCTGAGCGGCCTCGAAGGTCGAGCGAAAGGCGCCGAAGAGGTCCTTCGGGAGGTGTCGAATAAAGCCCACTGTATCTGAAATGACGACTTCCCGTTCCCGTGGCAGCCGCAGGCGCTTCGAGCGCGGGTCGAGCGTCGCAAAGAGCTTATCTTCTGCCAGGACGCCAGCCTGCGTCAGCGTGTTGAGCAAGGTACTCTTGCCCGCGTTCGTGTAGCCGACGATGGCGATATGCGGCACCTCGCGACGACGACGACGAGAGCGCATCTGTCGTCGTGTCTTGGCGAGGGTCTTCAGTTCCGCTTCGAGACGGTGTACGCGCTCGCGGGCGCGCCGTCGCCCGATCTCTAGTTTCGTCTCGCCAGGTCCGCGGCCACCGATGCCGCCCGTCAACCGGGAGAGCGCGTCATCCCGCGTACCGAGCCGCGGAAGCAGGTACTTCATCTGAGCGAGCTCGACCTGCACTTTGCCGACGCGGCTCTCAGCGCGCATGGCAAAGATGTCGAGGATGAGCTGGGTCCGGTCGATGATCTTGAGATCCGAGGCCTCTGCCAGCGCTGCACTTTGGGCCGCACTGACCTCGCGGTCGATCACCAGCACGTCGGCGTCAAGCTGCATCGCGCGCAAGGTGATGTCGTCGAGCTTGCCCCGGCCCACGACGTAGCGTGGGTCCACCTGCGGGCGTACCTGCGTGATGGTGTCGACGACCTCCAAGCCCGCCGTGCGCGCAAGTTCCTTGAGTTCGGCAAGGGAGGCCTCGGTTTCGTGCGCATCGCGTTTGTTCGCGACGTGAATGAGGATGGCGCGGCCTTCTTGGGTGATGCGGGGGTGGCGCTTGGCTTCCCGCGCGAAGTCGGATTCCAGTTCGCGAATCAGTGAGCCCACGTCGAGGTCGACATGGCTGAAGGGTATCGGCCCGACGGTGACGTAAGGCAGGCCCTCGCGATCGGGTACGTTGTGGGCGTAGTAGACGCGGAAGGGCAGGCCGTCCTCCGCAACCAGCAGCGCGGCGACAAGGTCGAGACGAAGTCGCGTCAGGTCGACGAGATCGTCCCGGCTAATCGGCTCCTGGTGCAGGTGCGTGTGCAGAAGACGCAGGCCACGGAAGCGGCTGCCGCCCGCGCGAACGCGGCCGAGGTCGGGAATGAAGAGCTTGGTGCTGTCACCGACGATGACGTGCGTGACTGCCCCGCTGCGGTCCACCAAGAGGCCGACTTGGCGCCGAATCTGATGCGAAATATCGCAAAGCGGCCGGGCAAGTTCCGTCGGAAAAAGTGCCTGTGCGGGCACCTTCCGTCGATACAGCCGCTCAAGGAGCTTCGTCTCGGAAGGGGCTAGTCCTTGCAGATGGCCGTGCAACGTCACAGGAGGCGTCAGGATGGTGCCGTATCCCCGGCAAAGCAAGGGGTTGTGCCGGCAGCTACTTGCCGGCGCTGGCGAGTTCAACTCCCTCGTTGCGCGGACGTCACAAGGTCGGGCATCCTGATATCAGCGAAATGTCTCCCCTGTCGCCACCGCCCGAGGCTTCCCAGCCGCCGACTCCGCCCTCGCCGGCAAGTCAAGGCTCTGCCAGCCAGCCCTCCCTCGGGCGTTCGTCGTCGGGCACCTTGCCTCACTCTCCGAGCGGGCGTCCCCTCAACGGAGGTGCGGACGGCACCGGGCGGCGTGTCGCCTACGCGCGGGCGCTGCGTGCCGCAGGACTTCTGGCCGCCCTCGCCGACGAGCACTTTGAGGCGCTCTGCAGTGCATTGGCACAAACCAGCGCAGAGGATACGCAAGACGACCTCCTACGCACCTACTACTTGGCGGAGGATGATCCGGGTGTGGGCGTGGCGCTGGCGCGCCAGCTCGCCGACCAGGCGCTTGTCATCGACAAGGAATCGGCCTGCGGCACGATCGCGCAGTGCATCAATCACCTGAGAGGCTTTGCAGCGCCGCTGGCGGGGCTCGATGTGGCCTGGCTCGAACCCGGGGGGCAGGTGGTTTTGTTGGCGGATAGCTGGCACGCGACGGTCCCGCGTACGTCCGACCCTACGAAAAAGCCTGAGGATTATGACGTCTCCCTCACTCAACTCATCGCGACGCTCAACCGCTACCTCGCCGCGTGTCGCCATGAACGGCGCTTTCTGCGGCTTGCGGTCGAAGACTCGGGGCTGCCCGTCTACGTTGCGTTGACGCGTGACCAAGCCGTGGAGCTGCGACGCGTGGAGGCCGTCCGCATCGAGCGCTAGCGCCTCCCCTATGGACGCTGTTCGCCGCAGCGGACCAAGCGCAAAACCGCTAGGAACGTTAGGCAGCCATGCGCGCGGTCACCTTTTCGACGACGCGGTCGAGGTCCGTCAGCTCTTGCAGCTCGTCTTCGGGAATGGATAGCTTGTACTTGC
>SLEO01000110.1 GCA_007124745.1 Myxococcales bacterium
GACGGCTCCGAGCGTGCCGTCGACACGTTGGTCTACACGACGCAGGAAATCGAGCGTGTCACCCGCACTGCGTTTGAGATTGCGCGGGGTCGGCGCAAGCACGTGACATCGGTGGATAAGGCCAACGTTCTCGAGTCCTCGCGTCTTTGGCGCCGCACGGTCACGCGCATCGCGGAGGACTATCCCGATGTCACGCTCTCTCATCAACTGGTGGACTCAACGGCGATGCGGCTCATCTCAGCGGCCAAAGAGTTCGATGTGATCCTTACGGAGAACCTATTCGGCGATATTCTCTCGGACGAAGCCGGCGTACTCGCCGGGTCTCTTGGCCTTCTACCCAGCGCCTCGCTCGCGGAGGGCTCGATGGGCCTCTACGAACCGGTGCACGGTTCAGCCCCGGACATTGCTGGGCGCGACATCGCCAACCCGATTGGCACGCTGCTGAGCGCCGCGCTCATGCTGAGGCTATCCTTGGGCGAGGCCGAAGCCGCAACCGTGCTCGAGCGCGCGGTGGCACGAACGCTAGACTCGGGTCTGCGTACCGCCGATATCGCGGGCAAAGGGTCCGTAGCCTGCGGTACGCGCGCCTTCTCTGAAGCCGTCATCAAGCACCTTAAGTAACTCTGGCGCGGTCGACGGCCGCCATGCGCGCTGCGAACTTCTCCGTCACCCGGGCCCCGAGTATGCATTTTGTCGATGAAGTTAAGTTGGCCGTGAAGGCAGGCGACGGGGGCAACGGCTCCGCTGCTTTCCGGCGCGCACGCTTCGAGCCACTGGGCGGTCCCTCCGGAGGCGATGGCGGCCGCGGCGGTGACATTATCTTTGTCGCCTGTCCGCAATTGCGCACGCTCCTCGACCTGCGCTACCGCCGGCGCATCGAAGCGCCGAGTGGCGAACACGGCCGAAGCAAAGACCAGTACGGCAAGGCCGGCGCCGACCAGGAGATCCGTGTCCCCATCGGCACGGTGGTGCGCGATGCGGAAACGGGCGCTGAACTTGTCGACCTCACCGAGCCAGGTCAACGCTGCATTATCGCGAAGGGCGGGCGGGGTGGACGGGGCAACATCCATTTCGCGACCTCGACAAACCAGGCTCCCCGCACCGCCGAAGACGGGCAACCCGGGGAGAGCCTTGAGCTGTCACTCGAGCTGAAGCTTTTCGCAGACGTTGGCCTAGTGGGCTTTCCCAACGCCGGCAAGAGCACACTGATCGCCGCGGTATCGCGCGCCAAGCCAAAAATCGCTAACTATCCTTTCACCACGTTAGTCCCGAACCTGGGTGTGGTGGCGGTCGCGAACCACGCAGGCGGCCGCGACCGCGTTACCCAGGAAGGCTCATTCGTCATCGCGGACATACCGGGTCTCGTCGAGGGCGCCGCGGCGGGCAAAGGCCTCGGCCACGACTTTTTGCGCCACATCGAGCGCACCCGCATCTTGCTCTTTGTTGTCGCACCCGACGTCGCCGGCCCCGCATCCATGCTTGACCAGCTTGAAGCGCTCAAGGCCGAGCTAACCGCCTTCAACCCCGAGATCTTGAACAAAGAGACACTCATTGTCCGCAGCAAGAGCGACCTTAACGCCCGGGATGTCAACGAGGAGGCCGCCGAAGACGAAGCCGCCGTGCTAGCGCTACCGCAGTGCATCGGCACCGTCTGCGCCGTCACCCACGAAGGCCTAGACCCCCTAGTCATGGCCCTCTGGCAAAAACTCTCCACCCCCCGTGACCCCGTCGCCCCCGCCAGTCCCACATCCGCCGACGCGCCTTCGGGTGCGGCTTAGACCCAGGGAAAGCTGCCCTCAGTCTTCGCCCGGGGTGCGGGCGAAGGAGGGTGGGCGTTTTTCTAGGAAGGCTTGAAAGCCTTCGCGTTTGCCGCCGGCGATGAGGCTGGCGAACTCGGCGGCTTCGAAGGCGAGACCTCGGTCGATGTCGCAGGTCTCTGCGACAGCAAGGGCACGCTTCGTCGCCGCGACGGCGGCGGGAGACGTAAGCCCGAGAGGCGCCAGCAAGCGTTCGATACGTGCCTCCAGGTCCGCCGGCTCCACGACGTCCAGGACAAGGCCGATGGCGAGCGCTTCGCCTGCGTCGATGATTCGCCCGGTCATGGCGAGTTCGCTAGCGCGCAGCTCGCCCACACGCTTTGCCAGTCGCTGGGTGCCGCCGAAGCCCGGCATGATGCCTAGCTTCACTTCGGGCAGTCCGAAGCGTGTCTTGGGGGTGGCCAGCGCCCAGTCGCAGGCCAGAAGGAACTCAAGCCCTCCGCCCAACGCGGCGCCTTCGGCGATGCAGAGCGTGGGTAGCGGCAGTCGCTTCAGCAAGGCCACTACACGCTGACCTAGCGATAGATAGGCGACAAGTGCCGCGTCTTCGGCGTGCGCCATCTGACGGATGTCTGCGCCCGCGGCAAAGATGCCCGAGCTGCCGCGAAGGACCACGGCGCGCGGCCCCTCGGAGCGCTGGCATGCCTCTGCAACCGCCAGCAGGTGCGCTTCAATCTCGAGCAGCATCTCCTGGGACAGCGCATTTTTGGCTTCCGGCCGGTTGAGTGTCAGCGTCGCGACATCGCCCGCAGACTCGAATTGTGTCAACTGTGGCGTCCCGGTCATGCGCGCACCTGCTTTCCCTGCGCATCATAGTGGTAAACCCCACGCCCACTTTTGCGACCCAGCCAGCCCGCCGCGACGTAGTGCCGCAGGAGTACGGGCGCGCGGTATTTGTCGTCGCCTAAATCGCGCATCAACACCTCGGAGATAGCGAGCAAGGTATCGAGCCCGACAAAGTCTGCGAGGGTCAGCGGCCCCATCGGATGATTAAGGCCGAGCTTCACTGAAGTGTCGATGTCCTCTGGCGTTGCCTGCCCCTGTTCCAGTAGAAAGAACGCTTCGAGGACAAGCGGCACCAGCATGCGATTGACCAAGAACGCCGGGGCGTCTTTCGTCAGTACTGCGACTTTTCCAAGCTTATCAGCAAGTGCCCGGCCGGCCGCAATGGCCGCATCCGATGTCTGCAAGCCGCGTATGATCTCCACTAGCCGCATCTTCGGCACAGGGTTCATGAAGTGCAGACCGAGCACCCGCTCCGGCGCGCGCACAGCAGCCGCAAGCGCCGTAATGGATATCGACGAGGTATTGGAAGCGAGCCAGGCGTCCGGTCCAAGCAACGCATCAAGGGCACGAAAAATCTCGACCTTGATAGCCAGGTCTTCCGGACCCGCCTCGATAGCAAGCCCCGCACGCAGGGGCTCGGCACTCGGCCAATGCAACGCGTGCAAGCGTGGCTTGGCTTCGGGTACGGACGCGACCAATGCAGCCTGCGCGCGCGCTAGACCTTCCGCCTGTGTGTCGGCGAGCGCAACGCGATAGCCTGCCTCAAGGCACACTTGGGCGATGCCGCGACCCATCTGCCCCGCTCCAACGACTAAAACATCAACCTCTTGCATACCCCCAGCCTAGGGGGAGTCAGCGGAGCCTGACAAGCAGTTCCCGCAGGCAATACAGCGTGTGGCCCCTAAAGACCTGCCTTCGGTTTGATGCGGACTTTGTGCGTAACCAGACGCACGGGGCTTTTGCCTTTCGCCACCGCACACGGGCGCGATGCTTCAGGCAGGTGCGTTAGCGCGCACTTCGGCGCGTCTCGTTTTGATTTGCACGCCACCAGGTCTCCCCACCCTTTGCGTAGGCACTCGGTGCGTGTGAGGTGGACCGTGCGGCCTTGTCGCCCGCTGGGCTCAAAGCCGCGTCGCGGGTGACCTCACGGCGGGTAGGAGCACGCCTTGCCATCTCGTCTCTCGTGTCATCGCTGCCACGCGCTACGCCGCCGCGCCCCTGCGCTGCCGCCGGCTTGCCATCGGCCCACCAAACGCTCCCTCCCTGCCCCCGGCGCTCGCCGCCGCGTGCGGAGCGACCCTGATCCTGGTTAGTCTCGCCCTTATTGACTGCCCGGGCCTCTTCTCGCTTGTCGGCGTTGAGCTTGTTCCAGAGCATGCGCTCCTGGCGGTCGAGATTCTCCACTAGACGGGCGGTGGGGGACTCGGTCTCGCCGAAGGTGGGAAAGCGTGTCGAGAACGAACCCATCTCAACGGTGCGCATGGAGGCGCCGCCACCTCGAGACTGGGCGAAGGTTGTCGGTGCAGCGACACCGGACAGCAGCGCGACGATGGCACCAAGGCAGACCATCGAAGCATAGGGGCGTAAGGCGTGGGCAAGTCTTACCGGCATAGGCTACCCACCCACATTGCAGGTTAGATGCCACAGCAGCCTAAATGCATGCTTTCGCCTGCTTTTTTAGGACCGACGGCCGATCTCAGGACCAGGATGCGCAACAAGCGTACACCTGAGTGACTGTATGCTGCGGCCTGGGTGCCTCGCTCCCCGGGCATGGTGCACATGGACCCCAGTCTCGCGGTCGCTGGCGCGCCGCCTCGACCGCCGGGGAATTTGGCTAGACCCGCTCGACCACAACGGCGACGGCTTCGCCGCCCCCTATGCAGAGCGTCGCCAGCCCCCGTTGCTTCTGCTCGCGGCGCAGTGCGTGGAGCAGCGTCACCAGAATGCGCGCACCGGAAGCGCCGATAGGGTGCCCAAGGGCCACGGCTCCTCCGCAGATGTTGACGCGCGCGGGGTCAACGGACAGTTCCTTCTCAAACGCAAGCGTCACCGCAGCGAAGGCTTCGTTCACTTCCCAAAGGTCGATATCGTTGGGGGTCAATGAGAGTCGGTCGAGGAGCTTGCGGGCGGCAGAGACCGGTGCGGTTGTGAACCACTCAGGGGCTTGAGCGTGTGCTGCCGCACCCGTCAGCACCGCCAGTGGCTCACCCATCGATGACTCGTAACGGTCCTCAGCCACCAAGACGAGCGCCGCTGCGCCATCGTTCAGCGACGAAGCGTTGGCTGCGGTGATAGTGCCCGCGGGATCGAAAGCCGGACGCAGCTTCGCGAGCGCTTCGAGATCCGCGCGACCGGGCTCCTCGTCTTCCTGAACACGTGTAGTTGCCTTGCGCCCGGCGATTTCAACGGCCACCAGCTCCTCGGCGAAGGCGCCGGATACCGCTGCGGCGCGGGCGCGCTCATAGGAACGACGCGCAAAGGCGTCTTGGACCTCGCGGGTGAAACCATAGTGCGCAGCGCAGCGTTCTCCCGCCTTGCCCATGTGCTGATTGTCGTAAGGGTCCCAGAGTCCATCGATGATCATCGAATCGAGAACCTCGCCATGACCCATGCGGTAGCCACCACGCGCCTTGGGCAACAGGTAGGGAGCCAAGGACATCGACTCCATACCGCCGGCAACCGCGCAGTCGATATCGCCAGCGCCTATCGCCCGGGACGCGAGGATGACGGCCTGGAGACCTGAGCCGCAGACCTTGGAGACCGTCGTGGAAGCGACAGCATCGGGCAGGCCTGCGAAGCGTGTCGCCTGGCGTGCAGGCGCCTGGCCGACACCGGCACTGAGGACCTGTCCCATGAACACTTCCTGGACGCTGTCCTTACTTACCTTGGCAGCTTCCACTGCCGCCTGGATGGCGGTGGCACCCAAGCGCGGCGCAGGCACGGACCCCAGTTGACCTTGAAAAGCGCCGATGGGTGTGCGCTTGGCCGAAAGCAATAGAACGCGTCTCATGGGGCGGCGGTATGACGCCGGGATCGCGAGCGAGCAACCCAGGCGTGAAGGCACGCCCTTTGCACACTTTATAAGCGCAAGAGGTTGCGGCCGGCTCGACATGCAGACAATTCCGTTGAATGTCAGCAAGTTAGACTGAGATAGGCGCTCGCATCGGGGCGGTCTCAGTCGTGGTTGGATGGCTAGTGCGCTGGCCACTCCTCTCAGGCGCGTAGTGCTCTGGAGGTCTGTGATGGATACCCGAATGAACGACACGAAGCGTAGTTTGTCTACTGAATCCTATACCCTGCGGCTCCACGCCGACTTCGCACACCGCTTTAGCGCTGGACGCTCGAAGCGAGGTTTGGGCCGGTCTCGCGCAGCGCTGGTTCGCGCCGTCATCCTCGGCACTTGCCTTGCGGGCAGCACCTTGCTTGGTGCCAATCCCGCCGCAGCTGAGCGCATTGTCGGCACGCGTGACGTGAGCCCATCGCAAAGCCTGGTGACCTTCAATGTAAGTCAAGAGAACTTCCGCAACGAATGGATGCGACTCGGTGTCGAGCAGGGCGCCTACGAACTTTCGCGGGTGCGGGTTCACCTCACCGAGGGTCGATTCCGCGACATTCAGGCACCGACACTGATGCTGATTCAAGACGTAGGCCTTCCCATTCCCCTCACGCAAAACCAAAGGCCGCTTCGAATCGAAGTCTTTGGTCGCCCGTTGCGGCAAGGGACTCGGCTGGTCTTGAGCGAGGGTCGCGAGCCGCCCAGAGCGGCGCCGGCGTCCAGAGACAGCCAGAGCGCTAACGTCCGCGCGGCAAGCCAGAGGTCAGATGCTCAAGGACAACAGCAAGGACAGGGGGGCTGGACAGCCTTTGCAGGCCATCAAACGCGTCTCGATGACCGCGACATCACGATTGACCTGACGGATACGGGATTTCGCCCCACCGCCATCAGGCTGCGTAGTGTCGGCGCGCCCCTTCACGTCTTCCTGTTGCGCGTCAACTATCCGGCGGGCCAGTTCCGCAAGCTAGCGATGCGTGCGTTTGTCCCACAAAACGGCACAACCAATCCGCTTCCCCTGCCCCCTGAAGCAGGTCCGGTACAGAGCATACGCATCTCGTTCTCCGTACCCCAAGGCGTTGCCGCAGCGCCCCGCATCGAGTTAGAAGCGCTCGGCGGCAGTACCGCCAGCGCCACCACCCGCCAAGCGCCGGGCGGCGCTCGGTCCTCCGCGACGCCAACCTCCGCGAACAGCGTTCGCGTCACCGACGGTGGCGCCACCTTCGAAGTCGTAGCCGACACGTTCTAGGCGGATACGCCCTAATCCACGCGCAGGGCTGACGCCCGAACATCCGGGGGGCACGCTCTACGTTGGCCCCCGAACGCCTACGCTAGGGGTGGGCGATGCTGGATTTGAACCAGCGACTTCCACCGTGTGAAGATGGCACTCTACCCCTGAGTTAATCGCCCGGAACTACCCACTGCGTGTTTCGCAGCGCCCCGCACGCGCTCTCGCCGCGCGGGAGGCGTGGCTTAACATGCGTGGGTTCCGTCGCAAGCCGCTTTCTCGCACGCGCCGCCGGCCCACGCTCAGTGCGGAGCGAACGCTTGAGGCGAGGCGCCCCACATCGAGGTCATAGCGGAGCGGTCATGATGGGCGGTTATGGTGCTCTAGCGGTGGGGCTAGCGATGGCAGGTCCGGCGGGTTCTCAGAACCTGCCTTTCCCGATGGAACCAGGCCCGGGGATCACTCGCCGAGTTTGGCCTTGAGCAAGTCGGCAAAGGTGCCGAAGCCCTGCTTCGAAGCTTCCTTGCGGTACTCCTGAACCGCACGCCGCTCCTCGTCCTGCACCAGAGCCCGGCGCGACAGCTTAAGTGTCCCGTCACGCTCCATGCCTACCAGCTTTACTTTCAGCTCTTGGCTGCCCTCTGGTGCCTTTTTCAGCGCGCCACGCTCGGCCTCTCCAAGCTCTCGAGACTGCATGAAGCCCCGGCCGCGGCGTCCAAACACGCCCTTAATGCGCAAATGCACACCTCGCGGGTCCACTTTTTCGATCTGGGCAACCAGCTCGGCGCCTGGCTTTAGGCTTCGAAGCAACGCGGCGTCGAAGGTTCTACCGGCAGCCTCGAAAGCCTTCGCCTCAAGGTCGGTCAGCATCGACAACCCAATGCGGTGCGAGCGCTTGTCCACCTTGTCGACGACGACGGTGACCGTCGAACCTACCTCTGGCGACTTCGGCAACCGGTCGGGCCCCTTGGCGTATTCACTCTCGTGGAGCAGGCCCTCGATGCCCGGGCTCAACTCGACGAACGCGCCGAAAGGCGCCACGCGCCGGACGATGCCCTCGGTGGGCCGACCGGGCGTTAACACCTCGTCATGGGCGTCCCAGGGGTCGTCGAGAAAGGGCTTGCGGGTGAGGGATACCTTCGTGCGTTGGTCTTTACGTCCACCGCCCTCAATGCGTAGCACCTCAACGTCGAGCACGTCGCCGACGCTTGCCAGCGTTGCGGGCTGTGCTTCGCGGTCGAAGCTTAACTCGGATACGTGCAAGAAGCCCTCGAGACCATCGAGGTCTACGATGAGTGCGTAGTCGAGCACGCTGACGACTGCACCCTTGAGCTTCTGGCCGACCTTAAGGTGTTTGAGGCGTTCGCCGGCACGCTTGCGTGATTCGCGCTCGGCGAGCGTGCGGCGAGTGACGACATAATCACTGCCTTTGGACTTCTTCGTCGAGAGATGAAACTGCAGCTTGCGTCCCAACCAAGCCTTGGGCTCCGTAGGCGTATGGACGTCGATGGACGACGCTGGGCAGAACACGCGAATACCTTCGATAAGCACGTCGAAGCCGCCTCGGTTGTAGCCGAAGACTAAACCCCACACGCGTTCCCGGGCGGCGGCGGCATGCTCAAGCACCTGAGATGCCCGCCGGACGTCCACCGGGCGGTTGACGAGCGCCAAATGACCGCTCTCGGCAAGCGCCACCACCCGTCCCCGAAAGATGGCGTCGGACTGCGGGGCCTCGCGCCGCGCGCGCGCTTCGATGGTGGCGAGCGTCGTCGTTGCGCGACCGCCCTCACCGCCTACCTCAAACGAGGGCTCCGCCTCGGATTCCGTAGACGCGTCCTCGGCGTTCGCCCCCGCACCTGGTGCCGCGGCGGCTGCTTCTTTGGGTACTTCTGTGGACTCAGATCCTTCTGAGAGCTCAGCGGTGTCGCCGGCTGCCGTGTGTTGCGCCTTCGAAGCCTCTGCCTCCGGCGCATCCGCGTGCGCCGCTGGCGCATCCGCCGAATCGCCGGACGCGGTGGTCGGCGCGGTGATCGGTCCAGTGGTCGGCGCAGACGGCTGCGCGACCGTTAAGGTTGCACCTGCACCCTCGGCAGGCGCGATGGCTGCGTCGAGTGTCAGCGATTCGGTGCGGAGTTCGGCGATCTGAGCGTCACTTAACTCTTTGAGGTCAGGCTCGTTAATGTCTACGTATGCGATGCCGCGACCGAAAAGGTCGAGCCTGAACGTACCGTCTGCCACGGCGTCCACAAGGCCCGCCACAAACTCACCCACGGCCATCACCTGGCGCCGGGGCCCCGACGCGAAAAGCGCGGCGAAAGCGCCGCGCGACCCCTCTTTTCCACCGTGCGCTGCTTCGCCTCGGCCGGCACTACCTTTGCCGTGGCTGCTTTTGTCGCTGTCACGCTTGTTGCCACGCCGCCGCTTGCTTTTTGTCGTAGCAGCAGGAGCCGAAGCATCGCTCCCCTCCCCTGCCTCCGGTGCCGTGGCTGCAACGCTATCGCCTAGACCCGATGCGCCTTCTCCGAGCTTGGCATCCTCGCCAGACGTGTCGTCGGTGCCCGGCGAGGCTTCCGACACAGCGAGCAAAGCCCCATCGGCAAGCGCCGGCTTTTCGACGGGCACCTCGGGGGCTGTAGCGGTACCGCCAGCGTGAGCGTCCTGGGGCAGAAGCGGCGCCGGCGATCCGGCGGAAGCGCCTTCGGAAGCACTCGCGGGCGTCTGCGTCGAAACGCTTACTGATGCCGAGCCCTCATGGGTAGGCTGTTCCGGGCGCTCCTCGTTACGCTTGTCAGCGACAGAGGAAGGCGAGGCTGGCTGGGCTTCGCTTGTGGTCATGGTCGGGCTTTCGTCACGGCGTTGGCATGCGTGAAGCCGCCTCAGAAAGAACACGCCTCGCGCGTTTTCCCGGGCGGATCTACGCCTCTTCACTTCGAAGGCCGTTAAGCTAGCGCACGACCCACCAAAGCGAAAGCCGCTAGGCGGTTCTGCGTGGCTAGCTGCTCCTTGCGAAGCAGCGCTCGGATGGGCGAGCTTGCCCCGGAGCTTGCCCCTAGGGCGATGACGACGAGGCAAAGCGATTTTGCCGGCTCCGATGATTGGAGTGGCCGAGCCGCCAAGGCGCACCATAATTTCAGTCTATGCCCAGTGAACTGTCTGACCGCTTAAGCGACCTGCGCGACCGCGCCAACCAGCTCCGGAGGTATCTTTGACGTCGATCGCCTAAAGACACACATCGAGCACCTCGACGCGCTCTCGAGCCGCGAGGGCTTCTGGGATGACGCCGAGGCCGCCCGGCTGCACATGGGCGAGCGCGCTGAGGCAGAGGCGACGGTTTCGGCGGTTGAACAAGCAGCGACGGAGTCGGAGGCATTGCTTGAACTCGCCGAGCTTGCGGAGGGTGACGAGGATGCGGACTTGCTCGCCGACATCGTCAGCCAGACGGAGGGCCTCGAAGCGCTGGTGCGGCGACTTGAGCTCTCCCGGCTGCTCTCCGGCGACTTCGACAATGCCGCGGCCATCATCACCATCCATCCAGGGGCAGGCGGCGTGGATGCCCAGGACTGGGCCGAGATGCTGCTGCGTATGTACCTGCGCTGGGCGGAGCGTTCGACCCTGACCTGCGAGCTCGTCGACCGAGCCGAGGGCGAGGAGGCGGGCATCAAGGGCGCATCGATCATCGTCAGGGGCGCCTTTGCTTATGGAAAGCTGCGTTCCGAAAGCGGCGTGCACCGGCTCATTCGCATCTCTCCTTTCGACTCGAATGCGCGGCGGCATACGGCGTTTGCCGCGGTGTTCGTGGTTCCCGAGCTTCCGGACGACGCGAAGATCGAAAGCATTCCGCCCGAGGAGCTACGCATCGATGTTTATCGTGCGAGCGGCGCCGGTGGCCAGCACGTGAACCGGACGGAGTCCGCCGTTCGCATCACTCATTTACCGACGAATATTGTGGTGCAGTGCCAGAACGAGCGCTCCCAGCACAAAAACAAGGCGACGGCGATGAAGATGCTCATCGGGCGCATCTTCGAGCAGCGGCGTCTCGAACGCGAAGCGGCGTTTGAGGAGTCCTTTGGCTCCCAGCGTCAGGACAACGCATTCGGCTCTCAGGTGCGCACCTACACGCTCGCGCCCTATCAGCTCGTCAAGGATGAGCGGACCGAGTTCAAGACCTCCAATGTGAGCCAGGTCCTCGACGGCGCGCTCGATCCCTTCATCGAGTCCTATCTGCTGACCCAGGCCGAACGGCGGGCGCGACAAAAGGAAGCCGAAACGCAAGGGTGACCGACGCTGTGACCCCTGAAGGTCACTACCATTTGAATCGGCGACGGCCCGAGGCCAAGATGCCGCTCGCACATGAGCACCGAGTCCGAACTCATCGCCGCGCGCCAGGCGCGGCAAGCCACGCTGCTGGCGGCGGGCGTCGAAGCGTTTCCCGTGTCCCCGGTCACCGAAGCGGACCAGTCGACGCGCGACGCACTGGTGGCCGCCGCACAGGATGCGGCTGCCGTGGCCGCCCTACCCGAGGAAAGTGACCTCGTCGAAAGCGGGCCGCTGCAGGCGCTCTTCGGTCGGCTGCTCGGCAAGCGCGGACCGTTTTATATCGTGCGCACGCCCGGCGCTGATGTGCAGGCCCTGGCAAGACCGGAGCGTCTCTCCGAGGCGGGACAAGCAACCCTCTCAGGGCTCGATCTCGGAGACCACGTCCTCTTCCGGGGCGTACCCATGCGCACCAAGACCGGCGCCTTGGCGCTAGCGGTGCGCGAGGCCTGCCTGCTCAGCAAAGCCCATCTGCCGCCACCCGCCAAATGGCACGGATTCAAGGACGTTGAGAAGCGCTACCGGGAACGCTACGTCGACCTCTACGCAAACAAAGACGTGGCCCGCGTCTTTCGCGCCCGTTCGCTCATCGTTTCGAGCGTCCGAGCGTTTCTCGAAGACGAGGCTTTCCTGGAGGTCGAAACCCCACTGCTCCACGCGAGCCGCGGAGGCGCGACCGCGCGTCCCTTTTCCACCCACCATCAGGCGCTCGACCTCGACCTGTTTTTGCGCATTGCGCCCGAACTCTTTCTCAAGCGGCTGGTGGTCGGTGGCCTCGAACGCGTCTTCGAGCTTGGGCGCAACTTTCGTAACGAGGGCATCAGCACCCGCCACAATCCCGAGTTCACGATGGTTGAACTCTACGCGGCCTACCTCACGGTGGACGACCTAGCAGCGCTTGTTCAGGGGCTGATCAGCACCGCGAACGCGCGACTCCTAGCAGCAGACGCCAACTTCGCTGAAGGGCGCTCATTTGTGCTTCCCGAAGCCCCTTGGCCGCGCGTGACGGTGCGAGAGGTCGTGCAGCGCGTCACCCGGATGCATTCCGAAGCTGCCGTCTCCCAAAGTGCGGAGTTGCTCGACGACGCGGAGGCGCTTGGGGCACATTTTGCCGCAGCGCCGAAGGCGCTCTGCCAGGCACTTGCGTGCAACACCGCCACGGTACGGGGCTACGGACAGCAGCTCATGGCCCTCTTTGAGGCGTTGGCCGAGCCCCAACTGCCGCAGCTTTTTCGGGACGAGACGGGGGAGCACTCCCTACCGGTCTTCGTTTTCGAGTATCCGGTCGAGGTCTCACCGCTCTCGCGCAAGTCATCGTCAGACCCACGCTTTGTCGACCGTTTCGAACTCTTTCTCGAAGGTCGAGAACTCGCCAACGCCTTCAACGAACTTAACGACCCCGACGACCAGGCCGAGCGTTTTCGCCAGCAGCTCGGGGCACGGGCCCGGGGTGATGCCGAAGCGATGGACTTCGACGAGGACTACATTCGCGCGCTGCGCGTTGGCTTGCCGCCCACCGCGGGCCTCGGCTTGGGTATCGACCGCCTTGTCATGAGCCTCTGCAATCAACCTTCCATCCGCGATGTGCTGCTCTTTCCTCTACTGCGGCCGCAGCGCGATGGCGAAGGTGAATCCGCAAGCGAGGGCTCAACGGCAGCCTCGGATGCCCATGCGGCAAGCAGCGGTAGTGGCTCATGAGCCTGGCGCGCGTACGTGCGACGGCGCTCGTGCTGCTCGGCGCTGCACTCGTCCTTGCATTAATCCCCTTTGACCCGAGCTGGGGCGTGCTGCTGTTGCGCACGGAGGCCTTGCGCGATGCTTCCCTGCACGGTGAACGTTTGCCACCAGGAATGCTGGGCTACCTCTTGATGGGGCTCGGCATTAGTGTGGGGCTCCTTGATGCCGCGCGTCCAAAGCGGCGCCTCAGGTACCGGCTCGTCAATGTGCTGCAGTGGAGTCTGCTTGGCATAGTTGCGGGCCGTTTCGTCCATCTTATCACCAGTGCCGGTTTAGCCAGCGAGGCGCTGCGCGATGGCACGATGAGCATCGCCACAAGGCTCTTTCTGCTGTCTAGCTCGGAACGGGCCCAAGGGACGCACCTGCTCAGCGCCGTCCAACTGCTCTGGGTGTTAGCCCTCGTGCGCGCTGCCGTCGGCTGGTTCACGGCGTCTGCTTCGTTTCGACGACGGGGGCTGCTGACGCTTGATGTAGGTCTGGGTGCAGGGGTGCTGGTCGCTTTGCTCGCGCCCACATGGCTGCCGGAACTCGCGCGCTTCTGCATCGCCATCGTGTTTTGCATGCGGCTAGCCCTTCGCGCCGTCGGACCGATGCTCGCTCTCACCGAGCGCATCGGCTTTCGTTTCGCCGTCGCTGCGCGGCAGCTTCGTTCGATCAAGCGCGGATTTTTGGCCACCATCGGCCTCCTCGCCATTCTCGCGATAGCCCTGAGTTCGACCTCACTCGTGACGACGCTCTCGGTGATGGGTGGCTTTCGCAAGGACCTCAAAGACAAAATCGTCGGCCTCAGCGCCCACATCACCTTGGACCAGGAAGGTGCGCTACTTCGCGACTGGGAAGACCTGCGCGAACGGGTGGCCGCCGCACCCGGCGTCATTGGCGTCACCCCAATCGTAAGTGGCGATGTGATGCTCTCGGGTCCCACGAATCTTGCGGGCGCTCAGCTTCGGGGCATTGACCAAGCCACGGCGCGTTCCGTAACGCAACTCGCCTCCCAGTTTCGCGACGGCGCCTTCGAAGACCTTTTCGTCGAACCTGACAAAGTACCGGCAAAGGGAAGCGGAAGGGAAGCCGGCCAAGGAAGACTGCAGCCTGTGGCGCTCGGCGCCGAGCTGGCGACGATTCTGCGGTTGTCTACGGGTGATACCGTCGAGATTGTATCGCCTTTCGGTACACTAGGTCCGTCGGGACCGATGCCGAAAACCAGCCGGTTTCGCGTTGCGGCCATCGTCTACAGCGGCATGTACGAGTTCGACGCGAAGTTTGTATATGCTTCGCTCCCCACCGCTGCGCGCTTTCTCGGACACGAGGGCGGCATCTCGGCGCTTACCGTCAGCACCCCGAGCATCGACGACACGACACGCGTCGCCAATCGGCTGCGCGCTGCGTTAGCTGCGGATTACCCCGACGTTCGGATCCGCGATTGGCGCTCCATGAACCAAAATCTCTTCGGTGCTCTGGCGCTGGAAAAGCTGGCTATGTTCATCACACTCGGACTGGCCATCTTGGTCGCGGGCTTTTGTGTGTTCGGCACGCTTTCCCTCCTGGTGCGCGAAAAGCGCCGAGAAATAGCCATACTCAGCACCCTCGGTGCGGAGACGCGACAAGTCGTGGGCATTTTCTTGGTTCAAGGATTCATCCTGGGCGTGCTTGGCGCTGCGATGGGGCTTGCCTTAGGTTTTTCGGTAACCTTCGTGGCGGAACGTTACGGGGTGCGCCTTAATCCGGAGGTCTACTATATCGATCGACTTCCCATTTTTATCGACATCACCGAGTTCGCCTTCGTGGGCGCCGCCTCGGTCTTGGTCTGTGTTGCGGCCACGGTCCTGCCAGCGTTGAGCGCCGGTAGGTTGGTTCCCGCGGACGCCCTGCGCTACGAGTGAGCCCATGCAAGAGGCCGAAGCCATAGCAAGCACACTAAAAGTGCCGCTGATCGAGGCCCGTGACATCACGAAGGCCTTCTCCAAGGACGGTGCCAAGACGGACGTGCTGCGCGGCGTCAGCCTCACGATCTCGCGCGGAGAGATGGTGAGCGTGGTGGGCGCCTCCGGCGCGGGCAAGAGCACCCTACTGCATATACTGGGAACACTAGAGGTACCCACTGGCGGGGAAGTGTGGTTCGAAGGCAAGCGCCTCGATAACCAGCGCCCGAAGCACCTCGCGCGCTTTCGTAACGAGAAACTAGGCTTCGTCTTTCAGTTTCACCATCTGCTGCCTGAGTTTACCGCAGCAGAGAACGTCATGATGCCCGGCATGATCCGCGGCCAGCGCCGCAAACAGCTGCGCGAGCGCGCCGCGGAGCTGCTGGATGCGGTGGGGCTTTCCCATCGCTCTCACCATCGCCCCTCGGAGATGAGCGGGGGTGAGCAGCAACGTGTCGCCCTCGCCCGAGCGCTGATGCTTGAGCCACCCCTGGTCCTCGCCGACGAACCGACGGGCAACCTCGACACCGCAACATCCGACCTTGTGCGCGCGATCTTTCATCGGCTAAACGAGCGCTACGGAACGAGCTTCCTTATCGTAACGCATAGCCGTGACCTCGCCGCTTCGATGCCGCGCACGGTGGAAATGCGTGATGGGCTCATCGCAGATGACCGCACTGCCGGGTCACCCACTCCCGTTCCCACCCATATCGACGCAGATGCGCTAGGGGGCGGTGCGCGCGTCAGCGCGTGACATAACGCTCATGTTTCCTCGTGCTCCCACAGTACCGAGCGCAGCTCGTAGCCATCGCACCAGAACGCACGCATCCGCGTGGGTGGCTGCGCGGGCGGCTGTGTGGCTGCTTGCGGTCTCGCCGCTGTGGAGCGTGTCGCCCGGCGCGGCGGATGAAGGCCCCGCGGACCAGTTCATGGGCAAGCTGTGTCGAGGCGAGCGCATTGCGCGCATCGACGTTAAGGGCACCCGCCGCGTCACCGAAGAGGATGTGCGGGTGAACCTGGGCTTCGAGGTGGGAACGCCGTGTACACGCTCAAGCGTCGAACGCGCCTCCAGACGTCTCTGGGAACTCGGCCTCTTTGCCGATGTGCAGATCGAGGGGACCTCGCGCAACGCAGGCGAGATCGACCTAACGGTCGTCATCGCCGAGCGACCCGCCGTCGGACAGGTTCGCTACGAAGGCAACAAAGCCATCTCCGACGACGACCTCGCCGAGAAGGTCAAACTCGAAGAGGGCACGATTCTCGACGAGGGCAAAGTCCGGGCGCAAATCAAGCCCCTCAAGCAGCACTACGTCGAAGAGGGCTACTACCTTGCAGAGGTCGAGTACGAGCTTGTTCCAAGCCGCAAGAACCCCGACGAAGTAGATATTGTCTTCTCGATCGACGAAGGCGCCTCCACACGGGTCCGCTCTATCCTGTTCACCGGAAACAAGGAGATCTCGGATGCGGATCTGCGCGCGGTGATCCAGCTCAGCGAGACCCACGTCTGGTCCTTCGTCACCTCGAGCAACAAGTTTGATACCGCGGCCCTAGAGGAAGACCTGCTGCGCATCCAAGCGCTCTACTACGACAAGGGTTATCTGACCGCGACCGTCGGCACGCCGGACGCGACGCTTTCCACGGA
>SLEO01000331.1 GCA_007124745.1 Myxococcales bacterium
AAAACCGCAGCGAACTTAAGGAACGCGCGGGATTTTTTGCGAGGACGCACGGCCGGCTCAGGCCCTTAACCGGACACGCATGCCTTTAGATGATTGGGGGTAAGCGTTCAGGGGGTCCAGATAGCGAAAACGCTGCGAGAAAGAGCAAGTGGGCGCTGGGGCCCCACTTGCCGGCTTTAGGTTTTTGGGGGAGGGGTTTTGGGATTCACTCCCGAAAACCCGGGGGTATTTTGTAAAATGCCCCCCTGAACAGTTACGGGGCTGGAGAGGCGGAGGAAAAGGGATTCTAGGTGTTCTTGTTCGGCTTCGACGCGGAGGAGGCGGGCGGGGGCGTCGGCGCTGCGGGCGATGAGGGTGCGGGCGTCCTCCCAGCTTGTGACGAAGAGGGCGGCGCGCTCGCCGCGGTGCAGCACTTCGGTGCCAAGTTCGCTGGCCCAGGTGTGCAGGGCTTCGAAATCGCGGTCGAAGACGAGTTCTACGCGGCCGGTGTCGCGGCAGAGTGAGCTCATGCTGCCGGTGGCGGCGACGCGCCCCTGGTGAATCATCACGATGCGGTCGCAGAGGGCTTCAACGTCGTGGAGGATGTGGCTGGCGATGAGCAACGTCTTGCCCCGGCGGCGCTCTTCGAGCAGCAGCTCACGCACGAGAATGCGCCCGCCCGGGTCGAGCCCGCTCATGGGCTCGTCTAGAATGATGAAGCGCGGGTCGTGCATGAGCGCCTGCGCCAAGCCTACGCGCTGCATCATGCCCTTCGAAAACTTGCCGACGGGGCGGTCAACGGCGTGGCCAAGGCCGACGCGCTCTATCCAGTAAGCCGCGCGCTCCTTGCGCGTGGCCCGGTCAAGGCCGGCGAGGGTGCCGCAGAGGTCCAGAAACTCTAGCGGCCTCAGGTACTGGTAGATGTAGGGGTTTTCCGGCATGTAGCCGAGCTGGCGGAAGGCTTCCGGGTCGCCAGCACGGCGCCCGAAGAGGGTCACCGACCCGCTCGAAGGAAAGGCGAGACCGAGCGCAAGCTTGAGTGTCGTGGTCTTGCCCGCACCGTTCGGGCCCACCAAGCCTACGCTGGCGCCCGCCGGCACCTCGAAGCTGATGTCGTGTACGGCGGTGACCCGCTTCATGAAGAAGCCCGTCTGAAAGGTCTTGCCCACTTTGTCTGCGCGCAGCAGCACCTCGTCCATGGGGAGCAGTATTCCTGACCTGGGCCCCTCTTCGCAACCCACACGCGCTCGGCAGCGATGAGAATGCTTGCCCCCGTTACATGGCGAGGGCGTTGTGCACCAGCGCGATGACGCGGTCTTGGTCCGCGGAGGTGAGGCCCGTGTGGCAGGGGAGGGTGACGCCGCAGCGTGCGATGCGTGCGGCCTCGGGCACGGTGTCGACGCTGCCGTAGGCGGCGAGACTCGGCAGCAGCGGCAGGCAGTAGGAGAGCCGCCCGATGCCAACGCCCTGGGCGTTCGCCTGCGCGAGCAGCGCGTCGCGGGCGCCGCTGTCGCCGAGCACGAGGCCAATGGATTGAGCATTCGGTAGGGCGCCTTCGATGGCTTCCTGAAGCATGCCCGCGGGCAGACGCTCAGCGTAGTAGGCGCGCTGGGCCCGCCGCTGGGCGAGGACGCCTTCAAGGCGCGGGAGCTGCTGCAGGCCGAGGGCTGCGCCGAGTTCCGTCAGGCGGCTGTTGCCGCCAGGCCGCAGGAAGGTGCCCGCCGGGCCAAGACCGTGATTGCGCAGCGTGCGCAGGGTCTCCGCAAAGGCGGCGTCGTCGGTGAGGATCATGCCGCCCTCGCCGGTCGTCAGCACTTTACGCGGATGAAAGCTGAGGGTCAGCGGCACGTCTCCGCCTAGGCCAGGTAGCGACGCAGTGGCCGGTGCGCCGTGCAAACGCGACCCAAAGACGCAGGCGCCATCGATGAGCAGCGTCACCCCCGGCAGCGCCGCTTGAATGGCGCCGACATCCACCGGGTTGCCGAATTGGGGGATGACGATGGCGGCGCGGGTCTGCGGCGTGCGCGCCCGCGCGAACGCCGCAGCTTCGCTGTTCCAGCGCGTCGGGTGGACATCGACGAAGCGCGGCTTTGCGCCCCGCAGGCAGACGGCATGCGCGGGCGAAGGCCAGGTCAGTGCCGGTACGAGCACTTCTGCGTCCGCTGCGATGCCCAGGGCGGCGAGCGTGAGCTCAAGCGCGCTGGTGCCGTTGCTTACGGCGACGGCATGCGCCCGCGCCGCAGCGCGCGCCATGGCTGCCTCAAAAGCCGCGACCACCGGCCCCTGCACGAGCAAACCGCTTTCCAGTAGTGGGCTAAGCGCCGCGAGGTCCGCCGGCGAGACATCCGGCCGGTGCAGCGCGATCGGCGGCGGGGGAGTAGCATTCACCATGACTCGCTCACAGCCTAACCCAGGTCGCGGCTTGCGCGCGCAAAAGACACGGGTGGGCAGCATGCTTGCGAAGGCGGGCGACGCCGCCCACCCTGTGGCCTGCTGAGCGCGGCGGCGCGTACCGTGTCAGCGGGCTTTGCGCGGTTTCGCGGCGTCTTTGCTGGCCTTGATGCGAATCGGTTTACGGCTGCGGTTGCGACGCCCGAGTGCAATCAGCCCGATGAGCCCGGCGAGCGCCGCCCAAGGTACACTCTCCAAGCCACCTACCGCGCAGGCACCGTCCTCCGCGCCGAGCGGCGCAGCGCTGTCGCCACCCGCGCCGGAGCCGCCGCCACTGACGCCGCTACCGCCTGCCGCCATGATGTCGTCGTCGTGGTCTTCATCGTCGCCGTGGTCACCGCCATCGCCGAGCACGCCCCCCTGAAGATAGGGCGTGACGTCGATGTCCGCGGGGTCGGGGCCGTCCTTGGTCAGGATGAGGTCAGCGCAGGCGTAGTAGAGGTCGTTATCGTCGAAAGGAGGCTTATCCGTCATGACCTGCATGAGCTGAAGCGTGCAGTTGTCACACTCGATGTCTGGAAGTTCGATGGTGTAGGTGTAGCGGCCGCCTACCTTGTCCGCGATACCGTTGACGAGCACCGCGCCCTCTTCACTGAAGTCGTCGTAGCCGAGCGGGTCTTCGAAGGCGTCCGTGCCGTTGGGGTCAAACGAGATGCGGTAATGCCCGGGGTGGTCGATGGTCTCATCCCAGTAAAGTGTCAGCGTCGAGCCTGAGCGCAGCGTCGTCGGCGTCTCCGAACGCGCGCTGCCCGCCTTGCCGCAGGGAGCTTCCTTCTGGAAGTTGTGCCCGTCGCGCGAGGGCGGAAAAAGCAGGTCGATGTGCGCAGCAGCGGGCGACGCAAAGACGAGCGCGCAGGCCAATAGGCCGCAGAACGCAGCGACGAGGGGCGCGGCAACCGCCCGGCAGTGTGAAAATAGCTGCATAAGTCCAGCATAGGGCAAGCCGAGGGTGGCTGGCTAGGCCCCGCCCTTGTCGCGTCGCCATCCTGGTCTTTGCGCCTATACCATCTCGCACGGATGTGCGCGGCGCATCTGTGGGCGGGTGGGCTGGCGCCTGCCCTCCGCCGACCGTACACCCCCCGCGACCATGGCCGTTTTCAAGCACTGGCTGGGCGGTGTCCGCTTGAGCGTCGTTCTGCCCGACGCCTTCGTTGCGACGGAGCCCGTCCCCCCGCGAGACATGCCCGGTGCGGAGACGCTCCCAGCGTTCGCCGAGCTTGAGCTGGACTGGGAACCCACCCCTGCCGGGTCGGCGACGCGTTGCTCACTCCGCGAGGTGAGCCCGCGACGTTTCGTCGCGCAGGTGGAGGCGGACACCCCGCGCGCCGCCACGAGCGCGGCCCACGACGCGCTCTGTGTGCAGGTAGGCGCCGTGACGCTGCACGCCTCTATCAGCGTGCTCGGTGCGGGCGCCGTGGCGTTCATCGGGCCGTCGGGGGCGGGCAAATCCACCGCGTCCCGCCTGCTCGGCTCGCCCGTCATCGCCCGCGACCGCGCGGTCGTCGTGCTTGGAGGCGCGCCCCTGCCGCCCGCAGCCGAAGGCCCCGCTGCGCCGCCCTCCGGGAGCCAGACGTGGGTCTACGCCCTCTGGCCCCGCGAGCCCTTCGAGGCCTACTCCGAGCCCGCCACCTTCCGCAGCGCACCCCTCGCCGGGGTGCTGCGCGTTCGCCAGGGCCAAGGCCAGCCCGCACTGCGGCGCTTGGCGCCCGCCGCCGGTGTCTTCACGCTGCTAGAGAACGCCTCGGGCAAGGGGCCGGACGGCCTCGCCCAAGACGCGCTCCTCGAAGTGCTCGCGCGCCTCACAGAGCGCGTCTTCGTCGGCGAGATCGAAACCGTGCTGGGTCATTCGCTGACCGAGCTATTGGCGCCGCTCGCTGCGGAATGCTAGGCGCGCTGCATGAATGCGCCCGCGAGTGACACTGTTCCTGCCGCCCTGCTTGCTGCCGTCGTGCGGCCGAATCCGCGGGTGGCCTTTCGGGATATCGCCGGCCAGGTCGTCGTCGTGGTGCCTGACGCCCGCAAGGTGCATCAGCTCAACCCGACGGGCTCCTGGCTCTGGCGCGCGCTGAGCGAAGAAGCCCGCAAAGCAGGCCCCGCTGGCGCTCCACTGCCCGAACTTCTTCGCAGCTTCGGCGCCCATTTCGGCCTTGAAGCGCCCGCCGCCGCGGCGGATGTCGCCGCTTTCTTGGCGACGCTGCAGCAGGAGGGCGCCCTTGAGGTCACGCCCTCAGATGCCCTAAGGCAAGCGGGTTACGCCCCAGCGGGCGAGCTCGGCGCCGCCGAGGCGGAGGTGCCGTCGTGACCGAAGTCCTCAGCGACCTGCGCGCGTTTAAGTTAGCCACCGGCGCCCACCACTTCGCCTCCGCGACCATCGAAATCGCTGACCGCTGCAACGAGGTCTGCGTGCACTGCTACCAG
>SLEO01000081.1 GCA_007124745.1 Myxococcales bacterium
CGAATGAGTTCTTCAACGATATCGATGCGCCGGTCGGCGGTGGCGCGGGCGCTGCCATCCTGCACGCGCCAGGGCTCGACGTAAATCGACATGAACGGCGCATCGAGACCCCCTCGTTTGGCCCGTACGAAGTCGAAATCACCGGCAGCAGTCTCTTGGCTGACGTCTTCGCCGAGGCGGCCATCGGCGCGCCGGCTGCGGTCGAGGCGCATCGGCAAGTCCACGTGGCCATCGAGCACCAAGATGCGCTGCGCGATGGAACCGTGACCTGTCTGCTCGGCAGAGTGCACAGGCGCGCTGCCCGCAGGGCGACCTCCGCCGCCGCACGCGACCGCGCCAACACCCCAGGCCAGCGCCAGGGCGACGCCCCCTAGTGTCTGGTGGTCCTTGGGCCGTTGTGCGAGCGCGCCGCGCCCTGCGGGCGGTGTTCTGCAGACGCGTGCCTGTTGCGCCTTCGGTCTTTTATTGCAGGGCCGTTCCATTGCTGCGACGACACCCTGACACAGCCGGCTCCTGGCGCACAGCGCACCGGCTGAGCGGCTCGGAGGGGCTCAGCCAAGGCCAGTAGCGACGTGCTTTGTGGAGCGCGCAAAGCGTTCGATGACACCTCGCACGCCCGGGCCGGGTAGCTCCGTCGTTGGGGACATCGAGAAAAAGTCCACGAAGCTTTCTTCGCGTTCCTGCGCGGCCGATGCCCCTCGCGGAGGTGTCATTCGCCGCCACCCACTTGGCCGCCATGCGTTTAGGAGCGGCGGCCGCGAGGGTGGGCTTGGGCATGGACTGAGGCGAGGCGTTCGTTCGACACCTGGGTGTAGATCTGCGTCGTGTCGATAGAGGCATGGCCGAGCAGGACCTGCAGGGTGCGTAGGTCCGCGCCAGCGCGCAGGGCTTGGGTGGCGAAGGCGTGGCGGAGTTGGTGGGGGTGCATGGCGTCGCCGAGGCCGGCATCCCGCGCGAGCGTTTGCATACGCTTCCACACGGCCTGCCGGGTCAGGGGCTTTTTGCGGCGGGACACGAAGAGCTCGCGGCATTGCGGCGGCGCCCACAGCGGCCGCACGTCGGCCAGGTAGCGTTCGACTAGCGCTTGGGCGTCCGGGTCGAGTGGAATGAGGCGTTCGCGGCCGCCTTTGCCGCGCACGCGCAACGCGCCACCCGCCGCATCGTAGGCTTCGAGAGGCAGTCCCACGGCTTCGCTTACCCGCAGCCCGGCGGCGTAGAGCAGCGCGAAGAGCGCCGCATCGCGTTGGCCTTCCAGCCCAGACGCGCCCAGAGCTGTAAAAAACTCGGTGAGCTGGCCCGTAGTGGGTGCCTTGGGCAGGCTGCGACCCACCTTGGGTGCCTTAAGCGCTTCTGGTGCGAGCACCGGTCCTAGGCCTGGCCAGGTGCGCGCCACGTGCAAGGCGGCGCGGAGCGCGGCGACAGCGCGCGCCACGCTCTTGAGCGCGGCCCCCGACGCGACGCGCTGCGACACGTAGGCCACCAGGGGAGCCTCACTGAATACCTGCGCGAAGGGCATCTGCGTGCGCGCGCGCAGGTAACTGCTCACATCGGCGACGTAGGCTGCCACACTACGTGCGCCCAGCTGGCGCTCTAGCCTTAGATGCGTACGGAACGCGCCGCAAAATGCAGCACGCTCAGCCGCCTCGGCGGCGCCGTGGCCTAGCGGGGCACTCTCACCTTTCCCAGTGGCGCTGAGAGGCTGCAGGGCACATTCAGCGGCTCTCGGGCTTCCGGACGCCGCCTCGGGCTCGCAATTGGGAGCGGGGCGAGTATTCCCTTGGGGACGCTCACCTGCTGGTCGTGAAGGGCGGGACACGGGCGCTCTAAGGTTGAATCCCGCGGCAGCGGCTGTCACATTTTCCGCGAGGAGTCCGCTATCGATGCTTACGCCAGACGCGAATGACACCGGGCTAGATGCCGCGAGCGAGCCAGCGACTCAGCCAGCGACTCCGCCACCGACTGAGCCAGCGAGCGGGGCGGCGCGCACGGGCTCCGCGCAAGCGACGGCTGCTGCCCCCGAGTCGGCTGAGCGTCACGGCTTGCGGACGGTTGCTTGCACTACTGAGAGACTTCTGGTGACCAGTGTCGATGACCGTGAGGTCGCACAGAGGCTTGCGCGTGCGCTGGTCGAGGCACGCCTAGCGTCCTGCGTTCAGTGTGTGCAGGAGGTGGTATCTTGCTACCGGTGGCAAGGCGAAGTCTGCGAGTCCCCTGAGCAGGTGCTCTGGATCAAGACCGCGGTGGACCACCTGCCCGCGATTGCAACGCTCTTCCAGGAGCTCCATCCCTATAGCTGCGCCGAGTTCGTCAGCATTGCGCCAAGTGAGCTAAGCGCGCCTTTCGCGGAGTGGTGGACGCAGCATCTTAAAGCAGGGGAAGGGTGACCAGCCCGCAGGTGCGTGTTCCGCGTTCCCGGCCCTAAGACCCGCGCTTTTTTCCCAGCAGACGCTTTGCGCGCCCGCCCCCCAGAACGCACACGCCCGGAGGCAAACGCCAGAGCATCCCCGAGGGCTCCAGCTGTCCCTCGGTGATTTCTACCAACGCGAGCCTCAAGTGCGTCGCGGCGTGTGGCGGCCGGATGCCCAGTATACCCTGAGCGATCCCGTTATTTCCCGAGCTGTAGAAAGACTCGGGGACATGGATCTGGAGTAAGTATGGTGGGGCGATCCGGGGTCCGCGCACGAAAGGTCCATTTTCCCGGGGCTTTCGTCCTGCCGGCGCGTTTTAGGGGATGGCTCAGCTGTATCCCTACTAGTCGCCGTGCGCGCGCATGCCCGGCTAGTCGTCTTGCTGCAACGTGCGCAGTTCGTCGAGGAGCGCCTCGGCGCGCATGCGCATCCTGCTTTGCTGGTGGCGCCCCGCAACGACGAGGGCGTGGAGGGTGGCTGCCGCTTCGTCGACTTGGTCGTTGACGAGCACGTAGTCAAAGCTCTGGTAGTGGCCCAGCTCTGCGGCGGCGACACCTAAGCGCCGTTTGAGCGAGGCCTCATCCTCCGAGCCACGGCCTTCGAGGCGTGCGCGCAGAATCGCGGCTGAAGGCGGCAGGACAAAAACAGAAAGCGCTTCGCTCGGGTAGAGCGCGCGCAGTTGCCGGGCGCCTTGCACGTCGATGTCGAAGATGACGCCGCTGGCGCCCTGGGCACGGCAGCGCCGTATCTCCTGGTGCGAGGTGCCGTAAAGGTTGCCGTGGACCCAGGCCCATTCGGCGAACTCACCGCGTTCGATACGCGCCAACATGTCCGTCTTGCTATTGAAGTAGTAGTCCCGGCCATCCACCTCACCGGAACGCGGTGCCCGCGTCGTATGCGACACCGAGAAGTCGAGCTTCGGCTCGAGCTTTTGGACCGCGTGCGCCAGCGTCGTTTTGCCCGCGCCCGACGGCGAACACAGAATGAGCAAGGTGAATGAGCGTTCGGTATCCAAGTGTTTCCCCTAAGTGATTGAGGTGGCGCGCAGCAAGGTGAGAAACAAGCTTCGGCTAGCATCGCCCAGGGCTCCTCTGCCTGGCAAGCGCTCGCTGCGCTCACCTGGCGTGCATGCGCCGCCTGTCCGAGTCTTGGGCCAGTCGGTGCCCGTCGCACGGTTCCGACCAGTGTAGCGACCCTTGCACCGATACGCGAGACGTACCCGCGCCCGTGCCCTCGACCCGTGCCCGCTTTTTCACGATAGCCGCATGACGGAGGCTGGGGCTCATACCAGGTTCAAAACCTGTTCCCTGATACGCTCCACGACCAGCTTGAGGTCGACGCACAGGCTGCGCGCGCCGCCGTCATTGAGCTTCGAGGCACACGTGTTGACTTCTCGTCCCAGCTCAATGCACAAAAACTCAAGCCTCCGGCCTTTGGTCGGCTCTTCGCCGTTCAACGTGTCGCGGAGGGCAGCCAGGTGAACATCAATACGCGTGAGCTCTTCGGTGACGTCTGCGCGAGCCGCCAGAAGCGCAAGTTCTCGTTCGAGCATCAGGCTGTTCGGGCCAGCGTCACCTTCCGCGGCTCCCGCGAGCAGTTCGCTGGCGCGTTTGCGAAGTGCCTCAAGCTGCAGAGCGGGCAAGCCTGCTGCGAGGACACCGAGCTGTGCGCGCGCCTTGGCGGCAGTGGCGGCGAGCCGTTCAAGCTCGGAAGCTAGCGCGGTCCCCTCTTTCTCCTGCGTGTCGAGCAGCGCTCGCGTGGCCTCGCGCTCGCAGGCACGATAGAGGTCGACGTGTTCCGCCTCGATGGGCCGCTCGGGTCCTGGCGTGCGGGCAGGCATTGCGAATGCGTGGGGGGCACGCCCAAGGACGGCGTGGGCCGCGGGCGCGGGCAAGTCTCCGTTGGCCACCATGGACTCGATAGCCGCCCAGGTTGCGATCAAGTAGTCGCGGTTCACCCGAGGGGCAGGCGCGGCAGTCTCGCGGGCTGACAGTGACACAAGCTCACACTTCAGGGTGACGCTGCCGCGGCAGAGCGCCTGCCGCAGCCTGCCTAGCGCCGCGGGTTGCTCGCTGCTGAGCCCATCCGGAAGTCTGAGCCGCGCATCAAAGCCGCGATGGTTCACCGAACTCACTTCGACGGCGAGCGAGGTGGAGGCGTCGATGGCCCGCTCCGCCCGTCCAAACCCGGTCATGCTCCGGGTGCCGTTCACAGGAGGCCAAGGCTCCGCTTCACCTGACCGGAAATACGGTCGTACTCGATCTCATACTCAGGTGTGCCTTCCTTGAGATTGCGGATCTTGGCGCGAATCGCCTCGTCAAGAGAGGCCTCGACATCCAAATGCTTACGCAAGACAGGCACAATCAGCGTTCGCAGTGCGGTGTCCTCAGCAAATACCTCTTCGACGTGGGCCGAATGGAAGAGCATGTCGATGA
>SLEO01000274.1 GCA_007124745.1 Myxococcales bacterium
CCATTGCCGCATGGTCTACCTGCCGATGGCTTACCTCTACGGCACCCGCGCCCAAGCGCCGAGCGATGCCCTCACGCTCGCCCTGCGCGAAGAACTCTACCGCGGCCGCTACGACCGCATGGACTGGAAAGCGGCGCGCACCGCCATCGCAGAAACCGATGTCTACCGCCCACTTTCGCCCGTGATGCGCCAAGCCAACCGCGCCATGGCGCTGGCAGAACGCGCACTTCCAAAGGCCCTGCGGGCCCGCGCCCTCAAGTACGTACGCGAACAGATTCGCGCCGAGGACGAAAACACGTCTTACATTTGCCTAGGCCCCATCAACAAGCTCTACGACATGCTGGTGTGCTTTTTCGATGACCCGAAGGGCGCACCCCTCGCACGCCACAAAGCGCGGCTGGAAGATTACCTCTGGCGCGGCAAAGACGGCGTGAAGATGCAGGGTTACAACTCGTCCCAGCTTTGGGACACGGCCTTCGCCGCGCAAGCCATCCTGACGCACCCCCAGGGCGCAGCGCGCACATCGCTCATCGAAGGCGCGGCGCGTTTTGTTGAGGCCAACCAAGTGCTTGAAGACACGCCCAACCAGGCGCGCACCTTCCGCCATGCATCGAAGGGCGGCTGGCCGTTTTCTACCCGTGCCCACGGCTGGCCCATCAGCGACTGCACCGCCGAAGGGCTCAAGGCCGCGCTCAAGCTAGGGGATGCCACAGAGGTGGCGCGCATCGACGATTCCCGCCTGGAAGATGCGGCCAAGCTACTCCTCACCTGGCAGAATGAGGACGGGGGCTTTCCCACCTACGAGCTGAAGCGCGGCAGCGATGTACTCGAATGGCTCAACCCGTCACTCGTCTTCGACCGCATCATGGTCGACTACTCCTACGTCGAGTGCACCAGTGCCTGCATCCAGGCCCTTGTACACTACCGGCAAGCTCGCCCGGAGCGCTTTCCCGCCGGGGGTGAAGAAGCGCTGCGCAAGGCGGAAGCCTATGTGCGCGCGCAGCAGCGGGCCGACGGCTCCTTTGAAGGCTCCTGGGGCGTCTGCTTTTCTTACGGAACGTGGTTTGCGGTGGCGGGCTTGCGCGCCCTCGGCGCGCCCTCCAGCGACCGCGCGCTGCAGGCCGCGCGGCGCTTTCTGCTCGCACACCAACGCACCGACGGCGCTTGGGGCGAGACAGCAGAAAGCTGCCGGGAGCGACGCTGGGTCGAGGCGGAGACGGGCCAAGTCGTCACCACCGCCTGGGCGCTCCTCGCCCTCATGGAGGCGGGAGATGCCCCCCGCAGCGCCATCGACCGAGGCCTCTCCTTTCTCCTGAGCCGCCAACAAGCCGACGGCAGCTATCCGAACGAGCGCATTGCTGGTGTCTTCAACCGCACTTGCGCGATCCATTACGACAACTACCTCAAGATCTTCCCCGCCTGGGTCTTCGGGCGCTACGCATCCCTCTACGGCGCAGACGCGTCAAGCTAAGGACCTGAGCCTAAGGGGGCGCAACCCGCCCCTTGATCAATCGGTGCCGCGACTTCATGGTGCCTAAATAATGAAAATATTAGCGATGAAACCGTGGGTCTTGGCGCTTGGACTGACGCTGGTGGCAAGCGCCTCTGGCCTTGTGGCGGGCCCAAGCTCGGCGCGCGCTGATACCGGCCTCCTCACGGTGTGGGCGGCGCCGAAGCTCGGCGCGGCCGTCGGCGGCAACAACGACCTCGATTTCTACCGCTGGGCCGGCGGCGGCACCGCAGGCATCGAAGCCGGCGTGCGCATCCTCTTCATCGGCGCTTACTTCGAATATATGCGCTTTTTCGGCGGCGATGTCGGCGCGAACTTGATGTCGATTAACCTTGGCGGCGACAATGAGTTCAAGTTCACACAAAACTGGGGCCTGGTCCTTCGTCTAGCCAGTGGCTTTTACTTTGGCTCCCTAGACCGTGGCGAAAAGCTTGTGGGCGGCCAAATTCTCTCAAGCGAAGCGGTCAATACCAACGGCATCGGCTTCCGCGGCGGTGTCGGCCCGCGCTACACCTTTATGCGCATCTTCTCCGTCGGTATCACGCCCCAAATCGGCTACCACTACTTCTTCTCCGGCGGCGACGACGCCCTGGCTGCCCCCCGCGGCAACAACGTCGGCGGCTGGGACTTCCAAGCGATGGCCTACTTCCGCGTCGGCCTCGGCATCTAATGTCCCCAACATCCGCAGCACCTACGGTAGGCGCGGCCGCTCCCGGTGGCGCGTGACAGGTCAGGACGCGAGCGTCGACCGGACAGCAAGGTGGAGCCATCCTGACGGGGTCTCGGCGCTCTCAAAGCAGAGGCGAAGGGCAGGGGCGAGGGCAGCGCCCTGAGTCGTGCTCTTCGGTCGCTCGTAGCGAACGACACCTAAAATAACCCCGCGGTGTGTTGACGCACACGAAGGAACCGGGTTTGCTTTGTCGGTGCCCCGCATCTGCACCTTGGCATTACTCATCGTAGCGCTCACACGCTGCGCTCTTGAGGCGACCGAAACACTGGGTGCGGATGCTGCAACTAAAGGTCAGCACATCTCTTCGCCATGTAGTAGCCAAGTAAACGTTCAGGGGGGCATTTTCCAAAATGCCCCCGGGTTTTCGGGAGTGAATCCCGCAAACCCTCCCCCAAAAACCTAAAGCTGCGCGTGGGGCCCCAGCACCCACTCGCTCTTTCCCGCCGAGTTTTTGCTCTATCGACCCCCTGAAACGCTTACGTAGCCAAGCATCCTGCGAGGCTTTTTGTAACGAGGAGACTCGGGCACATGCGTACGCCTTCGGAGAAGATGCGCGCAACGGCGTGATGGCGGGCGTTGGCTTCATTTGCGCAAGCACCGATGTGCGATTGGACACCAGCGAAGCGCTATACTGTGCGCTCATCGCAGCCGGCGTCGGGTTTTCGGTCCAGATTCCCGCGGACATGTTGGCCCTTGCCATCGCAGCACCGGTCGCGCGCCGGTGCTGCCTGCGTGTCACTGAGGCGCTGAGGACGGGCCAAGATCCGGACAACATCTGCCTAGATACCCATGTCCCCGACTGCCTCCCTTGGCGCAACGGGAGTTGCTAGGCCGAACGCTCAAGGCGGGGCGTGCACTCTCGAAGAAGCATCCAACCGGCTCGCTTCGCTTGAACGTATGGTGAACGACGGGGACGGCGTATCAAAGAGCTGGCCCCGCCGAGTGGGTCGGCGTCGGCGCAAGTCCGCGCGGCAACGCGCGGCCGCTGTCCGTGTCCCCTATGGGGGCCATCGGATCGCGCTCGGAACGCGCAGCTGCGTTGACAACCGCGGCGCACACGCGTTCTGCGGCGGGGCTCAGATAGGCGCGGCCACGGTGCGAGAGGTACACGTTGCGCACTAGCTCGTGGCGAAGGTCTCGGTGCAGGGCGATGCGCCAATCCGGCTGGCGGGCAATAATCGCCGGGAGCACGGAGAGGTGGCCTTGTGTTTCAATGAGCTGGCGTATCGTGGCTAGGTTGTCCGTCAGGGTGACCGCGCGGGGTGAGAGGTCCTGGGCGCGCAGCCATTGCTCGGCCCGCTGCGAAGGCGGAAGTGCCCAAGGCCGTCCGACAAGGGACGCATGTTCCACCAGCGACGGTGGTCCAACCAAATAGAACGGCTCCGTCCACAGGCGCCGTGACACCACGTCAGGCGCTTCAAAGGGCTCGACGTGGAGCGCCAGGTCGATGTCGCCGTTGAGGAGAAGCACTTGAAGTGCTTGCGATATGGCCTCGCACAGCGAGACTCGCGGTGCCTCGTCGTCCTCGCCCGCAGCATGGGGCTCGAGCGCGTCGAGCACGTGCGGCACAAAAAAGGCACCCACGCTCACCACACATCCAAGCCGCACCTCGTCGCTTGCTGCGCGCGAGCGTTGCGAGAGCAGCCCTTCAGCCTCGACGAGGGCCACCAACGCACGCTTGAGCGGCGGCAATATCAGTGCACCACGCGGCAAGAGTTCAACGTCCCGACTACCTCTTGCGAAAAGCGGCCCTCCAGCGGCTTCTTCAACGCGCTGGATCTGCCTGGTAAAGGCCGGTGCCGACAGGCCCACCTCCTTGGCGGCACGCGCGAAGTGACGTGTATCGCAGAGCGCAAGAAACGAACGAATCGACCGCACATCGAGATCCACCAATCGCATGCCCGAGTGTAGGTCCACCGCTGCGCTTCGCCACCTTAGCGGCAACCATGCACCGAGGCCTATTGCTCAAGCATGATCATCTTTAGCGCGTAGCCATTCAGGGGGGGCACGGGAGCACGTGTGCCCGCGCTGAGCCATCCCCAGGGTGAGCCTGGGGGACGAAAGTCGCAGGGAAATGGGCCTGGAGTAAGTATGGTGGGGCGAGCAGGGTCGGCGCACGGAAGGCCCATTTCCCCGGGTCTTTCGTCCCGCCGGCGCTTTTGGGGGGATGGCTCACTTCTCGACCCCCTGAGCGCTTACCTTAGCTCGACTTAGCTCCCGTCTGTATCTCGAGTGCATTCCAAATAGTACGAGTCGCTCGTCGGTTCGAAATGGCAGTAGCACTTGGCATCGAGACGAAACAGACTCCCATCATCACGGGGCGCGGTGCACTTCAACTGAACGGCCGGGGGTAACCATGCGCTTTCTAGGCAATGGCGGAGCACCGAACTTCCCGACGTTATGGATGTTATCGGACAGTGCCACCGATGAAACCTCGCAGGAAATACAGCGCTACGTTCCGCTAAAGTGGCAACCTGGTATGTGCAGCTCCAGTCATCATCTCCGTCCGGGGCTTCACCTAGGCATACTTGCTCCTCATCGCTGCCCTCTTGCCAATCGAAGTCGCCAATGTGTTCACCCAAGACAGCCCGGATGGGGTTCGAGAACGGTGAATTCGAATTGATCCCAACGTACACGTGTCCATCGGATGCTTGCCACAGACTCCAGGAACCGACCCAAGTACCGAACACCCGAAGCAACGCAACTAGACGCGAACCAGGTATCCGATAGGCAGCGCTGTTCCCTTCAAGAAACTTGGTATCGACGCTTCGTTCTGCCTCACCGACGCGTGTTGCGGTGCAGGACGCGGTTAGTAACAGGGCCAGCAAAGCTCCAACCGCGCTTTGTTTCAAAGTCTTCATGCACACACAGTTACGGTGCCGTCACAAGCAATGCCGTTGCGTTGAACGCAAGCAGACTTGCGTGATTCGGGCAACGCGCAGGTCTTCGGCTGAAGGCGCACGCATGCCGGAGCCTCAACCTGCGCACGAAGCTCGCGTTCATGCGCGCGCCCAAGGTAGCAAATGACAACGCTCCGCGCGACATCGTGAACCACTCGATTACGGCGGCTAACAACCGACGCCGCGCCATGGAAGGCAGTCTGGCGTTTCATTACTAGAGCAATCTGTCGGCAGCGCTCTTCCCGTGTGCACCGCTTCTGTTGCTCTCAGACAGCAGTGGCAGGTGCGACATAACCATTCAGGGGGGCATTTTACAAAGTGCTCACGGATTTTCGGGGTCGGAGGCCATGAGGGCCTGTACCGCAATCTCGGAGGCCTCCGCCGATTTTGCCGCGGATTTGCGCGACAACAACACCGTTGTGAACGTCTGTCGGATGCTGGTCGCGATCGGAACCTCCGAAGAGGTTGCGTGCAATTTTGGTGTGCTCGGATGTTTGCTCTCGGAACCAGACTCGGCCGTCAATTGTGGCGAGGACGCCGAAGACCAAACGCTTGGAGAGCTCGCCGTGTGCGTGAAGGACGAACTCGATGAAGCGTTGGACGCTTTCGAAATCAACTGTGACGAGAGCAGTGAGATTCTTGGCGACCTCGAGCAATGCCCCGGACTTTCGGCGGACGAGGTTATCGCTTGCTTCGACGATTTTTTCGACGATATGCGTGATGCGTTCAGCATCCCGCTCAGCCTGACATGCAGTGATGCACCCACCGCGGATGAAACGCTCTTGCCCACCGACCTCACCGCGATCCTAGAGGAAGCGGTCGCCAACTCACCTAGCTGTCGCGCTGTCGAAGCGCGTTGTCCTGGACTCATCCTGGGAGTAGGAGAAGCCAGCGACCCCGACCCTAACGACGGCGATGGAGACGACGAGAACGACCCGCTCGATCCGGCGTAGGCTCACCGCATGCCCCTTTGTCATCGCATTCGCCTCGGCTGTATATTTACAACAACTATCAAGTAGCGTAATTTAACGGAGGTGGGATTTCGATGCAGGACCGCCCTATGGCGAGGGACGAAGCGCCTGCTGTGGTTGGGTCTGATGGGCGCCGGGTCCTGCGGCTACATCGGTTACGAACGCATTGAGCGGCAAACAGACGAATATGCATCGGGCGCTGCGGAAGGGGCTAGCCAGGATCCGCTGCTCGTCAGCACTTGTGGGAACGGTATCGTCGAGGCGGATGAGCCCTGCGATGAAGGCGGGGCTAGCATCACTTGTCACGCGAACTGTCAGGCATTTCACTGTGCTACCGGATGTACGTGCGCCGAGGCGAATGGACGCACGCTCATGTTCTGTGCGTCACCCCTTAGCTGGGACGCTGCGGACGAGCAGTGCCGCGCCGCCGGCATGCGGCTGATCGAACTCCGGTCGGAAGCAGATCAAACGTGGCTGGTCGAAGAGCGCGAGGGCGCAAACGTTTCGCAGAACTGGCTAGGGGCCTATGCGCCTCTGGGAGAGGAAGCCCTGCGCTGGAGTTCGGGGGCTGAGCCCTTTTGGGACCGCACCACGCAGAGCCCCTCTGCAAGCTACGAGAGCGACTACCTCCCTTGGGGCAACGGCGACCCCAACAACTTCCGCGGCAATGAGGCCTGCGTCCTGGCCGCCAACCAGATGGAATGGCGGGACTACCCATGCGTACGTTCCTTTCCTTACGCTTGCGAAGGCTTCGTCGCATCCCCTGCACCAACCATCACAGCGCTTAGGCTCACCGACGGCAATCTCCAGGTCGACTGGGAGCCGACGCCCCCTATCGGCAATATCGACAGTTTTCGCGTGACTCTTTCCGGTGCCATAGCCCAGGACTTCACCCTGGACGCTCGGGCCCGAACCCTCGAACACACGCTGCCCCCCGAAACCCAAGGCTTAGTCACGGTGCAAGTAACGACTACCCAGGATGGTGTGGATGGCATGCCGTCGTTGCTTCGGGGCGTGCCCGCTGGCGGCGACTGGATGCGCGCAGAGGCGGGCGAGAGCGCACCGAGGCAAATCGGCGTGAACTACCTCATCGCCCACAGCCTTAACGATGCCTTCGATGGCTCCTTCCCCGATAGCTATTTCATGACGCATGACCCCGTTGAAGGACAGAACGATGACCACCAGCACTACGTTATCGGTCTCTTCAATGAACGTTACGCCTCGATGATTAATCGAGAGAAGCGACTGGCTGGCCGGCGTGTGAGCTTTAACGTGGAGTTCATCGACAATGCAGGCCTGCTAGAGCTGCAGGCGGTGGGTGGCACTTGGGAGCACCCGTTCCGGGTGACGCGCGAAGGCACGAACAGCCTTCGTCAGCAGGCTTGGGAAGTCAGCGCACACGACCTGAGCCGCTATATCGACTACTACAGCTTTCGGTTCACGGGCCTGACATGGGGCGACGACCCCGGCGAACGCCTCTTCCTTCGGTCCCTTTCGGTCAGCGACTGGCCCTAGCGCTTACCTTTGAGCGCGACCTAGCGACTACCGAATGCGCCTTTCGCGGGGAGCGGGGCGGCGGTAGGTTAGTGGTATGGGCGAGGGGTACGAAGGCATCGACAGCGCTGCTCGGGTCGGCACGCATGCGCCGGAACAGGCAGAGGAAGTGCTTGCGCTCGCCAGCGAGACCGAGGTGGTGCGCGTACCGCGTCTCATTGCAGATGCTTGGACGGCCTACGGCGACAAACGCACGATTGTCTCGGCGGAGGAGGCCAGCGCCAACGTTTCGACCAATCAGGTCTTTCGCCTGCGCCTGTCCGATGGCGGCAGCGTCATCGCCAAAACATCGTCCTACGCCTCCTACTTTCTCTTTCGGGAGGACCACGACAGAATTCACCTCTGGAACAAGCTGCTGCAGCGCACGCGCTACAAGGACTTCCTTGCTGATGCCCTGTCGGATGGTGACCGCGTCTTCACTTACCTCGACGGCAAGGCCTGGGCGGTATTCTACAAGGATGCGGACTTCCAGCAAAGCCTGCCGCGCCTACTCAGCGAGGATCAAATCGTCAATTTGGCGGAGGAGATTGCTTACTTTCACAAGGAAGGTCGGATTGTAGCTGGCGCTATGCCGCTTACGTCTGTGTCCATCAAGAGCGATATTATTCACTTGTATGACGGCCTATGCTCACCCCGCGCGGCGCAGTCCTTCCGGATGTCCGCGGAACATATCGCGCTTTTACAGCGTGCGTGCTTCTCCTTTCTGACAAGCCTAGATGCACTCGGCTACGACTATTGGCAACGGCTGCCTTTGCTCATTGACTGGAACATCGGCAACTTTTCGGTAAAGTACCGCGGCGAGCGCTTCAAGCTCCACAGTCGTTGGGATTACGACTGGTTTCGCATGGAGCCCCCTACCCTAGACTTCTATTTCCTGAGCCGTGTTGTCAGCGAAGTGGGGGACCGGTCGGATTTCAGCTACCTGCCCGACTGCTTGCTTGAGCCGCGCTTCCGGCTCTTTCTTCGGGCCTACCACAGCATCAATCCCCTCACCGAAGCCGACCTGCTTTTCCTCAAAGAGGTCTACCGCTTCTTCATTCTCAACTATGTGATTCGCAAAGGGGAGCACTTCTTCCGGCCGCATTTCATCAAGCGCCTCAAGCGAGAAGCGCTTACCGTCTACCTGCAGCGCCTCGATGACCTCGACTTCAGCGCGCTCTTCTCCGTACTCACGGAAGACGCCTAGCGCAGCTAACCGACAATGCTCTGGCAGATGTAGGTTGGAATGACGGAGGTCGCGGCGACAAGTCTTGAGACCTCATCGGGGCGGGTGTTGCCCGAAAGCACCAACGCGGTGTCGATGCCAAACTGATTGGCACCGAGAATATCCATGTGCAGCGTATCGCCTACCATCAACACGTCGCGCTTGCTGATGTCCGGATACTCGGAGAGAAGGCGCGCGTAGGCAAAGCTGAAGATTTGCGTGTCGGGCTTGCCGAAACGCAAGAAGGTTTTGCGGGTGATGCGCTCAACCATATTGGCAAGGCTACCAACGGCCACGCCGACTTCGCCCCCTCCCGCCGGGTAGGAGACATCCGGATTGGCGACGAGCGTCGTAAGATTGGTGCGCCGCAGCATATTCACGGCGCGCGTCAGGCCCTCATTCCAGTCAAAGCCTTCGTCGTCGAGGAAGGCCAGCGCCAACAGCTGCTGTGCATCGGAGACCTCGGCGAGGGGCACTGCCTGCAAGCCCGCCGCTTCGATGAAGTAAGCCGACTCGGGCTTGCCGAGGTAGGCGACGCAGCCGGGCGCTACCGAGGGCTCTAGTGCGCCAAACTTGAGGCTCAAAAACTCGCTCGCGAGCATGCCCGAGCTGATGATTTTATCGACGGGAAGCAGAGGCCCCCGCTGAGGGTGGACGTACGTCTGGGCCATCGCTTCCAGGGAGCGCGAGGCATCGTTGGTAATGACGTAGCAGTCGATGCCCGCATCCATCAGCGCCGCCAGCGTCTCACCCGCGCCCTCGATCATGCCTTTGCTATTCTTAAGAACGCCGTAAGCGTCAAAAAACACGACGCGATAGCGCTCGGCCAACGCTCGAAAGCTCGGTTCCATGTTCAGGGGTGCATCGGCGGGCAAGGACATGGTGCTGTCGGGGCAACGCATCCGTGCGTCCCGTAGAAGCCAGGGGCAGAAGCCCTCTTACTTGTGAAGGGGGTCTAACACACGTGGATGGGTGCGGGCATCCTCGCAGCGCGACTTTGGCCGTCACCCTCAGCGACCGAGGTCGATACGTTTGAGGTCGCCGAGTTGTTGTTCGAGGGCGTCGACTTGCTTGCGGCAGGCGTGGACCTGTTCGCCTAGGTCCGAGACACGCGCGCCGAGTGCCTCTTCGACGTCGTCGACGTATGTCATCATGGTGCTTTGCAAGGCCTCGCAGCGCCCACGGGCCATAAGGACTTCCGCATGGGCCGCGCTAAGGGCGTTCAGTTCAGCACGCGCTTCGGCATGCGTCTCCTCCAGCGCTGCGAACTGCGCTGTCAGGTCGAGAAGGAGCGTCGCGACGGCCACATCCCATGGGTCGCCTTCGCTTGCGGCGACAGCGCGGAGATGGGACCGTGCTTCTCGGGCCGGCGCGCTCCCGAGCTCCCCTGCTGAGTCCGGACGCGCAGGGTCGAGCAGTAGAGCCACGGCCATGCGCAAACGTAGACGTAACCTTGCACTTGGGGTGACATCCTGCGTAAGCGCGCGTTGGTAGGCTAGGCGCGCTGCGCGTACCGCACCAAGCTCAAGGTAGCTGTCCCCTGCCGCAGGGTCACTCGCAGCACGCGGGGCCGACGCGCACCCTGCCGTGACCGTCGAAGCGAGCGTCACCGCGATCACCAGCAGCCTATACCGGACGCCCCCGCGCGCGCCGCGGCACGCCGAGAGTCCCGCACCCTCTCTAGGGCAGAGCACGTCGCTTCTCGACCGTGAACAACCCCGCCTGCCAACCTCAAGCGACCAAGCGGCTCGTTTGGTTGAAGATGCCAGACGCCTCGCCACCCTTCGGCGAGAAGCGCGTCGTTGCGCCGAGCTGGTTAATGCGTGAAGACGCATCAAGTACTCCTCCCTTCAAGGGCAGGTGCTGGCAAGTAAACACTAAAGACCGCGCCCTGCGGGGCGGCATCCGTGACCTTGAGACTACCGCCGTGGGCGTGGACGATCTCCCGGCAAATCGCGAGGCCTAGCCCGGCGTGGGCGTGGGAGCGACGGATGGGCTCGCGCGGCGGCGCATGCCCACGGTAGAAGCGTTCGAAGACGCGCGTCTTCTCGCCGTCCGATACGCCCACCCCCGTATCTTCGACGGACACGACCACACCGCCCGCAAGCGCGGCGCTCGGGGCCGCAGCATGGGGCGCTGCTGCCTGCGCGACGCGTACGGTGATCGCGCCACCCGCCGGCGTGGCTGCGATAGCGTTGTCGACGAGATTCTGGACGACCTGCGTGATTCGATCTGCGTCGAGACGCAGACGCTGTCGCACGCCCCTTGGTGCCTCGATGTTCAAAGCCACCCCGTGCGTTTGAGCTCGCGCTGCAAATGCCAGTGCCGCGTCCCGAACAAGCGCGCCGATATCATCGACCGGCGCAAAATGGTAAGCCGTCCCGGTCTCGAGACGCGACAAGTCGAGCAGAGCGGTGACAAGGTGAGCGAGTCGCTCGGCGGCGGCGTGATTGAGTTCAACAAAGCGCAGCTGCCTGTCCGAAAGGGTTCCAGGGACGGCATCGAGCAGCAGTCGCGTGGTTTCCTGCAGCGCGACAATCGGCGTTTTGAGTTCATGGGCTGCATGCGACACGAACTCGGACTGGAGCTGGGAGAGATGCCCGAGCCTCGCCACCATTGCGTTGAAGGCGCGGGCCAGCTCACCGAACTCGTCCCGCCGGAGATGCGTAACGCGGTAGTCAAGGTCACCCGCTGCAACCGCACGGGTTCCCGCGGTTAAGGCCTCAAGCGGCCGGTTGATCGACCGGTAGGTGAGTAGGATGATGAGCCCACACACGAGTGTTGCGATGAGCGCGGAGGCGGCAGCGACGTAGGCCGCGCGTTGGGCCAGAGCGTGCGCGCCGGCAACATCGTCCCGGATGCTCGCTCGAACACTTTGGAGGGTTGTTCGACTCTGAACATCGAGACGCCCCAGCGCAGTACGGACAGCCGCAAGCTGCTCCTTCCGGGCATGCGCCTCAGCCCGGGGGTGCATCGCCGCTTCCAGCGCAACGTGGTCTTGTAGGTGCCGCTGGGCGTCCAGAGCGAGGTCAGCCGCGACTTCGGAGGGCCCAAAGGATTCTAGCGCTTGCGCTTGCGTGTGTATTTCCGAGAGCAATCCACTGACTTTCAGGCCGTAGCCGCTATCCCCGGTCACCGCATACTTCTGGAGCAAACCGTCGGTTTCCTCCAGGAGCGAAAGCAACGCCAAGCCCCCGGTCATCGTCGCCAACTGGTCCTGGGCCAGCGTCGCTTGGACATCGGTGACGCGCTTAAGGCTGTAGTTGAGGAACCACATGACGCCGAGCAAGGGGCCAAGCGCCAGCAGGAAACCGAGCAGTAGTCGGACGCTAACCCGCACCGTCGGCCTCAGTACCCCGGACATCGCCAAACGCCTTGAGCCGGTTGCGAATGGTCTTCACATCGAGGCCAAGCCTGCGAGCCGCCTCCGCTTTGTTGTCCTGAACTTCCCGGAGCGTCTCCAGAATCAGGATGCGCTCGGCATCGGCGAGGGTGACACCCGGAGGAATGACGATACCCCCGGCGGCCGAAGGTGCTGGAAGCGTTGTATGCGGGAGCAGGTGTGCATCGAGCACGCCGCCTTTCGTTAAGATGCAGGCGCGCTCCATGGCGTTGCGCAGCTCACGCACGTTGCCAGGCCATCTGTAGCGGTGAAGGCGCAGGCGCGCCTCCTCGCTTATGCCCGAAATATCGGTGTCGTAGCGCGCGTTGAAGTAGGCGAGGAAGTGCTGCGCCAGCGGGTCGATGTCTTCGAGGCGCTCCCGCAACGGTGCCACATCGATGCGCAGCACGTTGAGTCGGTGGTAGAGGTCTTCACGCAAAAAGCCCTCGCGTATGGCGGCCTCGGGTTCGCGGTTGGTCGCCGCAACCAGGCGCACATCGGTTTGCACTTCCGTTGCCGCACCCATAGGCCGCACCCGTCCGTCTTCGAGCACACGCAGCAGCTTCGCCTGCAAGCCGGGTTGCATCTCCGCAATCTCATCTAGAAACAAGGTGCCGCCGGACGCCTGCTCGAAGAGCCCCTTGCGGTTGTCGACGGCGCCGGTGAAGGCACCGCGCACATGGCCTAGCAGCAGGCTTTCCGTCATCCCGTCAGGGATAGCGGCCGCGTTGACCGCCACAAAAGGTGTCTCGGCCCGCGGGCTCTGCGCATGCAGCGCACGGGCGACGAGCTCCTTGCCCACGCCACTCTCCCCGACGATAAACACCGGCGCCGAGGTAGGGCCCATCGCGTCGATGGCCGCACACAGGTCCCGGTGAGCCTGGCTAGAGCCGAGCAGGCCCGCGCAGATCTCCGCTTGGCCGCGGGACGCAGACGCATGAGAGCGCTGCGGTGGCTGCTCGGCAGCGCTCGGAAGCTGGCGGCTCACCTCAAGCAGAAGACGCCTCAACGCTACGTAATCCAGCGGCTTCGTGAGAAACTCGACGGCCCCAAGCTTCATCGCCTGGACCGCCGTCGCGATAGTCCCGTAGGCCGTCATCATGAGCATGCGCGCGTTGGGCTGAAGGGTGCGTACCCGCGTAATGAGTTCAAGGCCGGATAGGTCCGGCAACACGAGGTCGGAAATCACGACGTCAAACGCGGCAGCATTCAGTTGAGCACTGGCCTCTACGCCCGACGCGGCCGTTGCGACCGCGTACCCGAAACCTGAAAGGCGCGCTTCGAGAACCTCGCGCATGGCGGCTTCGTCATCGACGACCAGAATACGCAGGTTCGCTTTCGCCACCCCACTGCTTTAGGCGAGCGCCGCCAAAGGTCGAGCACCGCTCCGAGAAATGCGGCGTGCACGCTACGCCACGGCAGGCTCTCAGACCGTTGCGAAGCCTATCGCATCAGGGATTTATTCCCTGCCGAGAAGTGACCGAAGCGGGAATCTTTCCCTGACTCGCTGCCAAGGCAACACCTAGCGTCTCTTTTTATATCAATCATTTCGTATGAATAGCCATTGGCACCATCGCTGCACTTCGTCACCTACATGGCAAGAAGCTCACGCACTCTCCTCGCTGCAGAGCCTACCCTCATCGCGACGGGGCTGCACACGTCGGCGGGCACAGCACGCGCCCCCAGAAAGGAGACCCCCTTGGTCTTCGGGGAGCGGGGCGGTACCCGGTCCGGCGGAACCTGTGCGACGTTGGGACGCGCGACCCCCCTGGGAGCAGCCAACCGAACGCAACAGGCGCGGCGCATCGCAAACTCGGAAGTCTGGCAGAATGGCGTGCCCCCCCAAGACGCGGATTGGGACCGCAAGGCAACATGCGCGACCTACCTCAGCCACATGCCCACTCAGGCGCCCCTCGCGATGCCGGATCAAAGTTTTCGCGCGCCGCGCGTGTTGCAGCGCGAAGCGGGCGCTTGGGTGCGCGCCATTCCCATGCTGGCCTTCCTTGCCCTGGGCTCGACGGCGTCAACCTGGCTGCTCGCATCGCTTCTAGCGGGTGGCGGCTGGAGCCTCTTCGACATAGTGACGCTCGCGATGTTCCCCATTCTCGTGGGCTGGCAGCTACTTGCCCTTTGGGAAAGTGCTTCAGGCCTTCTTTGGCAACTCATGCGGTCACGCTCAACCGCACTTGCACCTAGGGCCAGCAACTGGACTGGCAACGAGGCAGGCAAGGGGGCCGCCGTGTCCGTGCCGGCGGCCGAAGCGGCACCTATTTCGCTGGCGCGCCTGCGCCAGCGAACCGCGATTCTCGTGCCCATCTACAACGAAGACGTGACGCGCACCTTCCAGGGTATCGAAGCCACGCTCCAATCGGTCGCCAGTCACCCCGAGTGCCAAAACTGCGACCTTGTCATTCTCTCCGACTCCCAAGAGCCGGCCATCCTGGAGGCTCAGTGGGCCGCCTTCCTCGCCCTCGAAGCGCGGGCCGCATTGCCGGTGTACTATCGCGCACGCGCTGAGAATCAGGGGTACAAGAGCGGCAACCTACGGGACTTCATTCAGCGTCACGGCGGGGCCTACACCTATGCCCTCGTGCTCGACGCCGACAGCATCATGGGTGGCGATGCCCTCGCCGGTATGCTTGCGGAGATGGACCGTCGCCCGAAGCTCGGTCTGCTCCAGAGCCGCATCGGCTTTGCGTTAGGCCGGTCGGTGTTCGCCCGCGCCATGCAATTCTCCGCGCACTTCAGCGCGCGATCCGGCGCCCTAGGTCGGCGTCTCTGGTTCAGGCAAGACGGCAACTTCTACGGCCACAATGCGCTCTTCAGGGTGGCGGCCTTCGCCGCGCACTGCGGCTTGCCAGAGCTCTCTGGGCGTCCGCCCTTCGGTGGCGTTATCAAGAGCCACGACCTGCTGGAAGCCGCGCTACTGAGGCGTGCGGGCTACGAGGTAGAAATCTGGTCGGAAGCCTGCGCCAGCTACGAAGAGACGCCCCCCAACCTCCTCGAGCTCGCCAAGATGGAACAACGCTGGTGCCAGGGTAGCGTGCAGATCTCCCGCGTCTGCGTGGGCAGCACGCTCCCCTGGAAAAACCGCGTCATCATTTGGCTCTCAGCCCTTGAATACTTCGTCGGGCCGCTCGCGCTGGCATTCGGCCTGCTCGGTCTCGTCAGCCGCTTCCTCCATATCCGCTTTGGCATCGAGCTAACCGTCGTCCAAGAGACCACGCTTCGAGACGGGCTCGCGCTCCTAGAGCACCCTGCAACGTGGCTACTCGCCGCCACCGCCGTCCTCATATTCTTCGGACGCGCGACGGGCTGGCTACTCACGCTCAGCGAGTACACCCACCAACGCGCTCCCGCTCGAGCGTACGCGCAGCTGCTCGTAAGCGACCTCCTGGAGTTTCTGGTCTCCGTGTTCCTATTTCCAGTACGCGCCACGTTTCACGCTCGCTTCATCCTAAACATGTTCCGCGGCAAACCTGTTACCTGGGCCCCCGCCTCCCGCGCCAGCGAGAAGCTAACGCTAGCCGAGAGCCTCCACGCTTGTCAGGCACCCGTCATAGTGGGTGGTGCCATCGCCTGCCTGGCAGCCGCGACCGACGCCACCATGCGTTGGTGGATGCTCCCCATCGCCCTACCGCTCATTACGGCCCCCCTCTTCATCGCACTCACCAGCCGCACGGAACTTGGTGAGGCGTTGCGAGGCATCGGACTCCTACGCGTACCCGACGAAGTCATTCCCCCACAAGTCCTAACCATCTATGAAGAATTAAGTGCATCACGGCCCGCGAGCGACTCGTTGCAACCACCACGAATGCCTGCGGACATGGCACACGCCCACCTTACGCATGCTGCAAACGGACTCACGCGACTCGGGCAAACGGCCACCTCATGAAGCAGTCACGCAACGCCGCAATCACCTATGAAGCGTGTGGATGCTTGACTCCGGACTCACTGTTGTGCACTCCCCCGAGATGGGTATCGATACACTAAGACCGCGGAAGCTCGGCTCTTCAGAGAATGTCGTGGGTGGGGCTTGATCGGGGGCGTGACCATGAGGGATGTAAGGGCCCATGCGAGACGTGGAGCTGTATCAGGCGGTTTTGGGGATTCAGTCGCCGTGGC
>SLEO01000017.1 GCA_007124745.1 Myxococcales bacterium
ACCGCGGGAGCGAGACCGCAGGCGCGGCGCTTGAAGGACTTGTAGCGCAGCACCTTCGGGCTTGGGTGGACTACAGCAACCAAGACGCGGCGCTCTATTTCTGGCGTACCCGAGCGGGCAACGAAGTCGATTTCGTCGTCTACGGAGAAGACACGTTTCTCGCACTTGAGGTTAAACACGCGGACAAAGTGCACACGAAAGATCTACGCGGCCTCAAGACCTTTCTCGATGATTACCCGGAAGCCGAAGCAAGACTGCTCTATCGTGGAAAACACCCCCTTAAAATCGACGGTATCCTCTGCACTCCCGTGGAGCAATACCTCGCGCAAATAGTCCCCAACGAAGCCCTCCCATGACACGCGCGCCTGCGCGCTGAGGACCCGGCGCCGAAGCAGGAACGCTCCCAGGGAAGTTTCCATGCTCCGCACCCCGCTCCAAGGTGCTTACTTCAGGCCTGGTCCGTGTACTGAGACAACGTGTTGTCAAGATCAGCCAAAGCCAAGCTTAGCGAGCCGCAATGCTCGCTGAATAAGCTGCCGCAACGGCTCTCCTGGAGCGCTGCGCCCGAGGGGGTGTCGGGAGCAGTCCTGGGGAGGTTTCCTGGGAGGTCCCCTACGCCCGCCCCAGCGACCCAGAAACGTGTGGCGAGCACGTAGCACTCACTCAAACAGCCATTCCTCGAGGCTAAGCCCCCTGAACCTGATATCCATCGTGGATTGTTCGTCCTCGTAGTCAGGATCCTCGGACTCGACAACCCTTGCAACTAGCGAAAGTGCCTGCGACACCCCAGGCAAAGGCTTGTGCAGTGGCACGACATCTATGCAATGACGAATGCCGTTTTCGAAGTCCAAATCGAAGTCGTAGCGTGCAAGCTCGATCCACGGGTGCGCCTCGATTCGTGCTCTCACAATGCCAGATGGAATGGTGCTTAGACTCACGCACACTCTTCTCTCATCTGGTGGCAATCGGTACAGATCGACATCCGCCGAATACTCGAAGTCAATCCTGTGGGTATTCAACGGGGTTCGATTCGGAGGGGTCAGATATCGGAACGCGAATCTGGGTACGCTATCTTCAACAACACCAAATACAACATTTCGGTCCTGTACATTCTGATAGCCCACGTCTGATTGAGCGAGAACGGCGAAGGAGTGGACAATCTCTGTGAACCTAGATGGAATTGCATCGCCCGCGTAGTCAATTACAAGCGTTACAGGTGACCAGTAATTCGAAGATGTAAACACGACAATATTTCCCGGGTCCTCGCTGTTCGACTGTTGACTATTACCGTATGTAAATGCAAGACCATCTCTATTAGATATGCTCACTACGACGTCATCCACCGGCGGCGCCGACAATGAAAGCCGAATGGAAACGCGGCTACCATGCCTGTGTTGCCTGTCGTTGGATATTTCCACAATGAGGCCTGGAGCGTCGTCGTCTACTAGAACGACTTCTTTGGCTACTGGCATTGGGATTGCGCCTCCGTTATGACTCTTCGCTACAAAGGTGACTTGTTCCACAACGGTTCCCTCAGCTTCTTCATTGTCTGGTAGAGAAATCAAGAACGGCACCGCATCATTGAATGTCTCTGGCGTGAACGTGTGTGGTTGGGCCAACACCTCTAGCCTGCTTCCTTCCGAAGGCACTAGCATCACTTCAATGTCTGATGAGATTGGAGATGACAGCCGAACGTTAAACGCGTGAGTGCTACGACCTTCGACAACCTGCGCATTTCTTTCTCCATCTACAACAATTGAGACATCCTCGAGATAGTGAGCCGCGCCATCGCTGCCAGATCCCGGTGTCGCGTCATGCTCTGTATCTTCTGCGTCGATAGCGCTTCCCTGCAGGTCAGCGAGATCACATGCGGAGTACATAGACAGCGCAAGGACCATACAGAGCGCATTGATATGTCGATATGGATGTATACAGTAAACGCGATGTGACAGTGCCATACAGGTAGGCTAAATGCGCAGGTAAGACTTACACAACCTACTCGCGGAGTTTTTTTCTGACGATGGTCGCAAGTGGGGGAGCAGCTCATCCACTGAGCTGGATTTGGATTGCGTGATGATGGTAGAGGAGTCGGCTCGGCTAGGATAAGCGCAAAGAAGCCCGCATCTCGAAGCCCAGACATCACAATAAGCGGAGTGTGTCCGCAAAGCGCTAGAAGCGCACCGCCGGAACAAGGCCCAGGTATTCGCGGCGATTGGCCCAGTTGGCCCAGGCACATCGCCTGCTGGTGCGCTCAGCGCGCCACTTCAGGGGCTGCGAGCGCCCGCAAGTCGGGCAGGAACGTCGCGAACGATTTGTGGGCGCGGGCGTTCGTGTTGGTTGGCGGGGCGTGTCCGAGCGCCTGCCACTCGCGCTGCATCATACAAAGACCGGTGCCTGCCTGCTCACACGTGCCGATGCGGCGGATAGCCATCGCGATAGCGGGGTTGCGCACGCCTTTTTCATCGGGTTCTAGCAGGTGCTTTTCGTCGGCGAAGCTATCGCCCGGGTTCCAGAACTTGATGCCGTCTGTGAAGAACTCGATGACGGCCTTGCGTGAGTGGTCACCGTAGTCCTGGTGCATCAGTCGCGTTCATCGCAGCCTCTCGGAAGACGCGGAAGCCTGCAGGCGCGTCGCGACGCTCAAGCGTGGCCCGGTCGATGTCCCTGAACGTCTTGGGCATGAAGAACATGCCCCATAAGGCTCCCAAGCGAACCACCTGACCCATAGTGCTGTCGGAAGAGCCAGCCAGGGCCGCTCGTTTTCAATGCCCGCAGCTTCTGCTACCTGCCTTTGCCTGACGACGGTACCCTCGACGAGTTCTGCGAGTTGGCCCCTACCCATGGCTCCAGCTTCGCGGCCTTGGCCTGAAGCACCGTTACAAGCACTTCAAGCTCGCGTATCCGCTCGTCTCGGGGATCCTCCGTCAAACCCCCGTTTGGTCACGCGAAAGCTCGCGTGTCCTCCCCTAGCTTTCGTGGTCCCGCTGACCGCATACTGGGATGTCATGCAAAAAAAATGAGTAGACGCCCTGCTCTAGGACAGGGAGTGGCGCAGTCGGACACTCCTCTGCGTTACTAACGGGAACCGCCAACACCTGGCGCGCCCCGTTTACATACCAACCCAATGTGGCGAGTCCAAGATTTGTCAGCAGAACATATCCGTCGCCAAACTCGGGTTGTTCACGGTTACCATCATAGTACGCATTGACGGAACTTGCGCCGCACGCGAACGCTCGAATAACAACCGGTAATCTGCGTAAATCAGTCTGAATCATGCACGCCTCGAAGTCAGGCTGGCTCTGAGTTTTAACGTTGAATGAATCCTTATCTTGCTCGGGCGCCTGCATCGCGGAACACCCAAGCAAAGGCGCCGTGGTCGTTACCAGCAAGCCAGTCAGCGCTCCAAGGCTTATATCGAGGCGAAGACAACTAGGAAACACCATCGCCCATGCGTAGCACTTCGCTACGAAGCCTCAAGAATCGAGAGCTGCCTTTTCCGCTTCGCCGCGAGGGTTAGCGGTAGCGCGGCGCACATCAGGGCCCATACCCGCCGCTGGCACCACAAGGAACGCTCCCAGGGAGCGTTTCCACCATGGGAGCCACCCACAGGGGCGCCCTCGCGCCTGGGTGCCCTTAGCTTTGCTGCGGTCGTGGGTTGGCTGTGTGCGTTGACGCGCGAGCGTAGCGCGGGGTAGGTTGGCTTGCGCTGGCAAAGTCTGCCAAGCGTTGGCGGGCTTTCGGACCATGACGGATGAGATTCTCACGCTGCCTGAGGTGGCACGGTTGCTTAAGGTTGCGGAGAAGACTGTGTACACGTTGGCGCAGAAGGGTCAGCTTCCGGCCTTCAAGGTGGGTGGGCAGTGGCGCTTCAAGCGCGCTGATATTGACGCGTGGATAGAGCGCCAGAAGGCGGTACAGCGCAGCGAGGACTTTTGAACATGGCGAAGACTGAGACGGGCCAGAAGAAGCGCGGTCGACCGAAGGCCTCCGAAGCAGAGGACGCTGCGTCCGCAACTAGCGGGGCGACGCTCGGCTTCGAGGCGAAGCTTTGGCAGGCCGCCGACAAGATGCGCAACAACATGGACGCGGCGGAGTACAAGCACGTCGTCCTCGGGCTTATCTTCGTCAAGTACATCTCCGACGCGTTCGAGGAGAAGTACGCCGCGCTCGTCGCGGACAAGCAAGCGGGCGCGGACCCAGAGGACCCCGACGAGTACCGCGCCGACAACATCTTCTGGGTGCCGAAGGACGCGCGCTGGTCGCACCTGCAGGCCAATGCAAAGCAGCCGACGATTGGCAAACTCCTCGACGACGCGATGGTTGCCGTTGAGCGCGACAACCCCTCGCTCAAAGGCGTGCTGCCGAAAGACTACTCGCGTCCGGCCCTCGACAAGCAGCGCCTCGGCGAACTCATCGACCTCATCGGCACCATCGGCCTCGGGGACAAGCAGAACCGCTCTCGTGATGTCCTAGGGCGAGTCTACGAATACTTCCTTACGCTCTTCGCGTCGGCGGAAGGCAAGAACGGCGGCCAGTTCTACACGCCACAGTGCGTAGTGCGCCTGCTTGTGGAGATGCTCGCGCCCTACAAGGGCCGCGTTTTTGACCCGTGCTGCGGTTCGGGGGGCATGTTCGTTTCGAGCGAGAAGTTCGTCGAAGCCCATGGCGGGCGCATCGGCGATGTCAGCATCTACGGCCAGGAGTCAAATCACACGACGTGGCGGCTCGCGATGCTGAACCTCGCCATTCGCGGTATCGACGCCAAGATTGCCCACGGCGAAAGCTTCCACGGTGACGCGC
>SLEO01000296.1 GCA_007124745.1 Myxococcales bacterium
CGCTGACGGTTCCCGACGGGGTCAGCTACGTGTTCGCCGGTAGCTACGAGAATCAGCTGCGCAGCGAAAAACGGCTGACGCTGCTCATCCCCGTCGCACTCCTTTTGGTCTTCATCCTGCTCTACCTGCAGTTCCACCGGGTGGCCGTCACCGCCATTATCTACAGCGGCGTCGTGGTCGCTGTATCCGGCGGTTTCCTACTTATCTGGCTCTACGGACAGACTTGGTTTCTCGACTTTTCGGTCTTCGGCACATCGATGCGGGACCTCTTTCAGATCGGTACGGTCAACCTCTCCGTCGCCGTGTGGGTCGGCATCATTGCCCTCATCGGGATTGCAACGGACGACGGCGTCGTGCTCTCGACCTACCTCAAGCAGCGTTTTGAAGAGGCGCCCCCGCGCACGCGGGACGACATCCACGCCCGCACGCTAGAGGCGGGCATGCGGCGGGTACGCCCCTGCCTGATGACCACCGCGACCACCATCCTCGCCCTCCTGCCCGTCATCACCTCGCGAGGGCGAGGTTCGGACATCATGATGCCGATTGCCTTGCCCGCCGTCGGCGGCATGGCCATCGAGCTCATCACGCTCTTCGTTGTCCCCGTCCTCTTCTGTGCCCTTGAGGAGGCAAAACTCAAGCGCCGCGTCCGGTCGAGCACACCGCCTGCCCAAGCGCCCGTCCTCCTGTAGATCGGGAGAATGTCACAGCGCTGAAGAAGCAAGGAGTCCGAATGAGTCACAGCAAGCGTCACGACCATGCAGCGTGCTGCACGACCCCAGCCCATCAAACCGAGGGAGCGTCACCGCCGCTCAAGGCGAAGGACCCGGTCTGCGGCATGACCGTCGACCCCGCTTCCGCACGGGGCGGCTCCCATGCGCACGCAGGTACCGTCTACTACTTCTGCAACCCGCGCTGCAAAACTAAGTTTGCCGCTGAACCAGACCGCTACCTGGGCGCGTCCCCGGCAGCGGACAGCGAGGCCTCCAAGCGACCACCCGCGGCGGCCGAAGGCGTCGTCTACATCTGCCCGATGGACCCGGAGGTTCGGGCTTCCGCGCCGGGCGCGTGCCCCATCTGCGGCATGGCCCTTGAGCCAGAAGCCGTGTCGCTTTCCGATGCACCCAGCCCGGAACTCGCCGACATGCAGGTCAGGTTCTGGGTGAGCGCGGCTCTCACGGTGCCTACGGTCCTGCTCGCGATGTCCGACATGTTGCCGGGACAGCCCGTGCAACGCGTCATCTCGCCTGCACTGAACACCTGGTTGCAGCTCGCCCTCGCTACCCCCGTGGTCCTCTGGGGCGGGCTGCCTTTTCTTCAGCGCGGCTGGACGTCGATGCGCACGCGCCGCCTCAACATGTTCACGCTTGTCGCCCTCGGCACCCTCGCGGCGTTCGGGTTCAGCGTGTTTGCCACGTTCCTCCCCGGACTCCTGCCGCACACCCTGTCTCACAGTGGCGTTGTGCCCGTATATTTCGAGGCAGCGGCCGTCATCGTGACGCTGGTGCTGCTCGGTCAGGTGCTTGAGCTGCGCGCGCGCCACGCGACATCCGGCGCCATTCGCGCCCTCCTTGGCTTGACGCCGAAGACGGCGCGCCGCGTAGCAAGCAACGGCGAGGAGGTTGACGTTGCGCTTGAAGACGTCGTCGCCGGCGACACGCTGCGCGTACGCCCGAGTGAAAAGGTGCCCGTCGACGGCAGCGTGGTGGACGGTGAGTCCGCCGTCGACGAGTCCACCATCACCGGCGAAGCGATGCCCGTCGAGAAGTCGCCGGGCGCGCGCGTCACCGGCGGTACGCTGAACGGCAACGGCACCTTCCTGATGCGTGCCGAGCGCGTCGGCAAAGACACGCTGCTCGCGCAGATTGTCGCCCTTGTCAGCGAGGCTCAGCGCAGCCGTGCACCCATTCAGCGGCTTGCGGACGTGGTGGCGTCTTGGTTCGTTCCCACCGTTGTCCTCGTCGCTGTGCTCACGGCCATCGTCTGGGGTCTCTTCGGCCCGGAGCCGCGTCTCGCCTACGCCCTCGTGAATGCAGTCGCAGTGCTGATCATCGCCTGCCCCTGCGCCCTTGGCCTCGCAACGCCCATGTCCATCATGGTGGGAACCGGTCGTGGCGCTCAGGTCGGCGTGCTGGTGAAGCATGCGGAGGCCCTCGAGCTGCTCGCGAAGGTCGACACGCTGGTGGTCGACAAGACGGGCACCCTCACGGCGGGCAAGCCGTCCCTAGTCACCATCATCTCCCAGCAGGGCTTCGATGACCAAGAAGTGCTCGCGCTCGCAGCAGCCCTTGAGAAGACCAGCGAGCATCCCTTGGCCGCGGCGATTGTCGCCGGCGCCGCGCAACGCAACGTTTCCGTTCCAGATGCGGTGAACTTTCGTTCGGTAACGGGACAGGGAGTCCTGGGCCGCATCGGGGAACGCGATGTGGCCCTGGGCAATACCGCGCTGCTGGAGGCGCATGGTGCGGACGTGGCTTCTCTTGCGGGCGACGCCGAGCGGCTGCGGGCGGAGGGCCAGACGGTGGTCTTTCTCGCTATCGCCGGCCAAGTGGCCGGGCTCCTTGGCGTCGCCGACCCGATCAAGGCGTCGACGCCCGAAGCGCTGCGCGACCTTCGAGCGGCCGGCCTGCGTATCGTGATGCTCACCGGTGATAACGAGGGCACGGCGAACGCCGTGGCGCAGCAGCTCGGCATCGATGAGGTCTACGCAGGGGCCTTGCCCGCACAGAAAAACGACATCGTGGCGCGCCTCAAGGCCGAAGGCCGAACGGTGGCGATGGCGGGCGACGGAACGAACGACGCCCCGGCCTTAGCCACGGCCCACGTCGGCATCGCCATGGGCACCGGCACCGATGTCGCGATGCAGAGCGCAAGCGTCACGCTAGTTCAGGGCGACCTCCGCGGAATCGTTCGCGCACGCAAGCTCTCCCAGTCAGTCATGAAGAACATCCGCCAGAACCTGTTCTTCGCATTTGTGTACAACACGCTAGGCGTGCCCCTCGCAGCGGGCATCGCTTACCCACTAGTGGGCCTGCTGCTAAGTCCAATGCTCGCCAGCGCAGCGATGGCCCTCAGCTCAGTCTCCGTCATCGGCAACGCCCTCCGCCTAAGATACACCCGCCTCTAACCACCATCGCGAAAGCCCACGTTCGCCAACTAAGGTCCGCCTGGATACGCTGACCGGAACCGTCCAGCGTGCCTAGGCACGGCTGCCTGGCTGCGCGCAGCCCCAGGCTGGTGCAGGGTATTCCGGTGCACGTCGCGCCACGAACTTGCCGCTAGGTCGATATAAACACGCTGCTGGGAGCGTTCCAAGAAGCGACCCATGCGACACCCCCCTAAAGGCGCGTCGAATTGAATTGCGCACCTATTCGCTTTTCTGAAAACCTGTTCGCAATGATTTCTTTAGAGCATTGCGCGAAAGACCGCTGCGCGTGCGAGATTCAGTCGTGGCCATGAAGGTTATCTTGTTTGATGCAAACTAGTGCGAGGCCGCGTGAGGGTGTTCGGGAGGGTGCAGTGCCTAGTTGTGATAGTTGTCTTCGAATTGCATCGCTGCTAGTGGTGAACCAAATTGCGGCATGTGGAATAATTGCGATGCCACCATCGCGCGAGCAGCTTCTAATAGAAAGGGCAAACCGAAACGTGGAGGCGGCCCGTCAATCGACGAGCTCCGTGCAGGATAAATCCTATAATCACGCGAGATACGTCGACGTACATGGGAGTATATCAGGTCAGCTAGCAGCGAAAGAGCCGGAAGAGATGAATGGCGCAGTGGTCGAGGAGAAGTCTAAGGAATCCCCTGAGCCATCGACTTTAGAGGAAGGGTGTCTGGTTCAAAGTCAAGAGAGGATCGCTGAATTGGGCGCTATTCCCTCGTCGATGTTGGTAAGATATGACGGTGAGCCGCACTTTTGCGCGGAGATTCGTTTCTTTTGGAAGGAGGACGGAGACTTGATGCAGCGGGAGGAAGCGGTTCGGATGCTATGGAGTAGCTTCGGTTGTCAGATGCCGACTATGGTATCTGAGTCTTTTAGCGGTGCGAAGCCAGGTCTGGTCAAATGGAGCTATCTCGACGGGTCTTGCGGGGAACATCGGAAAGAGTACCCGGTGCGTCCAGTGCTTACGTGTTCGACACCCTTGCTAGACAACCAAAGCGCAAGTGTTCGCCTATACGCCGAAGTTGTGAATGATAGTATGCCATTGGCATTCTACAAAATGGAGGAGGAGGGATGTGAGAGTCGCGGTGGTAAGGTTGAGTGGACTAAGCATGGAAAAGGTTTGTTGCGTCGACTCGAATCGGCTAGCAAGGAGAATCAGAGGTATTCGAAGCTACCGAAGGTAAGGGCAGATGATCTGCTAAGAGACTATAGCGCTAACGAACTAGCAGCATCCGAGAAATATGAGCGCAAGTGGATTCGTCTTGTCGGAGTGGTCATGGCCGTGAGAAAATCAGGCAAGATGGCACTGATAGAGCTAGGTCAGTGGGATGATTCGATCGCGGCAGCAAGGCTGCCTATCAGCGATTGGGTGCGTGAAATCCATGTCGGCGAAACTGTTGAAATGGAGTGCTTTGGGAAAGGTCTGGGGTCTTCAGCGCTTTTGGAGTTTGATTGCAAGTAAAGGGTGCAAGCTGAAGGATCCCCTCGGAAACCACTTCGTGTTTAGTGGTTGAGCGCTTCGAGTCGGACGTATCGGGGTGAAAAACCGTTGACGGATCGTCAGGCGGGATCATGCCTGGGCGATGACAGAGGTGCTGAGCGCGGTCGAGATAGAGCAGCTAGTGCA
>SLEO01000323.1 GCA_007124745.1 Myxococcales bacterium
AAGACCGTCACCGTCGAGTAGGTGACGCACACTCCCGCAAACGTCGCTCAAGCGTGCCCAAATACAAGGAACAGCGCATGTCCCACGAGACCATCCCTACGCCAGGTGTTCGCCCAAACAACGCGTCTTGCGTGGCCACGCTAGGTAAGACAGATGCGGCTCGGGCACCAGGCATTGGCCGGGCGCTTTGTGTGCTGGCATTCGCTTGGGTCGGCCTGGGCGCGTGCAGTGACGAAGCTCCTGGGGAGAGTGCTCCCTTGGTCGACGCCCCGCCATCGGACACCTGCCCGTTAGACGCAGACATCTCTATCGAGCGCTCCCTGGAGGCTACGGCTTGGGAGCTGGATGCAAACGAAGCCGGTGGGGTGACCACCTGGACGGCGTCCTACAGCGACAGCTCTGACTTGCCGGAGCTGGTTCCCGGTGAAACCGTTGCACTCTCCGTCCGCTTTACGGACGCGCTGCGCATTGTGCAATCGCCCTCAAGTGCCCGGATAGTCCTCAGCGCCACGGCGTCGGGTAGTGTGGCGGGCCAACGCAACGATTTCGAGGTCGAAGTCGGCAGCCGCGGGACCATGGGGCTTGGGGTAGATGTGCTGCCGCGTTACTCTGTCACCCGTCAGGGCGATGTCGCCAGGCTTGAGGTCGGAACGCTAAGCCTGCTGCCCTCCGCGGGTGCCCGGACCGAATGCATTTCGATGAAGCTGCGGATTCCAGACTCGGTTCCCGATGTCTCGGACTCGCAAACAACCATCGCGACGCAGACAAGTCAGCTTGAGGCGTTCAGCGTCAGCGTGACCCTTACGGATACGGCAGGACCGAGCGCCATGCCTTTCGCGTTCGCCTTCGAGTGAAGGGACGCTAGTGCTCGCCGTGCTGCCGGAGGTAGGCGATGGTACGGACGAGTTCGACGACGCGTTCTCGCTGCGTTTCGTCGAAGTCGGTGAAGCGGACGCCCATGCCTGGGTTGGGGTTCGATTCGCGTAGCTTAATGGGGTTGATCCAAACGACTTCGCCGCGGAGTTCGAGGACGTCTTCGTTGGGTGGTGCGAGACGTAAGGTCAGCAGCGTCCCAATTGGCAGGGGCCGTTCGGTACGGATAAAGATACCCATCTCGCTGATGTTCTGAATGTAGGCGAAAAGGAAGGTGTCGCCGCTTGCGTAGTCGACGCTCCAGCTGGTTTCGAATCGCTCGTAGCGCCTGTTGTCGTTCATCATGCCCTCGTGTGGCCCCAAGCTTCGCGAAAGCCGCAGCGCTTTGCAAGTGCATAGTCGCCGGAACTAACGCAGCAGCGGCGCGCGGTAGATCCGCTCTTTGCCGACCGGTGTCCCGTCGACACCCGCGATGACGTAGAGGTCGCCATTCGGGGCGAGGTGGCTGTCGCCCACGGTGGTGAAGCCGAAGGCGTCTACTGGCCAGCTATCGGTCACGGCAAAGTCATCTTCAACCTCAGCGCGCCGGAGAACAACGAGGCGCTGCGGTGTTGTGTTGAAGTCCACCAGGACCAAGACGCGACCATCGGGTGAGTAGGCCGGGTCATTGTAGCGACCCGTTTCCAGGTCGAGCCGCGAACATCACCCCACACCATCCGCGACGCCCCCTCACTCCCTCAGGGTATCACGAGAGATCGCGCGCCTGAATCGACCCCCACCGACAGGTCAAGGGCGCCGAATACTTTGAAGGGGAGCCTTCCTAACATATCTCAAGTGGTTGGGCGTGAGGTTGTGCATATCCACTGTTTTTGATGCCATCTCGCTCAAGGCGCGTTTGAACGCTCACGCTAGCCTGCGCAACGCTTTCCGGCAGCTCTGCGCTGTCTACCGGAGAGGTTGAGGCATCGAGTCGGCTCCTGCTCAGCGCATGTCTCTTGCCCCTTTCCAGATGGGGCTGCTCAGCCATGCGTCCGGGAATCCCATGTTTTTCGTCGGAATATCTGGAAAAGCCTCTACTAGTTGTCGTAGCCGTACCTGCCAGGTGCTGTTTGGGGCGAGGCGCGAAAGCGAATATGCCGAGATTGTTAGAACTGCGTACACGCGATGGTTGGGGACTGGTTCCGGCGTGTGCCATTCGGGGTGGTGGTATCTGCGAGGGATTTTAGGCTTAATTCCGAACTCACGGTTCCACAGCCGGCCGTGGTGAGCGCACACGTTTCGTGCCTCGTTCAGTGTCCATAGCCAAGACTCTAGGACTTTCTCGCTGACGCCAAAGGCTGCCGCCACGGGCCCCTTCACCGAGTCGGAAGAAGCTTGCCACAGCCTAATGACGCAACTGAGGCTCATCGTTTCGATGGCCATCCACAAAGGCAAGTGTCGATGAGAAGTTCCGTATTTGTCCCGAAAATGACGCACAAACAGCTCCCGGCTACGCTGCGCTTCACGATCGATCTGCGCGATGAGCTTGAGTCGCTGCTCCGCACCTAACTGTGGCGTCGAACGCGAATCCGTCGCGTAGCCGAAGGGCCCATGCTGAAGCGCGTGGTGATTGCAAAACTGGACCCGAAGTCCGACTTCAAGGCGCTCGATCGCGTCCATTAGTAGGAGGCGCAGCTTTCGGTCGAACATGTACTGCTTCCACGCGACGTCGAAAGACGTCCCTGGTTCGAATGAGTCATCCGATAGCTTTCGATGAAACCAGTAGCCGCTGAGCCGGTAGTACGAAACCACGCTCAGACGCCGGACCATGCTGTCTCGAGTGCCGACCATCCCGCGGTCGAGAAGCTGGTCTACCTGCTCTTCGATTGTGAGCGCGGGTTTCGAGTACTCCACGAACTCCACCCCGCTAGGGTAAAAAAATACCCGCCGTAAGAGAGCGTGCCATAAGGCAGAGGCCCGGCGGGTTAGCTACTTTTAGTATGATGGAACGTTGATAACGGTGCAACCAAGTGTCGCAATGATACTCAGTGAAGCGCTAGGGGCAGGGGAGCTGGGCGGTGATGATGCTGATGGCTTCGTCGATCTCGGCGTTGCTCAGGCTGGAGGCGATGAGCGTGGCGTAGCGGGTGCCGGCGGCGGCGTCGCGGGTGCGGATGCCTAGCTCTAGTACGGGGCCTAGTGTTGACACGAACGCTTGATGGGCGCTGCGCGCCAGGCCTGATGATGCGCGGAGTATTTCCAGGCGCTGGCGGACGATGGCCGCCATGCCGCTGAGTACCGCTCGGTCGAGTTGCGCGGCGGCGCGGTCACGGAGGGCAAGGTCGGTCGCGGAGGGCGCGCTGTCAAGGTCACGCCAGCACCGCACGGCCAAGATACCCTCCCAGGCGCGTTGGTGAGCGAGGGGATAGCTGCGCGCAATATAACGGCCGAGGCCGGAGCCGTCGCAGGCATCGACTCCGCCCGCGTAGTAGGCGTAGCCCGAGTCGCAATCTTGTGCCTTATCCGTGCAGGTTAGGACCTCTTTGTAGACCGAAGCGTAGAGAAACCACAGCAAAGCGGCTTCGATGCGCGCTGCAGACACCACGCGCGTTTCCGCGTCATCGTTAGCCGCCAGGCCTTGGCCGAACGCGTCGAGAAGAATAGGCTGAAGTCGGGCTGGGCCAACGCAGTACTCAGGAAAGGCAGCGGGCGTGCCTTCCGAGCCGCAGTTGGTGTCCTCTGGTACGCTGAAGTGAGGGTCGTACCGGCGAACAACGCGCGAGTCTAGGCCCTCATCCGTCTGGTAGATTTCCCGGGCGGTCAGAAAGTCAGACGCGTCGGGTGTCGTAAGAACGATCTCAGGCCGAACGTTTCCGTCCACGGATCCGGAGACCTCCGCCTTCTCCGAACCATCGACGCTATCTGTACTTTCCGGGGCCAGAATACGGCCCGTGCTTCCAGGAAAGAGAAGAGCGGCGATGCGTTCGAACTGCTCGATGCGGGCAATCGACGACACCGTCGCTTGTATACGCTGGTAGGTGCCGCTGTCAGAAATGCATTCCGGCCACGCGTCCGTCCCTGGTACGTAGTCGCCGGCCGCGCGCGGACAGCTTGAGCTGTTGGCCAACGCTGCATCTTCCGCCCCGTAGCGGCATTGGAAGGCAACGGCCTCAATGGTGTCGACTTTGGGCAGCTCGATAGGCCCTGATGACGCGCCACCCACGCTGCAACCCAGCAGACCAACCGCGGCGATCACGCATCCAAGGGCACTTGGGTGTCGAGGAGCGAGTGCCGGAACAATGTCCGCCGCCAGGCGGCGGTGCGACAGCGCTTCGCGGCGGTCGTCCCCTGTAAGGTCAAGCCGTTTGCAATGCATCCATGTGCGGCGGTTTAACTCTTTCATGGCTTCGGGGTCCTCTAAGCAATCCTTTGAAAAAGGTTACCATTAAGCGTGTCGACGCGGAAGCGGTATTTATCAAGAATATCGTATATTTATGTGTGAATAAGGTGGCAGTGTAGGGGGGGGTGTGATGTAAGCGTTCAGGGGGTCGATAAATCAAAAACGCTGCAGGAAAGAGCAAGTGGGTGTTGGGGCCCCGCTTGCCGGCTTTAGGCCACCTCGAAGGCAGAGTGGGGGAGGCTTTGCGGGATTCACTCTCGAAAATCCGGGGACATTTCGCTAAAATGCCCCCCTGAACGGTTACGGTGTGATTCGTAACGTTGAGGACACCAAGGAGAGACTTTGGTGCTCAAGTGAAGGCGCAAGAGCGAGATCCAGCACGAAGTCTGATTGCGAGGGCAAGCCGGTGCTGATGCTACATTCCGCACAGTCACCGTGCTCCCGCCTGAAGCTGTCCTGAAGTCACTCAGAGTTCGGCGCTGAGGGCGAGGGTGGCCGAGCGGCCAGGGCCGTTGATGCT
>SLEO01000126.1 GCA_007124745.1 Myxococcales bacterium
CGAAACGCTCCCAGGGAGCTTCGCGGGGAGCACCATCAAGGCGTGGTAAAGCTGTCCATCGAAGACTTCGCCGCGTCGGGCACCCGAAGTAGACGGGCTTGACGTGCCCTACGCAACCGTGTGACCGACGCGCTTGCTCACGCCAAGAAAGCGCTAGCGCCCTATAAGGTGCTAGCGGTCTGCGATGGCTAGCGCACCGTGATGGCACCTGGGTCGGCGCTGCCATCGAAGGCATCCGGGGGCCCAGGCCAGAGGAAGTAGGCTGCGGTAACGGCGCCGCCTACGAGCAGTAGCGCACCCACGGTCGCCCAAATGATGGTGTTGCGGCGGCGGCTGCCGTCCGCTTTAGGGGCGGGCTCGGAAAAGGGCGGGCCTTGATTCGCGAGGTGTTCAACCTGGGTGCGACGGGCAGGGTCTTCCCACGCAGCGCCGGCAGCGGCGGGGTCGAGCCAGGTGCTCTTGCGCGGCTTAGCTTGGCTACCGTCCCAGCGCACGTCGACGGATTCGCCGCGCTTCACCGTGACGCTTTGGCCGAGCACAAGGCCGCCGGCCCGGGCGAGCTCAAGCTCGTAGGTACCCGGCAGCACCCACAGTCGCTGGGGCGTTTCGCTGAGCGCGACGCCCCCGAGCGAGAGCCGGTCGCTTGGCTCTATGCCTCCGCCTTCAAAGGTCAGTCGCCCGAGACCGGCCTCCAGCTCGGTGAGCGCACCTTCCGCGGCGCGTATCTGCGCCTCGCTAAGGTGCGACCTGTCGCGCGAGAGGACCTTGTCGTAGGCTTCCCGCGCTTCCAGCAGCGCCTCCGTCTGAGACAGCGCACCGGCCAGGTTCAGCAACGTCACGGGATGCGGCTGAAGCGCGTATGAACGCCTGAAAGCCGCCGCGGCCTCCTGCCAGTCACCGGCTTTGGCCGCCGCCACCGCCGAGCCAAATGCGGCGCGCGCCTCGCCTTGTGGCAAAGGCTGCGCGGCCTTGCCCGCGTTGGGTGCCTCGGATTGCGCGGCCGCAATGCCCGCGAAGTGCATGCCGCCCGCCCCGAAAAGGAGGGCAGAGGCAAGCAGGACACGTAGGCAGGAGGGAGTAAGGGTCATGTGGGACATCGAGGCAGCGGCTACACCTTACTATAACGCGCCTTTGAGATCGGTTAAGCTCGTAGATGGCTCATGTGTGCAAAAATCGCTAAAGTAACGTTATGACAGGCGCGGCGTCTACTCGGCAAACTAGCTGCCTCATCCCGGCGCCCGCGCGCCCTGTTCGAAGTGTCATCTCCCGCACGGCACACTGGACACTTGCGCTTTTGCGCCTGGGACACGTCTTGGCCCTTGCCAGCCTTACGGCGTTTGCCGCGTGTAAGCCCGGTCCGCGTTCGGAGGTTGTGGTTGTACTGGATTCGAGCTTCAGTGTCCCGGACGAGCTGAACACGATCACCTTTACGGTAACGGACAGTTCCGGACAGCCGCAGCGTTCCGAGGCGCTGCTCTTCGGCCCGAGCCAAAGTGCACTGCCGGTCACGCTCTCGATTCTGGGTGAAGACGCCAGGTCGGAAAGCGTGGTTCAACTTGCGATAACCGGCTCGCTCGACGGCACCGAGGTGTTCAGCAGGCGCGGTCAGCTCCGTCTTGCGGCCGGCCAACGGCGCGTATTTCCTATAGGCCTCTTCCGTGAATGTCTCGAGTGCGGCCCCGAGTGTACGGAGCCCGCCTGCGGGACCTTTAACGTCTCAGCGCAAGACCTAGAGCGTCTCACTGGCGTCCTGCCCGGCGTGACGAACCCCTTCACCGGAACGTGTTTAGGGCAAGGCACCTGCGCCCGGCCCACAGCGCTCTCTCTTGGCGCAAACGCCGAAGAAACCTGCATGATCGACCCGGAAGGCCAGTTGCGCTGTTTCAGCGCAGCCCTCAATGGCGAGCCGCGTTTTGACCGGCGGCAACTCAAAGCAGTCGGAATGGGCGATGGCTTTGGCTGCGCCATCGAAGACGGCAATGACAACCCGGGCACGGTGATGTGCTGGGGCAAGGGCGACAACGGCCAACTGGGCAACAACAGCACGAGCGACCAAGCCGCACCGGTCCTGGTCCGCAACCCTGACCAAGAGGCGCTCGTAGGCGTAGTCGAACTCGCGGTGGGTGCGCGCCACGCCTGTGCGCTTACCGAAGAAGGCGACGTCTACTGTTGGGGGGATAACCGTCGCGGTCAGGTCACAGGTGCGGCGCCGGCTACGGGGCCCGAGCAGCTAACGCGGGCCCAGGCTGTGGTCGGTCTCGAAGATGTCCGGGCCATCGGCGCGGGCGCAGCGCATTCCTGCGCGGTCCAAGGCGACGGTACGCTCTTCTGCTTCGGCGACCGCACCGAAGGCCAGTCCGGCGGCGGCGCCTCCCCCGACGCAAGCGCAGCACTTATCGAAGTCACATTCCCAGACCCTCCGCCCACGTCTATCGAAGCTCTTGCCCTGGGTGACGCACACACCTGCGCGCTTTCCCGCAACGGGCAGGTCTTCTGCTGGGGACGCAACGTGGACGGCGAAGCCGGCGTGGCCGGTGAAGCGGGCCCGATTGTCCTCCCGCGCCTTCACTTGGGCGTGACCTCAGCGCAAAGCATCGCCGCAGGCGCAGCCCACACTTGCGTTGCTAGCGGCACACGCCTCCTCTGCTGGGGCCGCGGTACCGGCGGCCAACTCGGCCAGGTCATCGACGCTACCTCCAACCCCGTCCAGATCACCCTGCTGTCAGGTGTGCGCGCCCTAGGCCTCGGCACTGCGCATACCTGCGTCGCCGTCGACCGCGGCAGCGTCCAGTGCTTCGGCGACAACAGCGCTCTACCCATGGGCCGCGAAGCCGCCGCCGGCGGCACCACCCCCTTCCCCATCATCGACTTCGCCGACCCCCCCTAAGCCAAACCGTCCACCTTTGGTGAAGGAACGGAGCCGGCCCTCCGGCCCCTCCATAAATCCCGCGCGTTCCCTGAGGTCGCTGCGGACTCTGGCTGCGGGTGCGCTCGCCTCAGGCGCCTAGCGGAAAGGCATGGATGGAGGCCACACCCTCAACTGACGTAAAAGGTGGCGTCCATGCTGTTTGGATCCTTAGAACCAGGTGGCTGACCACTCATGGTTGACATGCGAGGGTGGTTCGGGCGAGGGATTGGGCGGTGGCTAGGGCGTCTTCTAGGCCGGAGGCTTGGGCGCCGCCCGCTTGGGCGAAGTCGGGGCGGCCGCCGCCGCCGCCTTGAATCTTGGGGGCGGCGGCTTGAATGAGGGCTTTGGCGGAGATGCGGCCTTCGAGGCCTTTGCTGACGCCGATGGCAAGGAGAGCCTTGCCGTCTTCGCTGCGGGTGCCGAGGATGACGACGGCGGGGGCATGCTGCTGCTTGAGCTTGTCGATGCGTTCGCGCAGCACGCTGATGTCCGTGGGTGGCGTTACTTCGGCCAGCAGGTTCACGCCGCCGACGGATTCGAGCTGCGCTTCTGAAACCCCCGCGACGCCTTCGACGAGTTGACGTTTGAGCGCCTGCACGGTCTTTTGCAGCGCTTTCTGCTCTTCGAGCAGGCGTTCGATACGCTCGGCGACTTGGTCCGGGTTCGTTTTGAGCAGCTGGCCTAGGCTCAGCAGACGCCCTGCTTCCTCTTGGGCAAAGGCCAGGGCCGCGGCGCCTGCTACCGCTTCGATGCGGCGCACGCCGGCGGCAAGGGAGGACTCGCTCACGATGCGAAAAGTGCCGATGTCACCGGTGCGTCCGACGTGCGTGCCACCGCACAACTCTTTCGAGTCGCCCATGGTCAGCACGCGTACCTCCTCGCCGTAGCGCGCCTCGAAAAGGCCGATGGCGCCGGCTGCTTTGGCCGCGTCGAGGTCGCAGATATCGGTGGTTACGGCGTCGTTGGCCATGATGGCCGCGTTAACGGCACGCTCGATGCGGCCGAGCTGCTCGGTGCTCAGAGCCGTCGAAGCGCTGAAGTCAAAGCGCAGGCGCGAAGGGCCCACGTGCGAGCCCTTCTGCGTCGCTTGAGGTCCGAGTTCGGCGCGGAGCGCCGCGTGGAGCAGGTGGGTCACCGAGTGGTGGCGGCGAATGGCCTGTCGCCGGCCGCTGTCCACCACAAGCTCGACCTGAGCACCAGGCTCAAGGCGACCTACGTCGACGCGCACCTGGTGAAACACTACGCCCTCGCGTGGCCTCTGGGTGTCGAGAATCGTCGCGCGCAAGCCCGGCCCCGCAAGGCTGCCCGTGTCGCCGACCTGACCGCCAGACTCGGCGTAGCAGGGGGTCACGTCCGTCACGACGTAACCCGTGCTGCCCGGCGCAAGCATGCTCACGCGCTCGGCATTGGGGCCGAGGAGCGCGAGCACCTGCGCGGAAGCCTGCTCCCTCTCGTAGCCGACGAAATGCGTCGCGGGCAGGTCGCGCTCTGCCAAGGTGAAGCCCTCCGCAAGGGCGGCGCTGCCCACCTTCGAGCCGGCGCTGCGCTCCCGGGCCGCTTCCATCGCCGCTTCAAACCCGGCAACGTCGACTGAAAAGCCGCGCTCGCGGCCAATCACTTCTAGCAAATCTAGCGGGAAACCGAAGGTATCGTAGAGGTTGAAGGCGACCTCACCGGACAGCGCAGGCGGTGCACCCGCGGTCTGCGGAGCAGCCGGAGCGTCAGGGCTGCAAGCAGGTGCGTGGGTCTCAATGAGCTCTAGACCACGTTTGAGCGTAGCGTGAAAGCGGCCCTCTTCCTGGCGCACGACATCCTCGATGAGGGC
>SLEO01000196.1 GCA_007124745.1 Myxococcales bacterium
AACCGCCCCAGCTTGCGGTACTCGGAGGCCTGGTTGCGCTGGCGCTACCAGGAGCGGCCCGGTGGCAGTTACTTCCTGAGCACGCACGAGGGCGCGGAAGGCTTAACCGCCGTTGTGGTGTCCCGCCCTTGGCGGCGTGGTCTCGACCTCGCCGTCGATTGGTGGCTGGCATCTAAGGCAGGGAAGCTCTGTTACCCCAGGGCACTCGTGTTGCCCGTAAGCGACCACGTCTTCCACCGCACCTTAAAGGCGCACTTCCCCTTGGCGCTGCCGGTGAACGCAAAGCGCATGACGGTGTTCGCTACCTCGCCTCAAGGCGAGTGCACATCAACCGACGACCTAACTCTCGCGCCTAGCGATTTCTGAAGCCCCCTATTGGCAGCATTGTGCACGCCAGGAGTTGACACGTGTCCACAGCCGCCAACGTTGCCTACAAGCCGCTCCACGTCATTGTGAATGCCGACGACTTCGGCATTACGCGCACGGCCACCGATGCCATCGTGCGCTGTCATGAGGCCGGCAGCGTTACCAGCACCTCCTTCATGAGCACCCTTGAGGCGGCAGCCTATGCCGCCGAGGCGGCGCGCAGCGTGCCGGAGCTGGGTATCGGCCTGCACTTTAACCTGACACTGGGCGAGCCCGCCTGCGCGCCTGCGAAAGTGGCGTCACTCCTTGGCCCTGATGGCCGCTTTCTCTCGCGCGGCGCAATCCTGAGCCGCGCTGCGCGCTGCGGCCTCAGCCTGGCTGAGATAGAGGCCGAGCTGGTCGCACAGTGGCAGCGCATGCGGGACTTGGGCCTCAGCCCCACGCATATCGACAGCCACCAGCACGTCCACGCCCTTGCGCCGCAAGTCTACCGCGTGGTGGCGCGTTTCGCGGCGCAGCAGAGGCTGCCGCTGCGCGTGCCCTGGCGCTGGCGCGGGCGCCCGCACAACGCGTCCCTCAAGCGCAAGGTGAAGGTGCACGCGCTGCACGCAGTCTGTGGGGTTGGGCGTGCCCTTGCTCCGAGCGTGCCCAGCAACGACGGCTTCTGCAGTGTCTTCGACCTCAACGTGCCCCCTGCGTCGCTGACGCATGCAAGCTACCTTGAGTTGCTCGCGCCCTATCGTTCAGGCTGCGTCGAGCTGATGGTGCACCCCGCCGAAAACGACGCCGAGCTCGCAACGAAAACGGCTATCGGTGCCGTGAGCGTCCGCGAGCTGGAGCTACTCGCGAGCCCTGACTTCGCGGAAGCCCTCCACGCCCGCAACATTCGCCTCGTCACCTATCGCCACCTTTCACTCTAGCGGCGCCCACGCCCTTCTCGTGAACGGGTTGGTCGGTGAACACGTGCGGGAGAATCCCTGTTTGCCCTTGGAACCTCTTCATTTGCTGCGCTTCCTTGGGTTCTCTGGCTCTTTATCGGCCGTGAGTTCAGCCGGCACTGCTGCACCGCACGTCGCCTTGTAACAATCGTCGCTTGCCTGCCTAAAGGCCCAACGCTCCGGTTGACTGCGTCTGGAGGCCGCTTATCGTCACTTCGGCGATTCGGCTGGATGCTGGTGAAAAGAGCGGACCAGAAGCACGCGCGGCTTGTGCCGGGCACTTTAAGCGGCTGGCCTTGTCTTGCCAGTTACGTCCCTAGAAGCCCGAGGATTCTGTCGCCGGCACAATCTCTGTAAAGGTCACCGCGTGTCTAAAGTTCATCGAATCTTCTCTATGGCCTGGTTTAGCGTGGTTGTTTGCAGCTCCCTTCAGGGCGCTTGCGCCGTGCAGAACGTGGACACCCAGCTAGCCGATGTGGAGTCGTCACCGGAAAGTAAGCATGGTGAGCAAACCAAGGAGGCGCTAACGGTCACCCTGATTGTGGTTGGCGCTGCTGCAACTGCTGCCGTGACCAGCTTTTGCGAGCAAGTGACTTGGCTAACCTGCGCCGGCATGGCAGTGGCTGGTACCCATTTCTTGGTAGTTCAGGTATCTGATGCGCTCGCATGGGCGTTTCAGGCTCTTGGAAGCGCAGCATCTAGGCTGCGGGAGTTTGATGTTCCTCAGGTCACATTCGAGGGCATGCAGGTCCCGGTATTTACGAGTACGTCCTACCCTACACCTAGGGTCATGAGTATCCAGGCCCGGAGCACAGCGCGCAGTGCAGCAGGCGCCGCAGGCTGCATCGGTGATGCCAACCGTGCAGCGGCAAGTCGCCTGCAATCGCTTTCGGACGACTTAAATCAGGTCCCTGAGTCCTACGAAACGCCCCAAGGCGCTGGTGATCTGGAGGTGTTCGCCAAGCTTTTCGCAACCCCACCAGGCGAGTTGTTGCCACAGATCATCCAAGCGATAGCCTGGCTTGGTAACCTTGGCGGTGTCTCAGCCGATTTGCGCGCTCGCTGTGGCCTCGACCAACTTCGGCAAGCTTCATTGGGTATCGTGTGTGATTTTTTTCGTAAAATAGGCGATTTAGCGCCCCAAGGGAACTTGTACCGTACCTTGGGTTCGCAGCTCGCCAGTGCCGGCCTTAGTTGCTCTTGAATGGTACGACGGTACCGGAAGCCGATGTCTGGCCATATGGCTCCCGCGTTCGGGGCGATGCCCGACGGTTCTCCGCCGTTGACCTAGTCATGGACGCTGGCGCACCCCTGTCCTTGGGCACGCTAGCCGACCTACGTGATGCCCTAGAAGCCTCAGAGTTGCCCTACCGCATAGATGCCACAGGTCTTGCGAACGTTGCTTTGGAAGTGCGCGCGCGTCTCCTCACCCGAGCCCAACGCAGTCAACGCCCAAGCGCGACCGCCTAGGCTATCAGTATCTGCGAGGACTTTGGCAGCACGCGGTACTGATATCGATGGCATATCGGTCGTTTGTCTCCATGACGAGCAGCTGAAGTGCGACACGCCACCGAGCCCTTCGAAGCGCGGAGGTCGCATCTGGTCGGCGTCCGCGGCCAGTTCGCTGTGTTGGTCGACATAAGGGCTACAGAACAGGCCTTGGAGTTCTCTGACCCGCGTGTAGTCTCCCCGCTCTGCCATCTCGTAGGCCGGCGCCACAAGCCACTCGCGCCAGGCGTAGCGCGGGTTGATGCGCTTCATGGCCGCCGCAATCGCCTCTAGGTCTCGCGCGCTGCCAGCCCGGATGCGCTCGTTCCACTGGTCAAGCCACGCTTGCCATTGCTCCCGGATGTCGTCCGGTGGGCCTACCTGAAACGTCAGCTCCAGGGCCGCGGTTTCGCTGGGAAGGTCGCACAGCGCCCTGAAGAAGAGCGTGTAGTCGGCCCGCGACTGCTGCATCAGCGCGAAGAGCTCGGAGCAGAGCGGGGCGTCGAAGCGCTCCAGGCCTAGCTTGCCCGCCCACATCCGCTCTAAGCTGAGCTTCATTTCGGCGGCGAATCCCCGCCGGACTTCATCCAGCGCAGAGGCGAGCGCCGGGTCGTCGTCGATAAGCGGCCGCAGGGAACCGCACAACATGTGGAAGTTGGCTTCTGCAGCGGCGGGTGGGTTGAAGAACGCATAGTGCTGCCCCCCACCGGTCCAGGGCTGAAACCACGGGTCGAAGCCCTCACAGAAGCCGAACGGTCCGTAGTCCAGCGTGAAGCCACCCAACGCGCAGTTGTCGCTGTTGAAGTTGCCTTGGCAGTAACCGACGCGGATCCACTCCGCGACTAGCCCCGTCAGACGCCCTCGAAAGCACCGGGCCAGCGCCACCCTCTGCCCCTAACGCCACAAAAGGGGCTTGCCGAGCGGGTACTGGGCATGCCTAGTTAGCTCTCACCGCCTGGGTGCCTTCCAGAATAGGCTAAGCGACCTGCGTTCTGTTCTGGTTCGGCCGGGGCGCGCTTGCCAAGGAAGCCGCGCTTCGACATCCTAAGCTGCATGAGCGAGGTGCTTGACCTAAGTGCGCAAAAGCGAGCCATCGCTGCGCTCGAGCGCGCGCTGCGTGTCTACGAGGCCCTGCCCGCCAGCGAGCATTCGGACCTGCATGAAGCGGTCCGCAGTGGCGTAGTGCAGTCATTTGAGGTGGCCTTTGAGGTAAGCTGGAAAATGCTGCGGCGCAGATTGCTTCGCGACGCTGCTTCGCGCGAATCGGTGGCGGCCTTGTCCTACCGCGATCTCATGCGTGAGGGTGCAGCACGCGGTTTCATTGAAGACCCACAAGCCTGGTTTCTCTTTCGAGAGGCACGAAACGTCACTTCGCATACCTACGACCCGGCCAAGGCCTTGCAGGTTTTGAGCGTGATTCCGCACTTTTTGAGTGCATCCACTCGGCTTCTTGAGGCGCTCGAGGCACACCATGCGTGAAATCGCGCTCGCGCCTGAGGCACTGCAGATACTTGGCGATGTGCTGAAGCGCACAGTGCCGGAAGCCGACGTCTGGATATATGGGTCCCGCGTTCGGGGCCAGGCGCGACGGTTCTCCGACATCGACCTGGCCATGGACGCTGGCGCACCCCTCTCCTTGGGTACCCTAGCCGAGCTACGTGATGCCCTAGAAGCCTCAGATTTGCCCTACCGCGTAGACCTCACAGACCTTGCCAACGTTGCGCCTGAAGTGCGCGCCCGTCTCCTCACCCGAGCCCAACGCATCCAATGCCCAACCGCCACCGCCTAGGCCGCAGTTTTTGCCGAGGTTTTGGCAGCACTTGGTACTGATATCGATGGCCTATCAATCGTTTGTCTCTAGGACGAGCAGCTCAAGTGCGACACGCCACCCAGCCCCTCGAAATGTGGGGGTCGCCGCTGGTCGGCCTCCGCGGC
>SLEO01000273.1 GCA_007124745.1 Myxococcales bacterium
GGACAGCGCGCCCATGCGCCCGCCGGGCAGCACCGTGGCGCTCTTGGCCGCTTCAGGCGCGGAGGCTTTTTGGTCGCGCATGGGCTTTGTGCGGCGCGGCAGCGACCGCCCCGGCATGGTGCTCCGCACTGACTGAACCAACGCAGTACTTCGCGATGCGTGGCTCAGGTTCGCCAAAGTACGGTTCGGGGCGTGCACGGTTGGCGAAGGACCTCTTCTACCCTGGATTCCTACCCAAGGTTCTATGAGCGCGTTGAAGGCCTTCGGCTCTCAGAGCCAAGCACGCTACAACGGACAGACAAACTCCTTATCCATCTTTATTGGAATTTACACCAAGGATGCGATCCTGGCGAGGATATGGGGTTGGTGGGGCTGAGGGAAATTTGTCGGGCCGCGATAGTGGGGAGCTTAGGCTTAGCATGGAGCGGATGCGGCTTTATCGGGTACGACCCCATGCCGCGCTCAGGTGAGTTGGGCGACACGGACGCTGACGGCAGTACAGCGGCAACAGACCCACGGCTGCCGATGACGCAAGCCGAGCCGCGCTTAGGGAACGTCGCTTCTCTCGCGCTTCGGTGTGCGTCGGGGGAGTTCTTGGCCTGCCATGACTTCGAAGGTGATTTCGGCGATTTCCCTTATGACGTCTCTACTCGAGACGGGGAGGTTGTGCACCTTGGTCCGGCTGCACCCGGTCGCCCTCCGGGCGACGCGGCGGTGCTGGCGATGCGCATCGAGACTCCCACCGATGTTTCGGCGGCGGCCAACATTCAGGGATCGTTCTCCACGCCCCTCGTCTCAGGTCAGATTTTCGTTCGCATGCGGCTCTATCTCGACAGTAACATCCTAGAACCCAGCCAGAATCGTGCGACCATCTTAGCGCAAATCTCGGCGACTAGGGCTCCGGAGAGCAGTCGAAAGGTGTCCGTTGATCAAAAACAAGGCTCGCTTAGCCTCGTCCGTAATCTTGCGGATAACTTCTCAGATTTCCTGGGAGATCCTCCACCGGTCATGCCGGTAGCGAGATGGTTTTGCATAGAACTAGGTGTGAACATAGACACGGGCATACTCTCCCTCGATATCGATGGCCGCCCAGAACTAAGCTGGGTGCCGGAAGGCCTGCTTGAAGACGGCGCCGCCTTCGAGCGCTGGTCAGTCGGCCTTGTGTGGAGTCGTCGCGAGGCAACGCAGTCACTCTTTCTCGACGATTTCGCTGTGTCTCACTCCCGCATCGGCTGCGATTCTCTCTAATTTCAACGCTTTCCGGGACATCCGGTGTGTGCGACTTTGGTCGCCCGGACATCTAGTTGTGCGCGTGGCGCGGGGGAATTCGGGGATGACCTCTAGCTTTGTCGGCGCGAGAAAGGTTACCATCACATTGGGCAAAGGGAGCGGCTTGCGTGCATTTGTTTGGCGGCAAGCTTTCAGGGGGCCGATAACGTGAGAGCCTTGCAGAAAAGAGCAAGTGGGCGCAGCTTTTGTCCGATTTATGGTCAGAGTAGCGCAGGAACTGCGTCAAAATATACCGCGGGAGTCACTCTCAAGACCCGGGGTCCATTCGAACAATCCCACACTGACCGCCTACAGCTTGGCATCGTTCATTGCGGCGTTGGCGACCACTATCACGTCACACAAGAAGCGTTTTCACGGAGGTGTGCGGAGGTTGAAGGCTGTGTTTAGGGGAGGACGGTCACTTGTTGATCGGCTCGCGTACGCACTGTGGCTTGGCCTGATAGGTGCGGGACTCACGCATTGCGGGTTGCTGTTCGATCAGGCGTGGCCGGAGGGTCAACTGGAAGGTGGTGGAGAGGTCGCTAGCGGACTTTCTTCGACACCTGGAACGCCGCTTGACCCGGCGGCGACCGACGCGCCGCTACAGGAAAACGAGGCAGGACCGATTACCCGAGCGCTCTTCGATGCGCGGGTACGACTTAGCGTCGCGACGCCGGGTCAAGCGGAAGCCCTGAGTGGCTTTTGGGTCCCTCTGCGGCTGGATGCTCTTGAGCTTGAGCTTGCGGGTGATTGGCGCGAGCGTGTTTTTGCGCTGACAGATGTGCGGAGTCCAACGCAAGCGCTTCCGCTCGACCGCGACGGCTGCAGCGCCAACTCGGCGCATTGCATTGCTTGGGTTTCGGTAGCTGAGTTGCCCTCGAGCGGGCCTCTAGAGCTTTGGCTGTGGGCTGAGCCTCTGGCGTTGGAGGGCGCGGAGGCTCTGGACCCAGCGAGCCTGGAAGCGACCGCCCAGCCTCAAGCCTTGACGCTGCATGGTCCCGATGCTTCGCCGGGCGCGGAGGCCTTCGCTGACAGCGTGACCCAAGTCTGGGATACTGCGGGCAAGCGCGCGCTTGATGCTCGAGGAGAGCACATTCGAACGCACGACGAAGCCTGCATCTTCGGCCCCTGCTTCTCGCTCGGGATTAACGCAGAGGGAGCGATAGTGCCCGACAGCACTCACGCAGTCGCCTCGCCCCTTACCGCGGACGAACGTCTGACTTCTGGAGCTTGCTCCCTCTGGCTAAGGCCCGAGGCACGCACGCACTGGACCCGTATCTTCGCCGTGGATGGCCCCTACGGATCTCAAGGGAGCAATCGTTTTTGGGCGGGGCTCTCGCAGCCCTCAGGCGGTGAGCGTCTCGCCTTTGGAAGCTATCTTCTCGACAGCAATGATAGCGCGATTTACCGCGAAGTCCGCAGCGAGGCGCCGTATGCCCTCGACGCGTGGCAGCACGTCGGCATCACTTGGGACCTCCGAGCCGGAGGTTTCGTTCGATTTTACATCAATGGGGTGCGGTCGGACTTTGCAGCCGATTATGCCGAGCCGTGGGACGCGCGCGCGTCACCCGCCAACCTACCCATCTGGCTGTTCAATCTGCCAGAGACTTGGGACCGGCCGCTGACGGGGCAGGTCGACGAGTTCCGCTGGTATGCGGGCGCCCGAAGCGATAGCTGGTTCGAGGCCGAACACTTCTACGGCACTGAAACGGCGATACTCACCGCTATACTTACGGAACGTTTTCGCTAACACCGGAGACCCAATGAGCGACCTGAGGCGAGCGTAAACGGGCAGACCTGAACCATCCCCTCAACGCGCTGGCGCGACGAAAGACCCGGGGACATGGGCCTTCCGTGCGCGGGCCCTGCTCGCCTCGCCATACTGACTCCAGGCCCATGTCCCCGGGTCTTTCTAAGTCTCGAGACATAGGGGGATCGTTCAGGGCAGACCCCTCTCGGGCCGCTAGCCTCTGCCACTCGAATGCGAGCGGTGGACTAGGCGGAGATTTGAACGTTGAGGGCGTTTTGGGCTGGGCGGGAATCGCTGACGCCGAGGACTGGGTCGCCGAGGAGGTGGTTCATGAGGCGGCCGATGGTTGAGCGCATCTCGTAGCGCTCGGTGATGAGGTCGATGAGGCCGTGCTCGAGAAGGAACTCGGAGCGCTGAAAGCCTTCGGGTAGCTTTTGACGAATCGTCGTCTCGATGACGCGCGGACCGGCGAAACCGATGAGCGCCCGGGGTTCGGCAATATTGACGTCACCGAGGAAGGCGAAGGAGGCTGCAACGCCACCGGTGGTGGGGTTGAGCAGCACCGAGATGAACGGCATGCCAGCGGCGCGGAAGCGGCCGAGTGCCGACACGGTCTTGGCCATCTGCATCAAGGAAAGGGCGCCCTCCTGCATGCGGGCACCTCCGGATGAGGAGAGCAGGATCACCGGTTGACGGTTTTCGAGACCACGCTCAAACATGCGCGTGATTTTCTCGCCGACGACCGAACCCATCGACCCGCCCATGAAGCGGAAAATGAAGGCGCCGATTTGTACCGGGCGCCCGTCGAGTGCGCCGTCGCCTGCCAGAAACGCGTCTTTGACGCCGGTGTTGCGCTGCGTCTGGACGACGCGGTCCGCGTAGGGCTTGGAGTCCGAAAAGAGCAGCGGGTCGCCGGCTTCGAGTTCGGTGTCGCGCTCACGAAAGGAGCCTGGGTCGAGCAGCAAAGAGAGCCACGCTTCCGCGCTCATCGGGTAGTGATGGCCGCAAGCCGGGCAGGTCTCGTGATTGGTGGTGAACTCGTCGGCGCGCATCGTCTCGCCGCAATGGTCGCAGCGACGAAACACCCCCTCACCTAGGGTGCGTTTGTTGGATGCATCGATAACGTTACGTGTTTTTTCGAACCAACCCACGTCGGGGAGCCTAGCATGCCCGCGAGCGTCAGGCTTTTCGCCGGCGCGAACATCGTCGCCGGCAGGTGAGACCCAGGCAGCTAGCCGGAACGAATGAGGGCTAGCTGCCGGCCGGTGATCCCGTGGTCGCGGCGGTGCGAGAAAAAGGCCCGGTCTTCGGCGAAGGTGCAACGGTGGAGGTCTTCTATCGCGTCGGGCGTGACGCCGAGATGGGCTAGCTGGGCGCGCAACGCAATAGCGAGGTCGCCGAAGCACCGGCCGTTGCGTGTTTGGACGGCGGCCGCGCCTCCGCGGTGCTGAAGCGCTTGCGCTACTTCGTCTCCGATCTCGAAATGGGCGACGGAGATGTGGGGACCGATGGCGACGCATAGGTCACCAACGCGACTGGACGCCCCACCGCCGGCGTCCGTCAAAAGTTGGCGAATGGCTGCTGGCAGCACCCCGCCGACAACCCCCCGCCAACCCGCGTGCACTGCAGCCACGTGGCGCCCTTCCCGGTCGCCGATGAGCACCGGCACGCAGTCCGCTGTGGCCATCGCGACCCAGGCC
>SLEO01000220.1 GCA_007124745.1 Myxococcales bacterium
CATCGACCTTGCACCCGAGGCGGCGCGCGCGCGCTGGTCGGCCTTCGAGCAGGTCTGGACCGAGGCGAGCCATCACGTACGTCAAGAGCGCGCCCCGCGCCTAGGCCTTGACCCCACGATGCTGCCGCAGGCGCTACTATCGACGCTGCGGCGGCGTGCCAACGACGGCGCCCAGACGCGTCCCGAATGGGGCCTCGCCAACAATGCCGCGCTCGTATTCGCGCCCCGCCACCGCAGCCGCGGCGTCTCCCTTGAAGGACGCTGTTTCCTGCACGACTACGACGCAGCCCAAGACGCCGACGGAAGCGTGCTCGAGTTGCTGATGACGGCCCCGATGCTCGTCGCGCACTGGATTAACTTTCAGTACCACGCCTCGCGCTGCGACCCGCTGCACCTCGGTAGCGGCAACAAGGTGCTCCACAACGTCGTCGGCGGACACATCGGCGTCTTCGAAGGCAACGGCGGCGACCTCCGCATCGGCCTCTCCCATCAGTCTCTCAACGACGGCAACCGCTGGCAACACGAGCCCTTACGCCTAACGGTAGTCATCGACGCCTCTAAAGAAGCCATCGACCGCATCATCGAGCAACACGAGCCCGTCCGCCACCTCATCGACAACGGCTGGCTCCACCTATGGCGCTTCGCCGACCCCCACCTCGAGCACCGAGCAGGCAACGCTTGGCACGCCTTGCCTTTCGCCGCCTAGCCATAATCAATCGGTCGTACGCTCCGCGCGACGCTCTCTTGGGGTACGCCATAGTGAGAGAACCGCCTACCGGCGCAACTCGCCGGCAGAGGATTTCTCCTAAGCCGCCTCAGCCTTGGCCAGACCAGAGGCGGGAGATGAACGTCGCCGCTGGGAGGATGAGAATACCGTCCTCGGTGCGGCGGGCCCGCGGCTCCAGCGACACCACGATGCGCTCCTGCACATCGGGGTGGTCCTCGCGAAGGCTGCGCAACCCTTTGAGGTGGTCCGCGGTCACCTTGCGGGTGGCCTTGGCTTCGATGGCCGTGCGCATATCACCTACGATAAAGTCGACCTCGATGCCGCTTGCGAGCCGCCAGTAGCTTAAGTCCTGCTCGGTTTCCTTATAGACGTGGTAGGCGCGTAGTTCATGGTGCACCCAGTTCTCGAAGGCCTTGCCGTAGGCTGCCGACCCGGCCTCGAGTTGTTGGCGCTTCGCCAGGACGTTCACGACGCCTACGTCCGCGAAGTAGAACTTCGGCGCAGCGATGACACGACGCTTCGGTCGTCGGGTGAAGGCTGGCAAGAAGTGGCCTAGGAGCGTGTCGACAAGAATATCAAAGTAGGACTTCACCGTCGGTGAGGAGACGCCACACTCGCGGGCAATGGTGCTGAAGTTGACGAGTTCCGTATCACTCAGCGCCGCCACATTGAGAAACTCGGAGAAGGCAGGAAGGCTGCGCACTAGGCCTTCCGCCGCGACCTCTTCCTTGAGGTAGTCGCCTACGTAGGCGCGTAGCGCGGCACGCGGTCGCTCGCGCGTCGCAAGCCGGGGCAGGTAGCCCGCGTTGAGTACGCGCTCCAGGCTGAAATCGTCGCCCATTTCCCAAGCAGAGAGCCCGAAGAGTTCGTAGCGCAGTGCACGCCCGCCGAGAAGGTTGGCGTGGCCCGCGCGTACCTTACGCGCGCTTGAGCCGCACAGCGCGAAAGAGACACCTCGGCGTTCAATTAGGCGGTGCACCTCGTCCAGCAGAGCGGGCACCTTCTGAATCTCGTCGATGACGCAGCAGGAGGCACCTGCGGCAGCTAGCTCCTGACCGAGCAATTCTGGCCTTTCGAGGTAACGACGAAAGGAAGCGTTATCGAGCAGGTCTACCCATAGAACGCCTCCAATACCGCCATAGGTCACCTCAAGAAGCGTCGACTTGCCAGTCTGTCGCGGCCCCCACAGAAAAAAAGTTTCGGTTCCTGGCGCCGGAAGCTCTAGTACGCGCTTAAACACAACATTAATATATCATGACAATCTAAAACTTAATCTTAAAATGTCACCACCCGACCGGCGCGACGCTGCGAACCGGAGCATGCGACGGGTATGCCCCGCTAGCACTACGATGCTGGCAAGCTTCCCTCGGTTCGCCCCTGTGACGCGTTTTCTCGCAGCTACAAGTTATTCGCCGCCAACGGATGAGTTGATAGTCGTCACCTCAGGTCACGGGTTGCGTCACTCGTGACCTCCCTGAGAGCGCCCCAAGTCTGAGCGCCTTGTACGCATCAACTCGCGGACCTCGTCGATGGTACCGTCGACAGACAAGCCGTGGCAGAAGAAGCTGCGGGCGCTGAAGCCGAGCGGTAGCGGGCGCAAGCGCGGAGGCCAAAAGGGCCACAAGGGGCATAAGCGCGAGCTGCTTGAGACGGAGGCATGCGACGCGGTGCACAGCGTGATGCCTGAGAGCTGCGGGCACTGCGCGACCTCGCTCACCAGGCAGCCGAGTGCGGGTCTGAGGCGGCATCTACGGATCGCTCCCTGGGAAGTCTTCAGGGGTTTCTTCGAAGGCGGGCTGCTTCACCGCGCGCTCACGGTTCGCGCGAGCAGCATGCACTAAAAGGACCCGGTTGCTTTCGGCAGTTTGGAAGTCCTATCCTCGCTGCTACGACTACGAGCGCGTCAAGATGGAACTCGTCGAGGCGGACGGCGTGGAACCGCTACGCTACCGGCCCCGTGAGCTGCACGTGCGGTACCGGTAGAGGACCGCGGGACGCGCATCGCGAGTTAACACTCGCTGCAAGACCTCCCTGGGAGCGAGGAAACACCGTGTCGGCAGGCTCTGGAAGTTCAAGCTCTCGGAGGTCGACACGTGGGTCCGCGCCGGCGGGGCCGGTCAGGACTAGCCTGACCAGGACAATGAGAACCGCTGATGCCCATCAAGAAATCCGACCTCTACTCCTCTCTCTGGGCCTCCTGCGACGAGCTGCGCGGCGGCATGGATGCCAGCCAGTACAAGGACTACGTCCTGTTCCTGCTGTTCATCAAGTACATCACCGACAAGTACGGCAACAGCACCGACTTCGCCCCGCCGGTCACCATCCCGAAGGGCGCGAGCTTCAAGGACATGCTCGACCTGCGCGGCAAGAGCGACATCGGCGACAAAATCAACACGCAGGTCATTGCGCCGCTGGTGAACGCCAATGCACGGCTCGCCCGCAGCGACTTCCCGGACTTCAACGACTCCAACAAGCTGGGTGAGGGGCAGGCCAAGGTCGAGAAACTCACCAACCTGATCAACATCTTCGCCCGCCCGCAGCTCGACTTCTCGCAGAACCGCGCCGAGCACGACGACATCCTCGGCGACGCCTACGAGTACCTGATGCGGCACTTCGCCACCGAGAGCGGCAAGAGCAAGGGGCAGTTCTACACCCCCGCCGAGGTCAGCCGCATCATCGCCAAGGCGGTCGGCATCTCGCCGCAGAACACGAAGGCGTCCACCACCGTCTACGACCCCACGTGCGGCTCGGGTTCGCTGCTGCTCAAGGTGGCCGCCGAGGCGGGCAAGCACGTCACGCTCGAGGGCCAGGAGAAGGACGTGACCACGGCGGGACTCGCCCGCATGAACATGATCCTGCACGACTTCCCCACGGCCAACATCGTCTCGGGCAACACGCTGGCCGAGCCCAAGTTCAAGGAGGGCGAACACCTCCGCACCTACGACTACGTGGTCGCCAATCCGCCCTTCTCCGACAAGACCTGGACTACTGGCCTCACGCCGTCGAACGACCCCTTCCAGCGCTTCGTCTGGGGCGAGCCGCCAACTAAGCAGGGCGACTACGCCTACCTGCTGCACATCATCCGCTCGCTCAAGAGCACGGGCAAAGGCGCCTGCATCCTGCCCCACGGCGTGCTCTTCCGTGGCGGCGCCGAGGGCACCATCCGAACTCAGCTGGTCCGCTCGGGCATCTTGAAGGGGATCATCGGCCTGCCTGCCAACCTCTTCTACGGCACCGGCATCCCCGCCTGCATCGTGGTGCTCGACAAGGAGAACGCCGCCGGCCGCAAAGGCGTGTTCATGATCGACGCCTCCAAGGGCTTCCGCAAAGACGGCCCGAAGAACCGGCTGCGCGAGCAGGACCTCCACAAGATCGTCGACACCTTCACCCGCCAGGCCGACGTGCCGCGTTATGCCCGCATGGTGCCGCTCTCCGAGATCGCCGACCCGAAGAACGACTTCAACCTCAACCTGCCGCGCTACATCGACTCGACCTCCCCCGAGGACCTGCAGGACATTGACGGCCACCTGCGCGGCGGCATCCCGGAGCGCGACCTGGACGCGCTCCGCGCCTACTGGGAGGTGCTCCCCGGCGTGCGCGGCGTGCTGTTCGAGGCCTTCGACAAGACCGGCGGCCGCCCCGGTTACGCGCGTCTCAAGCCGGCGCTCACCGAGGTGAAGCCCGCCATCTTCGGCCACGCCGAGTTCGCCGCCTTTCAGCAGCAGGCGACTCAGGTCTTCGCTGACTGGCGCAGGGCCACCACGAAGCACCTCACCGGCTTCGACAAAGACGGCCAGCCCAAGGCTCTGATCGAGACCATCGCCGAGGCCCTACTGGCCGCGTTTCGCAAGGCCCCGCTGCTTGATGCCTACGACATCTACCAGCACCTGATGGACTACTGGGACGAGACCATGCAGGACGACGCCTATCTCATCGCGGCCGACGGCTGGGTCGCCGTGCCGGCGCGCATCGTCGAGACCGACAAGAAG
>SLEO01000104.1 GCA_007124745.1 Myxococcales bacterium
CGGAGGCCGTCTTTCTGGTAAGGGCGCAGAAGCTTCTCGAACTTTTCAGGCAGCACCAGGTCTTCCTGGTTGGCCTGGTCGATGGCGTCGCGCAGCAGGCGCGCGCCCGCGTCTTCCTCGATACCGAAGCCGTCCCAGGCCTCCTGCCAGCCGACAAGCGCCGCCCGTGTCAGCGTTGGCGTGGCGGCGTCGGGGCTGAGGCGCGCATCGAGCTCAACGAGCCAGCGTTGCAGGTCGGCACCGATTTCGCGCAGCTCGCCGTCATCGGTCGTGAGCACGTTGCCACCGCGGCGCACCACATCGAGCAGCGCCTCCATCGCGAAGGCTTGACCGTCCTCGTCGAGAGCCTGTGCCACCTGGAGGTTGCCCTCCCCCGCAAGGAGCGAGAGGCGCAGCGTAGAGCGCGCAAGGGTCGCCGAACGCCGGAGGGGCGCGAGCACGCCACGCCAGGCGATTTCCGGTACCGGGTCGATGTTCTGGAGCGTTCGCAGCAGCTCTGACGCGGCCTCAGGCGTCCGGATCTTGTAGTGGAACTGGCCAACGTCGCGACCCAAGCGCTCAAGGCCGAGTGACTCATGCAGACGCTGCGCATTGCGCCGTTCCTCGACGAGCTGACGCGGCGAGAAAGAGCGCTCACCACCCGACCAGCCGTAAATCATCGGCGCGCCCTCGCCGGGCTCGTGGAGGGCGCCGCCCGGTAGGGGACGCACCATCAAGCGCACATCGAGGCGGCCGCCAGCCTCGCGTTCAAGCACCATCTTGGTGGCATTGTCGGCGGCAACTTCGCGACCGGCAATGTAACTGGGGATTGCGAAGTGGACGCCTTCCTGAAGCGGAACGATGCGTTCAAGCAATGCGTCCAGCGCCTCCTGCGGCACGTCCAATGACTCGAAGAAGCCCGCGTCGATGAGCGAAAGCACCGTCTTCGGCACCTCCGCCCAGTACACCACCTGACCGCGGACGCGCAGCAAGGCGCCTTTGGCCGCCCGCACCTCGCCCCAGGATACGGGGCTGCCACCGAGTTCGCCCTTCATCACAAAGGCACCGTCGCCGTGGGGTGCAAGCCGTAGCGTTAGCGCGGTCCGCTTGAACACCACCGGCTGGCCCTCTTTGGTCAGCAGCGCACCGAGCAGCGCAAGCTTGGAGAGAAGCGTGCCCTCCGCGGCTAAGTGCTGCGCGCGCTCGGGAATGTTGTGCGCCGCAAGCCACATCAGTGCGCAGTCGCGCAGCTCGCCTTCGAGGGTGCCGAGACTTTCGAGGAGCCAGTCGCTCGAGCGCACCGTGGGCTTGCCCCAGAGGCCATCTTTGCGGAGGCGGACGGACGCAGGCAACGCCGCAACGCTGTCTTCGCGGGGGTCGAGGACCCAGACCAAACGCTCCTGCGCGCTGTCGCTGACGTTCTCCGGCGCCAGAATGGTCTCTGCAAGACGGAAGAGGCGGCGCCAAGCCGGCTCCACCAGCAGCGTGCGTAACTGTTCAGCGAGCGGAGCCTGTTCGTAGAGGGTCTTTTGAACGGCGGAAACAGACTCTACGACGCGCTGCGCCAGCTTCGGACTTAGCCAAGTCTTCAGTGCAGCGGGTGGTTCATTGAGGTCCACACGACCCAAAGGGTCTCGTTGAGAGCTTCCTGCGCGCTCCACCACTAGGCGGATGCCATTGCCAGCGAAGTTGAGCGCAAACACTACATTGAAGGCGCCGTCGGTCGCACGCGCGCCGGGGTAGGTGACGCGCACGGTGGCGGAGGTTTCGTCGAGTTCAAGGGAGGGGGTGAGGGGCGATTCGTGCGCGCAGGGAACGCCGAGACGCACGTGGTCCGCAAGGTGACCGAGCGCCTCGTGCACGGCGCGGACCTCCTCCGGCATCGCCGCCATCAGTGCCCGCGCTTCGGCGGTCTTCGCCCGCGCCTCAAGGAAGCGCACCGCACCGCGCCTCAGTGCCCGCGCCGGCGCGCTTTCCGAAGTCACCCCGCGGGCCAATCCTTGGCCCTTGAGCAAATCCTCAATGGTCTGGGTCGGCGAGAGATAGGCGACTGCCCAGGCGAGTTCATCACCGAGGTAGCGCTTTGCATCCTGCGCGCTTGTCTTTAACTCACCGTCAATGCCCAGCTTCTTGGTCCACTGTATCAGCGCCTTCAGCGTCTCGGGCGCCTTGGTGCTACCTCCCGGCGCCGTCGACGACGCACGCTTGCTGGCGGGAGGCGCCTCCTGCGCGATGCGTTTCGAGGCCTGAGTCACCCACAGATCGAGTGCAGCCTTGAGCCGGATCCCCGTATCGACGTCCTTAATGGAGCGCGCGGCGGCCTCTCCCGCGGCGAGCAAGTCGCGCATGGTGCCGAGCTTCAGGCTGAGGGCGACTTCTCGAAGCGCACCGGCAGCCGCAATGTCCTCCATGGCTGCCGCGACCTCTACGAGGGGAGTATCTGCCCAAGCAGGCGCGGGAGGCGCCCCTGTTGCGGGCGCACTTTTAGAAGACCGTGCCGAGTTCACGCGCGTCATCGTTCCTCAGTTATCGTCGTTTAGTCACTGGCGGCGCGCTTAGACCGTCACGCCGATGGCACTCGGCCATCCCCGCCGCCCCGAGGCACTTGCACTCGCCGCCGCTCTAACACCTAGACCGCTCTAACAGCTAGAGAAGCCGCGCCGAAACGTATGCGGCAGGTCGGCTCACCAGAGTCCGCCCTCGCAGCGCCGACGGAGGTTAGCGCGCGAAGACGGCGCGGGCGACCTACTTTGCACTTAAATGCACCAGAGCCGCGACCCGGAGCGAGAAGGCCTCACTCTCCAGGCTACTGCCCGAGCGGAACCGGTAGACGGCCCGCGGCGATGCGCGCGTTAATTAGCGCGCGGTCGCGACCCGCGGCAGCCTCCAGCGTCGCGCGGTAGGCCTCCCGCGTCTGTCCTTCGACGGTAATCAGCTCGAAGAGTGAACCGCGCCCGGAGTCGAAGCGCAATCGCGCAGCCTTGCGCACACCCAGCAAGGCTTCGAAACGTTGTCGACGACTGTGCTGGACCCGGTCAAGCGCCTGCGCTTGCGTCTCGAAGACAGCGATGTCCCGCTGGGCGCGCGCTTGAGCGGCACCTGCATCGCCGCGTAGGCGCAATGCCTCGGCCTCTGTCTGCCGCCGCTGCGCGTGGCGGCGATAGGCACCAGCAACGTCCCAGGCGATCCCCGCTTCGACACGCCAGGAAGTGGCCCACTCCTCTTGGACGGGCGCGATTTGAAAGTTCGGATTGGCCACCTGCAACCCCCCGCCCACATAGACATCGGGAATCACCTCGGAAAGCGCGCCGCGCGCTTGCGCCTCGGCAACGCGCGCGGCGGCCAAGCGCTCACGGATCTCCGGAGTGTCAGGAGCGCCTGGTGACACGCGCTCATTGGCTGGCAGCTTGAGCGCGCCGATTGTAGCAGCGACTGTCTCGCCTTCGCGCAAACCCGCCAGAAGGTCGAGCAGCGCCCGCGCCTCCATACGCTCGCCAAGCGCTGCTTCCAGCTCTGCCTCCGCATTGAGCACTTCCGACCGCTGAAAGAGAACGTCGCTCTCCGCACTGCGGCCGCTCGCCGCCTGCTGCGTAAGCAAAGCCGCTCGCCTCTGCGCACGTGCGACCTCTGCTGCCGCGAACTGGGACCGCGCGTCCGCTTCCGCAAGCGCAACAAAAGCCTCGGCGGCCAGCCCCGCCATCTGCAGCTGCGCAAGTTCCACGCCTGCCTGCGACGCATCGACGCCCGCTCTTGCCGCCGCGTTCTCCGCCTGGGCGCTGAGGAGCAACCGTGTGAGCGAATAGCGCAGATCTGCACTCAATCCGCCTCGCGTCGGGAGAAAGACGAAGGGCTGCACCGTACCCGTATTGGGGTCGGGCACCACCACGTCCCTACTGCCCTGGTTCGTCGCACCAAAGGCACCAATTCTCGAAATGAACGCCTGAAGGGTCACATCCGGGAACCAGCCCGCGCGCGCCCCCCGCACCTGAGCCTCGGCACCGGTCACGGCCGCCGCCGCCGCCTGCATCTCCGGCGCGCGGGCAATCGTCCGCGCCACGATCTCAGCAAGCCCGAGACCCGCGGGCGGGACGTACGCGTCTTCGAACGCATCATCCGCGTTCACATTGCCCATCGCGCCCCAAGCACCCGGCTGCCCTCCCCGAGTGCCTAGCTGCGGACCGCGCTGCGCCTGCGCCTCGAGTCGCCCGCCTACCGCCAGCGAAACGACAAACGCGACACCCCCCACTATCCTTAACATCAACAAGAACTTAACCATGCTAAAGATCCGCCGACCTGAGCCATCCCCTCAATGAGCCTGGGGGACGAAAGCCACGGGGAAATGGGCCTTCCGTGCGCGGACCCACCCACCCCACCATACTTACTCCAGGCCCATTTCCCCGTGGCTTTCTACGTCTCGACTTAATGAGGGGATCCCTCAGCCGCCGACCATCATGGGCCGAGAGCGAGGCGTGATCGCCTACAGACCTGACGCGCACGCGCTTACAGGCAAACACCCTTGCACGCGCAGGCACACCCGAACCCGTTGACCAAGAGGCCATCCCGTTCAGCCCCTGTAGCCGTTCAGAGAGCATTTTAGCAACATGCCCCCAGGCTCTCGGGAGTGATTCCCGCAAAGCATCCGTAACTCAGCCCACAATGTGGCCTAACGCTGCGCGTAGGGCCATGGCGCCTACTTGCTAGCTCCTTTAGCCTTTCTACTGTCTCGC
>SLEO01000250.1 GCA_007124745.1 Myxococcales bacterium
CTCGCATCGCGTGCGGGGTCGCCGTTGAGGGCCCGTAACTTCAGCGCCGTCGGCAGCGTTGCATACCAAGCATCTTCGCAGACGAGCACACCTACGTTGACGCCCGCAATGGTAAGCGCGCGCGAACCGCCCCCGGGCAGGAAGTAGCGCGTCTCATCGAACACGTCGTACTCCGGTAATAAAGCCTTGTGAATGCGTGGCCCAAGGGTGCCCTCGTGCACCAGAACGGCGCTGTTATGGGCAAGCGGTGGCTGAGGATAGCGCGCGGACGTTTCACGCTGGCTGACCGCAAGCGTCGGCGCACCCACCAGCACAGGAGGTGCCCCCTTCAGCGACCGCGCTAGTGCCTCAAGTGCGTCCTCGCAGGCTTCAAGCCAGCCTTGGCTTAGGAGCAGGTCGCGCGGTGGATAACCGCACACGCTGAGCTCGGGACAGACGACTAAGTCGGGAAGGTTGTCGCCACGACAAGCTTGCTCGACGACTCTAGCGATGGCGTCGCTGTTGGCGACAAGGTCGCCAACCCTAGGGTTGAGCTGCGCCAGAAGCAGGTGCATGGGGCAGTCAGCGTAGCACGTGCACCTGACGGTCACTGCGTCGTTAGGTCCCAAGACGATGTAGTGCTTACCTATCGCGCCCGTGCTGCATCACGATAGACGGCGTGATAAGCCTCGGGCATGCACATCTTCGGGCTGAGTCCCCGTACCCCTCATCTCCTTGGCCCACTCGCCTTTCTGCGGATTTTTCTGCTGGTCAGCCTTTGTGGAGTCTTGGGATCGTGTGGCGGGTCTGGCGCGGAATGTTCTGACGCAGATGGCGACGGCTACTTCTCAGTGCTCTGTGGTGGCGACGACTGCGACGACAGCGACCCACGCATCCATCCCGGCGCCCTGGAGGTCTGCGACCCCGACTTTGTCGACGAAGACTGTGACCCGAGCACGCTCGGCGATGAAGACCGCGACCGTGATGGTTTTCTAGCTACCACCTGCGGCAACTACCAACCCAACGGCACGTTGCTCACCGGCGATGATTGCGACGATACCAACCCCGATGTCCACCCCAACCAGGCGGAAGTCTGCAACGGTATCGATGACAACTGCGATGGCCGCATCGACGAGGGACTGCGTTTCGAAGCCTGGGTCGACAATGATGGCGACGGCTACGGCGCAGCCGGCACATCGCCTACGCCCGAGTGCCCAGGAACCCCCAACTTCGCCTACAACGCCCTAGACTGCGACGACAAGAACGCGCAAATCGTTCCCGGCGCCATCCGTTGCGTTAGCGACTCACCCAACGACCCAGGCGCCTTCGACGCGTGCGAGGCCGGCACTTGGGCGCCGGGCGTCTGCGCCAACCAAGCCACGTGCATCACCCAACCCGCCGGCCACGGCATCTGCACGTTCTGAACGACCGGGATTTATCAGGTCACTTAGCCATCTGGTCTCTATAACGCCCAGCTCGAGGTAGACAGGGCGCCGCCGCGTGGACGCTGCGCTAGAGGGCGGTGGTGGGGGCGACGGCGTGGGGCATGGACTCGCCGGCAGCTTCGCGTTGCTCCATTTCGTATTTGGAGGGGCAGCGGGGCACTACCTGGCTCGCAAGGAAGACGCCGTCTTCGCCGATTTTGCCTTGGACAGTGACGGAGATGCCCATGCCGTCTTTGAAGGTGTCCGGGACGACGCACTCGGGGAAGCGTACTTCCATCTCGCTGCTTTCCTTGGCGAGCGTGAAACGCCACTCGCAGGGGTCGTCTCGAAATAGAATGGAGCCTTGCTTGAGGTCGCCCTCAACACGCAACTCCCGACCTGCAAAAGCCGCCGGGTCCGTGACGACCTCCGGCACTAGCTTGGAGTAGACAAACGCCTCCGAGGCATCGCTCGAGAGCAGCAAATAGCCCACCATGGCGGCAAGCAACGCGAAGACGCCGCCGATCTTCATCCACCCTGGTAGACCACCACGCGCCTCGCTGGCGCTCGTATCGGCAGCACCGTCAGCGAACGCCGCGTCACCTTCGGCCCCATCCTCGTCCCGTCGGCCTACACCTTCCTCAGTCATGTCTTAAGTGTAGTACGAAAGGTAGACGCCGAGAACCCCCCTCGCGCCGGTCCTCCGAGCGTTTTGCTCTTGTCGGCGCGAGGGGGTCAGTGAAGCAGAGACACGCGGTCTATGCGAAAAGAATGATCAACGACACGATCAGCGCGTAGATGACCAGGGACTCGATGAGGGCGAGACCGAGGAGCATCGGTGTGAACAGCTTGTCGGAAGCGCCCGGGTTGCGCGCGATGCCTTCAAGGGCAGCCTTTGAGGCGATGCCCTGACCGAAGGCGCCGCCAAGCGCTGCCACGCCGATTGCGATTCCAGCTGCCAGGTACTTGAATACCTGAACGTCGTATTCGTTGGACGCAGCGTCCGACGCGAAGGCCACGCCTGCCGTGAGCCACGTCGCCACGCCCACAAAAATCAACTTAACTTGCTTTGCCATCTCTCGTATTCTCCGTTTCAGAACCTGCACTAAGGCATCTGTCGCGCACGCTACACCCGCCGGAAGGGCCGCTTGCCGAAGCAGGCTAGGCCCTCGAAACCGGGGTGGTCGACATCGCACTACGTTTACCCAGAATCTTAATAATTACCGCTACTCCCCATCATCCCGCACTGTCACGCTACCTTGTTCGCGCTAGCGTGTTCACGCTGCCCTGTTCGCGCTAAGCGGTCGCCCCGCCATGTCCCCCGACCCGGAGGCCTTGTCTCCGGTGTGTGACGGGAACCACTTCCCGCTTTTCTTCAGGCCAACGCCACTCTCGCCGCCCGCCTCCGGCTCTTCCCCCTAATGCTCCCCTAGTGCGCCTCGTGATGCTCCCCGTGACCGTGAACCTCGATGGCCATCCCGATGTAAACGGCAGAAAGCAGGCAGAACACCAGCGCCTGAACCACGCACACGATGACACCCAGCGCATAGATCGGTAGCGGCAGCAGAAAGGCCGTGAAGTCGTTCAGACCGTGAAACAGACCGAGCACAAGGTGGTCCGCGGTCATATTGGCCGCCAAACGCAAGGCGAGTGAACCCGGGCGAATGACGATGTGCGAGAAGGTCTCGATAGCGAACATCATCAGCATGATGGGGGCGTAGGCCAGTCCGCGGATCGGGCCAAAGAAGTGCTTCAAGTGCTCCTTGCCGTTCACCTTCAGTCCGTAGAACTGAGTCACAAAGAAGATGACGACAGCACACGCCAGCGTGGTGTTCAGCTTATCCGTCGGCGGCAAAAAGCCAGGAACGAGCCCCAGCAGGTTGGAGAGAAGAATAAAAAAGAAGGTCGCGCCGATGAGGGGCAAAAAGTAGGGCGCGGCCTGCTTGCCCATGATGTTCGAGAGCATGCCGAGGGTGCGCTCGACAATAATTTCAACAAAGGATGCGACGGAGACGCGCGCTTCCGGCGCGAGGTCCGACTTGCGCCGCTCAAAGTAGCGGCGCGCGCTGACACCCATCAAAAATAAGCCCGCCACGACCACCGCCGCAGAAAACACATGCACCAGCTCGGCTTTGTCGCCGTTGAGCCAGGTGAGCCCTTCGGTGTTAAACGGCCAGCCTGCAAGGCGACGCAGCGCCGCGCCCAGGGAACCGCTATGCTCCGCTAGCCATTCTAGCCATGTAAGGTGGTGTTCCATCGTCCTGCTTCGCCCTCGCAGCGCGCCACCGAGTACCGGGAAGGCCCAGGTCCGGCGCAGCTAACGGCCGCAGCGTGTCGGCCGCGTTGCGTTTGCTTTCCGCCTGTCCCCAGGCACCGCTCACTCGGCCCGTGGCTCTGCCGGCGGTCGAGGTCGGGGGGGGAGGCTTACGCCAACTAACCCGATGGCGCCAAGGGCTGCCACTGTGACCAGACCTAAACCCACCGCAACCCCCTCCGGGCGGGCGCGGCATACCACGACAAGCGCGACGCTCAACCCTAGAAGTACTCCGAGCTTGCCCATCGACAGCAGCGCTGCAAGCCAGGGAGCCCGGCGCGTCCAGCTCAGCCGCAGCGTCTGCACAAAGAGCCACCACGACGCGCCCCCGGCACTCGCGCCGCCGAGGAAGCTAAGCGCCTGCTCGCCCTGCCCGGCGAGCCATCCCATCATCGCTATAAGCGCTACCCCTACCCCGAATGACCCGCACCATGCGGTCAATCGCGGCAACCCCCTGCGATCGTCAGCGCCACCTGCACATGCCTCAGAGGCCTCGGAGACTCTGTCCACGTCGCTCACCTTTTTGGAGTATGGCGATAGGCGACACTATGCGCCACGCGCGCTGCGCCCGGACCCCAACTCCGAGGCGGTGCCCCGAGTCGCCCGGGGGGTGCGGCCTCGGAGGGGGGGTTCCTGGTCGGTACCCAGATTTGGGTACGCAGCGCAGTGCCCAAATCTGGGCGGCGCCAAAGGGCACGCCTGCGTGCCCGGCCCCCCCGCAGAGGCCGCACCCCCCGGGCGACTCGGGGCACCCCTGACCCCTGACCCCGGCCCAGGCTCGCCCAGGCCCGGCCGCTGGTCGACGCAGCCCCGACCTACTTGCTTCATGAGCTGCGCCGCTCGCGGCGGAGTGCGACGAAGAAGATGATCCAGTGCGTGAAGACCGCGCCGAAACCGAGGCAGAGTCCGATCCAAGGGGTGCTTGCGGGGAAGGCGGCATGGTCGGTGAGTGCGCGCCCGACAAAATAGCCGCCTATAGGGGCGAATATCGGCTCGAAGGCCATCACGAGCACGCGACTCGCGAGGCGCCACTGAACCGCGGTGGCCCGAGCGGCTTCCGCGCGGGCGGCTTTGTCCAGGCGTGCTCGGGCAGCCTCGCGTGCATTGCCCGGGTCCGTCATGCTCTCAGTCTAGCGCGCCTTTGCGACTTCTAGGAAGGCGTCGGCGATCGCGGTGTTCATGGTGGCGAGCACGGCGTCGTCGTGCGCCAAGGACAAGAAGGCCGCCTCGAACTGGGAGGGCGGCCAGTAGACGCCGCGGTCGAGTAGGGCCTTGTGCCAGTGGGCGAAGGCTTCGAGGTCGCAGGCCGCCGCTTCGTCGTAGTGAGTGACCGGCGTCGCGGAAAAGAACGCCGTCACCATCGAACCCACCCGCTGCACTTGGACCGGTGGCGCCTTGGGAAAGCTGACGCGAGCTGCTGCGGCGCCCGCCTCAAGCGCGGCGCCTACGGACGCGCCGATGGCTTCGAGGCGCGCGTAGGTGCCTTCGGCCTCAAGTGCTTGGAGCGTGGCCATGCCCGCCGCTACCGCGACGGGATTGCCGCTCAAAGTGCCCGCCTGGTAGACCGGACCCAGGGGGGCGACGCAACTCATGATGTCGCGCCGGCCGCCGTAGGCGCCGAGAGGCAAACCACCCCCGACGACCTTGCCCATACACGTGAGGTCCGGCGTCACACCGTAACGCACCTGCGCACCGCCAAAGGCCACACGGAACCCTGTCATCACTTCGTCGAACACCAGCAGTGCGCCATGCGCTTGAGTGAGCGCACGCAGCCCTTCGAGCCACTGCGGCGCCGGGGGCACGCAGCCCATATTGCCCGCCACAGGCTCGACGATGACCGCAGCGATGTTGTTGCCTTCGGCCTTAAAGAGCGCCTCGACCGCCGCAAGATCGTTGTGCGGTACCAGGCGCGTCGTGCCCGCGATAGCGGCGGGTACGCCGGCGCTGTCAGGCTCGCCAAGGGTTGCCAGACCACTGCCAGCTTTGACCAGAAGATAGTCCGCGCCGCCATGATAGGCGCCAACGCATTTGACCACCAAGTCACGGCCCGTGAAGCCGCGTGCGACCCGCAGCGCGCCCATCACCGCTTCCGTGCCGCTGGACGTCAGCCGCGAGAGCTCCACCGAAGGAACCGTGCGCGCGAGAAACTCCGCCATGTCGATTTCGGGCTCGGTGGCGGCGCCGAAACTCGTACCTTTGGCCGCGGCTTCACCGATCGCTTGCAGCACGGACGGCTCGGCGTGGCCGAGAATCATGGGGCCCCAAGAGCCGATGCAGTCGATGTAGCGCTTGCCATCACTCCCGGTCAGCCAAGCACCCTTGGCTTCGCGAATGAAGACCGGGATGTTGCGCACGGATTTGAAGGCGCGTACCGGCGAGTTCACGCCGCCGGGTAACGTGCGGCAAGCCCGTTCAAACAACGCTTCAGATGACTTCGCTTCCATGGCGCTCATCATGCCGCCACGCATCGGCACAGGGCAAGCGGGATACGCCTTGACTCGCGCCGCACGCGCGATGGCTGACCGCGCTTATCGGCAAAAGTGTGGACCGATGTGGCTGGCCTCGGGCGAAGGGGTTGGTTAGCCTACGCCGCATGGATGATCCGCAGCGTAGTTCCAAAGCGTCCTCGCTTCCGCCACCGCTGCCCGGCTCGGCGGCGGCCACCGCACCGATGCACGCATCGGTGAACGCAGCGCCAAGCGCACCCGTAGCTGGTCTATCGGGGACGGACCCCGCGGCAGCGAGTGAAGCGCTTCGGCAGGTGATCGAAAGGGTAGAAGCCACCGTCATCGGCCAGCGCGCGATGGTTGAGCGTCTGGTCTTGGCACTGCTGACCGGTGGGCACGTGCTGCTGGAGGGTCTCCCGGGTTTGGCGAAGACGCTGGCCGTCAAGACCCTCTGCCAGTCCGTCCAGGCGAGCTTCAAACGCATTCAGTTTACGCCGGACCTTCTGCCCGCCGACATCCTTGGCACGGTGATCTACAACCCGCAGACGACGCAGTTTAGCGTCAAAAAGGGCCCTATCTTCGCCCATCTCGTGCTCGCGGACGAAGTGAACCGCGCACCGGCCAAAGTGCAGAGCGCGCTGCTCGAGGCGATGCAGGAGAAGCAGGTCACCCTCGGAGAAGAGACCTTCGCCCTACCCCGACCCTTCTTGGTTATCGCCACGCAAAACCCACTGGAGCAAGAAGGCACCTACGCCCTGCCGGAAGCGCAGGTCGACCGCTTTCTCTTCCATGTTCAGGTGGACTACCCGAGCGCGGCGGATGAGCTGGCCGTGATGCGTGCCGTCGTCCCGCGGGAAATCGATGAGGCTGCACGCAACCGGGTCAGCGTCCCGACGAGCCTGCCCACCATGACGCCGCAAGTGCTGCTCGGCGCCCGGCAGGCGCTCGCGGGGATCCACCTCGATGAGCGCATTGAGCGCTATATCGTCGACCTCGTGGTCGCGACGCGCCCCGGACAGAAGCCCACACGAAGCGTCTCGGGCGGCCAGACCCAAGGTGCACGCCTGGGGGGCCCCAAAGCCTGGCACCCATGGATCGACGTGGGGGCTTCGCCGCGGGCATCGCTAGGCCTGAACTTGTCGGCGCGGGCGCGGGCCTTCCTCGACGGTCGTGATTACGTGACGCCGGACGACATCAAGTCCCTCGCACCCGATGTGCTGCGGCACCGCCTGGTGCTAAGCTATGAGGCGGAAAGCGACGGAATTTCCGCCGACGACGTGGTTGCCGCGATCATCGAGGCGACAGCGCTTCCATGAGCGGGGCGGTCGAGCGTGGGGCAGTCGAGCGCGAAACGGCGCGGCGGCGCGGGACACGCCGACGTGCGCGACGGCTGCGTTACGCCCAGGCGCTACGCTCGAGCGCGAGCCTGGTGGGCGGCTACCATTCGCTCTTTCGGGGCCAGGGCATGACCTTTGATGACGTGCGCCGTTACGAGCCCGGCGATGATGTGCGCTTTATCGACTACAACGTCAGCGCCCGCCTCGGAGAGACCTTTGTCAAGCGCTTCATCGAAGAGCGTGAGACGCCGGTCTTGCTCGCGATAGACGTTTCCTCAAGCGTGACCGCGGGCCTCGGCGCGCGTGTGCGACGGGACACGTTGGTGGAAGTCGCCGAGATCCTGGCACTGGCAGCGAGCGCCAACGGCGACCCCGTCGGGATTCTCACCTTCTCGGACCGCGTGCACACCTTTTTAACGCCACGAAAAGGCCAGCGGCCCCTGAGCCACGTGCTCGAGGCGATCGAAGCCTTGGACGATATGCGGCGAGGCACGGACCTACCCCTTGCGCTCCGCCACGCCGAAGCGCGACTGGCGCGGCGCAGTGTCGTCTTCCTTATCAGCGACTTCTTGGTCGAGGCGCTCCCGAGCACCCCGCGTTCCCCCGGCTCAACGCGGCGGCCACCGGGCTCCGGGCAGGATCATGAGACCGCCAGCGACGCGCTCAACGCCGCCCTGCTCCGCTTAAAGCGGCGCCATACGCTGATTCCGATTCAAATCGCTGCGGCGCCTCCCGTAACCAAGGAGCGTCATGCGGGGGTGGGATCGCTAGCGACGGGCGGTAGCCCCGGAGGTTCCGCCCGCCCCCGCGACAAGGCACCCCGCTCTGCGACCCGCCCTGAGACCCGCCCTGAGACCCGCCCCGTGACGCCTGAGGACGCAGCGTTGACCGGCTCGGGCGCGCCCCAGGGCTTAGTCTTAGTGGAAGACGCGGAAAGCGGCCTCATCGCGGCGGTGGACGCGCGTCACTTGAGCCGTGCTCACAACGCAGCGGCCTGGGACGGTAGTGCCTTCGGCACCCTTGTCCTCGAAGCAGGCGCTGACCCCTTGCCCGTGCTTGAGCGCGGACTCCAGCGACGGCGACAAGCGCTTAAGCATCCGCGCAACACCCAGGCCGGGGCGTCTGGTCAAGGGACCAAGGCGTTCGACCCAGCCGCGCCTCCGAGCCCCCCGGGCCAGGCCCCTTCCCGCCAAGGGTCACCCGCAAACACGCGCGCCGGCGCAGGGAGCTTCCGTTGACGCGGCGCGACCTCAAAGCTGCTGCCTCAGAGGATGCTCCCTCAGGCGGGCGCTGCGCGCGCATAGCAAGCAGCGGTCAGCTCAGGACACGTACATCCGCTGGGCAGGCGAGCGCAGCATCCATCCTGTTTGCGCGCGAACGCGGCGCGCATATGGAAGCGCCATCTCCGGCCCAGCGTGCCCGTCTCCGCTGGCAGGAGGCCCAGCAGCACCCCGGCGAAGACGGATGCTTGCTGGGGCAATCGGTGGAAGTGCGCACAGGCTTCCACCTCCCCGCATCTCGCACCCGGCGCGCCACGCTTGCCAGCTCCGCGCCCGTGCAGGCGGCGGATGCGGGCCGTGCGGTCGACGGTAAAGGCCCTGGGTCCATGACCGCCGTGGCCGCGGCGCTTCTGGGCTTGCTCGGCGCTGCTCTGGCGCATGAGGTCCTAGGTGCACCCGTCAGCGCCGGTACGCCATCGACGTTGCGGTCGCGGGCCCAAGCCGAGGATAGGCCGGGCTGCCGTCTAGTGCCCCCGCAGGGCAAGTCGGCGCGCACCACCCCCGTCGGTGAGCCCATCGACTTTGCGCTGCACTGTACGGCGCCGGCCCACGCGGCGGCTTGGCAGCCCCAGCGGGGCGCAGATGCTTTGGTCGCCCTGCGCGCGGGTGACGCCGCTAGCGCGCCAGAAAAGCAGGCTGAGGACACGCAGGTGCTGAGGGTAACGCCGCTTGATGTCGGCATCCTCGCGTTTTCTGCGCTGCGGCTGACGACGCGTGATGGCAGCGCCCTTACGCTGCTCGAGGCACCGGCGCTGGAAGTCATCAATCCCCTGCTGGGCGCCACCCCGCTCGTGGCGCGCGACGGCACCCGCCCCTGGCCCGTGCTTAGGCACGCCTCGCAGGACATCTTGTGGCTGCTGGGGGCCTTGACGCTGCTCGCGTTGATCGTGCTCGGCACCCTGTGGGTGCGACGCCAGCGGGGGCGGCGCAAGCGACGGGGTGAGCGCACAGCCGACCCGGGTGACGTGCTCCTCGCCACCGTGCGCAAGTGGGAGGCGATTCTCACCCTCGACCGCGGCAACCCGCGGGATGCATTGGCGGAAGTCGACCAGGCCTTGCGCCAAGTGCTCCGTCAGCACGCCTCGATACCCGCACAGAGCCTGACCACCGAGGCGTTGGTCGCTGGCTTCAGGTCGCCCTCCAGCGACGCTATCCGCATGCTCTCGGTCACCGGGCGCGAGCACTGGGCGATGTGGTTCGAAAGCATCGAAGACCTTCGCTTCCGCCCGGCGCCGCCGGCCCACGCACAAGTGCTCGAGCACATCAAGCGCGCGCGAGACCTGACGGCATCCCTCATCGGCTTGCCCGCAGCCTCCCCGGCGCCGACCCCAGGCACCCCAGCGCTTTCAGAAAGGATGACCGGTGGCTAAACCCGGGCGCAGCATCCTTATCGCGGGAGTTCTCGCGCCTGCGTGTTACCTCGCACTGGCGTTCGTTGTGCTGCGCATCGTGGGCCGGATGCCTCCCTGGGAGGCCATCGGGCTGAACGCGCCTGAGGCATTGTGGCTCCTGCTAGCGCTGCCGGTCGCGGCGCTCATCGCCCTCGGCTTGCTCCGCTTCAGGCGGCCACGATGGGTGCTGCCGGATGCCCAAAGCGTGGCCCGCTTGCCGCAATCCTGGCAGCAGCGATTGCACCCTTGGCTCAGTGGTCTTGGTACGGCGGCCCTGGGCGCGATGGTGCTCGGACTGACGGGGCCGCGCACCGTCGCAACGGAGGGCACCTCGGATCGGGAAGGCATCGACATCGTCTTTGCGCTCGATGTGTCGCTCTCCATGCAGGCGCGCGATATTCAGCCGGATCGCTTCACGGGCATGATCGCCGTCGTGGACGCCTTCGTGCGCTCGCGCCCGCGGGACCGCCTAGGGTGCGTGGTCTTCGGCCGCGAGGCCTACACGCTCATCCCCCTCACGACGGATCACAGCGCGCTGCGCGAGACGCTGCGGAGCCTGGAACTAGGCGCGGTCGACGGCCGTGGCACCGCGATAGGCAACGCGGTGGGTCTGGCGCTCAACCGCCTGCGCCCGTCGGATGCAGCCACGCGCGTCGTGATTCTGCTCACCGACGGCGAATCCAACAGCGGCAACCTGTCACCCGCGCAAAGTGCCGAGCTGGCCGCTGAACTCGGCATCACCCTTTACACGGTGCTCATCGGCAAAAGTGCGACAGGCGGACCGCCGAGCGGAGATATCTTCGACCGCATGCTGCGGGGCGGCGAACCTGAGTTCCCCGTCAATCCCGAACTGTTAGAAGAGATGGCGCGGCGTACGGGAGGCGAAGCCTATGTGGCCAGCGACCGCGCGGGCCTTGAGCAGAGCTTTCACGCGATTCTCGATGCGCTTGAGCGCTCGAAAATCGACGACGACCGCCGCGCCTACCGGTCGCTGGCGCACCTTCCCATGCTGGTAGCGCTGTGCTTCATGCTGGCGGGGATCGCAGTAAGCGAGCGTTGGCTTGGGGGCGCGCCATGAATGCGATGCTTGGTGCCATCGGTCTCGGCGAGTTGAGCTTCAGCGCCGGCACTTGGCTTTGGGCCGTGCCCTTGGCAGCCCTTCCGCTGCTGTTCCGCCGCAGCGCTGCCCCCGGCAGGCCCGGGCCACATCTGCGGGGTCCTGTGCATTCGAATCACCGCTGGCGTGCGGGACTCGAAAGCCTGGCGCTGGCCGCGTTGCTACTGGCACTCTCGGGACCGAGACTGCCCGGCGGGTCGGTGCAGGTCGTGCGCTACGGTTCGGATGTTGTCTTCGTGCTCGACGTGTCCCGCTCGATGTTGGCGACGGATATCAAGCCCAGCCGGCTTGAGCGGGCCAAGACCGAAATCCGCCTGCTCGTTGAGCAGCTCGGCAACCACCGCCTAGGGCTTGTCGCGTTTGCGGGCACGGCGGTGACGTTTCCGCTCACCCTGGACCGGCAGGCCGTCAACCTCTTCTTACGCGACCTCAGCGTCCTCGATATCCCTGTCCAAGGCACCGCCATCGCGCTGGCGCTCAAGCGCGCCAAGGAGACCCTCGCCGGTGCCCGCGGCACGGGTGCGCAGGCGGCAAGCATTGTCCTTGTCACCGACGGCGAAGACCACGCCGGCAACCTGGCGCAGGCCGCAGCAGACTTAAAGGCCGCAGGCATTATCGTGCATGTGCGCGCGCTAGGCAGCGAAAGCGCCGTACCCGTGCCCGCCATCGACGAAGACGGGAACGTGGTCGGGACCCACCGTGACCGACGCGGACGCGCCGCCGAGACCCGCTACACGCAAGAGGGCGAAGAGGCGCTGCGCAAACTCGCGGACCAAACCGGCGGCAGCTACGCCCACGTGCCGACCGCAGGCTTCGCCCAGCAGACCCTGCGAGCAGCCCTTGGTGCGGCGCCCAAAGCGAAGCGCAAAGGCGAGGTTCAGCAGCTCTTCCGCCCGCTTTACGCGTGGCCGCTCGGCGTTGCGTTTCTCGCCTTCTTGGCGAGTTGGTGGATGCCACTGGCCCGCAGCCGGCGCAGGTGGTGGCAGGGCGCGAGCGCTGCGGCGCTCGCGCCGCTCTGGGTGCAATGGGCTCTGCTTGGTCTGTCCAGCGGATACCTCTCGGCATGCAACACCGAAGGTCCGGACGCGACCGACGATGGGAACACTGCCGCGGCTAGCGGCGACGAAGACATCCGGTCTGCGGACGAAGGCCGTGAGGCGTTGGCGGATGCCCGCAGGCATCTGCTCGCCGGACGCTACACCGAGGCGGTGGCCAGCTACGAGGCGGAGGCAGCGCGCTATGGCTCGGATGCGCGCTTTCAGCTCAACCTGGGGCTCGCCCACTTAGCCCTTGGCAACGCCGAAGCCGCAGGGAACGCGCTGCACGCGGCGCTCGCCGCCGCGGACAGCGATGACATCAAAGCCGACGCTTTCTACAATCTGGGTCGATTGCTTCTCGCGGCGGGCGACGCCCAAGAGGAGAGCGGGGCGTCGGGCAAGCACTCATTTGCCGAGGCCGCGGACGCCTTTCGGGATGCGCTACGCCATCGACTGCCGGACGCGCGCAGCGCCCACAATCTTCAGGTCGCACTCGCCAAGCTAAGTGCGGCCAAGGAGACGGATTCGGAATCAGAGTCCTCGGAATCAGAACCCGCGGAGTCCGATAAGTCAGACACACAAGACGGTGAGCCGGATAAGGACGAGCCCGGTAGCGAGCAGCGAGACGGAAGTGAGTCAGAGGACGAGGACACCTCGGATACCCGTGACGCCGAGGGCAACGCGCCCGAGGAGAGCGACCGGCAGGACAGCGCCGGTGACCCGAAGGCAGGCGAGGATGCCCCGGAGGACAATGCGCGCACGGCAGGCGACGCCCCACCCCAAGACCCTTCGGAGGACGCCTCAGGCAGCACCGAAGACGAGCAGGCACAGCATGCGAGAAGCGGCGAGGAGGACCCTACGCGAGACGCTGGAGACGCACCTGAAACGCACTCAGCTGAAGAGGGCACGGATGAAAGCGGCACTGAGGAGGCCCAAGCGCTTGGTCGCGACAACGCTGCGCCTTCAGACGACGAACGCAACGCATCACGTGAAGACATTCCAGTCATGTTGCGTGCCCTTGATGCCTTGCAACAGGGCGAGGGCTCGTTCTACAAAGAACAGGCCCGGCAAGATGCCCGTCGCCGGCGCCTACCCCAGACCTCACAGGATTGGTGATGCGCTGCTCTCTCCCCGCACGCTTCCCAGCGTCTAAGCTATTCAGCCTGCTGCTGGCAGCCGGCTTTCTTGCCGCCAGTGGCTGGTCCGGACCGCTCAGCGCGCAACCCGGGCTGCCGCGGGGTCAAACCCCGGGCGTTAGGGTATCGCTCGATGCCGGCGCGTCCCGTGTGGCCATGGGCGAGGTGTTTCAGCTTCAGGCGCGGGTTCAGGTGACCGCGGGCGACCTTGAAGATTTCAAGGTGAACCTCCCCCTCGATGGCTTCGAGGTGATTGGTCGCTCCGTCTCCCGGCCGATGTCCTTCTCCTTCGGCTTTTCATCGCGAGGCGGCGCTGCGCGCACGTCATCGGTCGAGCAAGTCGAACTCTATCAGCTTCGTGCTCTCAAGGAGGGCACGTTCACCCTCGGCCCTGCCGAAGCGCGTGTCAGCGGCAAAGCGCATCGGAGCCGAAGCCTCGACATCCAGGTCAAGGGTGGGACAGCACCGGGTGGAACAGGGCGGGCTGGAACAGGGCCGCGTGGAACACCACCCGCCGGAAGCGCCGCCGACGACACGCTTGACGCAACCCACGACGAGACGCGACCCCCGCCGGAGGTCGATGTCTTCACCTTCGATGAACGCGCCTTTTTACGCATGACGCTGTCCAAAGCCGAACCCTTCGTCGGTGAGCAGGTCGAGCTCTCGGTGTACCTCTATGTGGGCCAGCCCCTGCAGGGCTCGCCCAGCTTTGAACGCGAGCCCAAGGTCGGCGACTTCTGGGTTGAAGACCTCTCCCAGACGAGCGGACGGTTGCGCGAAGGCTCGGAGGTGATCCAGGGGCGGCGCTTTCGCGTCTACGAGCTGCGACGCATGGCCCTCTTTCCCCTCAAACCCGGGAAAGCCTCAGTGGTCGGTCCGCGGCTGAAACTCGACGGACGCTCCCTCTTCGACCGCCTGCAGGGCAACGCCCGCGCGCAGAAGCTTGGCGTGAAAGACGCCAGCGTTGTGGCGCGTCCCCTTCCGCCCGAAGCGCGTGAGCCGGCGCTGGTCGGCAAGACGTCGCTTGAAGCGGCGCTGTCGACGCCAAGCATCGGCGTCGGCGAAACCGCTACTTGGACGTTCACCATCGTGACTCAAGGCAACGCGCCGCTCCTGCGCTTTGAGCCTGAACTGGATGAAGGGCTACGCGCGTTGACCCCGGCGGTCAACACCGAACGCAACCCAACTGCAGAGGGCCTGGAGCTGACGCACACGCTCTCCTACACGCTGGTCGCCGAGAGCCCTGGTACCTTTACCCTGCCGGCGCTGGAGGTGAGCGTCGTCGACCCAAGCGCGGGCAGCGTCAAGCAGGTCCGCACGTCAACCCAGCGGCTCAGGGTCACCGGCGTGGCCCCAGAGCCGCCACCCTCCACCGGGCAATCAGAAACCCGAGGGGCACCGAGCCAAGACGATGCTACCGCGGCAGCAGAGGCTGAGCTGTCTTGGCGCGCCTACCTCGATAGGGCGGCGGAGGAAGGCCCTGGGCGAGTGCAAGCCGGTGAGGGCGACGCGCCCCCCCAGGCGGGCACGTCCGAGGGTTGTCATTGGTTCGCAGATCTGAACGAGCGCTCGACGCTGGGGCTTGTGCCCTGGCTCCTAGGACCCACGCTGCTGGTCGGCGTGCTGTGGGTCTGGCTGAGCATCGCGTTCTCTGCCCGCCGCAGGCCCCGCGGGCGGGCGCAACGCGCACTCGCGCGCTTCCGTCAACTCGACCCCCCGGACATCCGGGCGTGGCAGCAGCTTTTCTCGAGCCTGCTGCAGGTGTGGCCGAGACCCACTGCAGATGCGGATGGGGCCGTCGCAGACGCCGATCCACCGGCGGCGCGGCAAGACGCACACGGCGCAACCGAGCCGGCTCCCGCCTCAAGCGGTGTGCTGCCGGGCCAAGTGAGCCCGCCCCGACTGGTCGAACGCGAGCCCGCCTCGCTGAGCGCCCTCGACCTAGCGGCCGCGCGCGCCCAGCTCCCCCCTGCCGTGCACGCTGCGCTCGCCACACTGTATGGCGCCATCGCGCAAGGCACCTATGGCGCGCCACGCGCGAGCGAGCCGGGCGGTGCCCATTCCGGCAAACCCAGCGGTGAACTTAGCGGTGACATGACGAGCGCCATCAACGACATCGCCGCTGCTTTGGCAAAAGGTAGCCAGCGTCGCGCTAAGGGCACGCGGTCCGCGCGCGTTAGCACCTTGATCGTGGTGGCGAGCCTGACACTCGCGTCGTTCGCTAGCCTTGCGGTCACCGAGCAGACGTACTGCCAACCGCCGGTGCTGACGGCAGGCACGCGAGAGGCCGCTCTTGAAGCCGCTCGCGGCGAGGCGCCCCCAACACCGAGCAAGCGGTCGGCGGACGTCGCGGAAGAGGGCAAGGGCCGTCACGACGCGGCCACCGCTTCCTTGCCTGCCGCGCCGGCCTCCGGGCGCTCTCGGGATGTGCGCGCTCAACATCACATGGAGCGCGCACGCGCCGCCGGGGGATTGGGCGACCTCTTGGAAGCTCGACGCCATATCGAGGTCGCATGGCGACTCGCTCCCCACAATCAGGCACTGGGCCATGCGCGACGCACGCTCAGCGAGACACTGGGCACGGCGCCCGGCGA
>SLEO01000300.1 GCA_007124745.1 Myxococcales bacterium
ATCGGCGTGCGCCTCCTCTTCGACGCCTTCCGCGACACGCCGGGCGACCCCAACGGCGCACCGGGCCTCCTAAGCGGCCCCGCGACCTGGGGGCGCTAACGCGCCTAAGGGCCGGCTAGGCATCGACCGCCCGCGGTGGAGCCTTGAAGACCGTTGTCCAGAGCCGGCGGAGGTCCTCCAGGGCCAAGTAGAGCGCCGGCAGAAGAAGGAGCGTGAGCACGGTCGCCCCTGCGACGCCGAAGGCGAGGGAGACGGCCATGGGAATGAGAAAGCGCGCCTGCACCGATGTTTCCAGCAGCATGGGCGTCAGGCCGAAGAAGGTGGTGATCGAGGTGAGCATGATGGGCCGGAAGCGGCGGCGTGCTGCGGCGATCACGGCAGCCTCAAGCTGCATCGTGCGGCGGTAGGTGTTCACCGCTGAGACGAAGACGAGGGAATCGTTTACCACGACGCCGGAGAGCGCGATGAACCCCATGAGACTCATGATGCTCAAATCGAGACCGAGCAGTAGATGCCCCGCGAGGGCGCCGAGAAAACCGAAAGGTATCACAACCATAACGAGGGCAGGCTGCAGAAACGAGCCGAAGGCCAGGGTGAGCAGGGCGTACATCGCGAGCAGCGCCAAGCCGAAGCCGCGGGCGAGCGCGCCCAGCGACATGGACTGATTGCGTTTGTCGCCGCCGAAACGCCAATCGAGCCCGCTGAAACGCTCCCGCAGTTGCGGGAGCGTTTCAGCATTGAGGGCGCGTATCGCCTCGTCCGGCGTAGGCCCATCAGGCTGCAGATCCGCGGAGACACCGAGTTCCCGCCGCCCTTCCCGGCGTTCGATTTTGGTGTAGGCGCGCGTCGTGAGAACGTCCGCCGTTTGCTCCAGCGTGATCAGCTCTCCGTTGGGTAGCTTGATGGGCAGCTCTCTCAGGGAGGCAGCCCTAAGCCGGTCGCGCTCCGCTAGGCGAACCACGACGGGGACCTCATCGCCCTCTAGAAAGAGCCGGCGCGCTGGCGCACCTTGAATGGCGTCGCGCACTTGCGCGCCGAGCGTATCGAGGGTCAGCCCTGCGGCCTCCGCCCCGGGTTTCAGGCGAAAGTTAAGCTCCCCTTTACCTGCCGCCACGCCGCTGTCGACATCGACGACGCCGGGCTGGCGCTCCAGCGCCTGCCCAAGAGCTTCCGCAGCACGCTCAAGCGTCGCCCGGTCGGGGTGCCGCAGCCGCACGTCGATAGGACGGCCACCGCCAAGACCGGTGGCGTAGTCGATGGCGAAGGCGGCAAGGCCCGCGGTTGACCGCGCCTTCACGCGCCAGGCCTTCGCGAAAGCTTCAGCGGAGTAGGTGCGCCCCTCGGGCAGCGGCAGCTTGACCTCAATGCTCGCGAGATGCCCCTGACGCAGGCCGCCCTGCACCGAGCCGTCGGTGCGAAAGCGGTTGGCCTCGGCGTAGGTCACCAAAATATCGGCGTCGAAGGCCTCACCGGCGACCTCTCGGCCGGCGTCTTGTGCCGCCATGACGAGGGATTGCGCGACCTGCGCTGTGCGGGCTTGCGGCGTACCCACCGCCGTCGCCAGCTCCGCCTTGACGGAATCGCGCTCCACCCGGGGGAAAAAGACGAAACGCGGTGTGCCGGACCGCACAAGACCAAAGGCACCTAGGAGCAGCGCGAGCGCCAACGCCATGACCAGGTAGCGCCAACTCAAGCAGCTACGCAGCACCGGAAGCAAAGCACGTCCCATGGCTCCGCCGATAGCCGCCGCGAACCGCGCCTGGGCGCGCGCAATGGCCGCAACGACGCCCCGGCCACGGGACTCGCGGATGTGCGCGAGATGCGATGGCAAGATGCACACGCACTCGAAGAGCGAAGCGAGCAGAACCGCAATCACAACCAGGGGAATGAAAACGAAGAACTTGCCAGATACGCCAGGAATGAACAGCAGCGGCGAGAATGCGATGCAGGTTGTGAGTACCGAAAAGGTTACCGGTCCTGCGACTTCCCGCAGCCCCTCCATCGCAGCGGCAAGACCGCGGGCACCCCGGTCCCGCGCATGCTGCACCGCCTCGCCGACGATAATGGCATCGTCGACGACCATGCCCAGCGCCACGATGAAGCCAAAGAGCGAAATCATGTTTAGAGATACGCCAAACATGGCCAGCGGAATGAGGGCGCCTACGAAGGCGACGGGGATGCCGACGGTGACCCAGAAGGCAAGTCTCGGCGCCAGGAAGAGGCCAAGTGCCAGCAACACGAGCACGAGCCCGAGCACCGCATTGTTCACCAGCAGATCGATGCGGCCCCGAAAGGCGTCCGTCCTGTCGTCCCAAATGGTCAGGCGCACACCTTCCGGCAGGTCAAGCGTCTCGATGTAAGCGGCTACGGCCTCGGAGATGGTGATCGGTGTTTCGTCACCGGTACGGTACACGGACACCTGCGCCGCGCGCGCACCGTTGAGCGCCATGGCGAGGTCGCTCTCCAGGAGCGAGTCCCGCACGTCGGCAATGGTTCCGAGGCGCACGGGCGTGCCCACCTCGCTCGTCAGCAGCGGGAGCTGCGCGAGGGCGGCGCTGCTTTCAGGTTCCTGGTCCGCACGCAGCAGCACATCCTGCCCTAGCCGCTGCAGCGCGCCGGCGGGCGTGCTGGGCAGACGTCCCGCAAGGCGCGTGGCGAGTTCGCCGGTGCTTGTGCCCAAACGCCGCAACGTCGCGGCATCCACCTCGACGCTGATCTCGCGGGGCGGCAACCCTCGCACTTCCGCGTAGGAAATGTCTGGCCGGTCTTCGAGCTCCCGCTTAATGCGCTCCGCTAAGCGCAGCAGCGGGAGGGCTTCAATGTCCCCGTGAAGCAGCAGCGCGACGACCTGGCGGCGCGTCAGCGCCAGGGAAATAAGCGGCCGCTGCAGGGATTCAGGAAGCCCCACCGTCCTGTCTACGGCGGCCTTGACGTCGGCGAGCACACGGTCGGGGTTGGCATCTCGCCGCAGCTCGAGGCCGATCTGCGCCAGACTCTCCTCCGCCGAGGATGTCGTTTCGACGATGCCGTCGATACCCACTAGCGCTTCCTCAAGGGGAATGAGTACCGCACGCTCGACCTGCGCGGGCGAGGCCCCCGGATAGGCCGCGCTAATGGAAATGAGGTCGAGCTCGACCTCCGGCATCACTTCCTGGGGCAGCGACCGCAGGCCGAAAAAACCGCCTACGAGAAGCACGACCATGGCCAGGTTCGCAGCCACCGGGCTAGCGGCCAGCCAGCCTAGGGGCCCCTGACTCGATGGCGGCTGTCTCGGCGGCGGCTCAGCTTCCAAGCCCCTGAGTCTAGTGCCCGGATCCTCCCTAGGAAAGCGCCATCTTCCGGAGGGGTTATGCCAACCTCGCGTTATCGTGCCTGCGCGGTAGGCTTTTCGAACGCCTCGCGCTCGATGACCTCCACTTCGGCGCCCGGGGCTACTTCCGACAGGGCGGCGTCGGAGAGCCACAGCGCCTCGCGTCCGGGGACTTGGACGAGCACACTGTCCTCGTCGTCGGCGTCGCTTTCGATAACACGCACCGAAAGCACGTCGGCGCGTCCGTCGCGCACCGTGATGAGCTGGCCGTCGCCCTTCAGAAAGCGCGACGGCAACTCGAAGATATCAGCGACGCGCTCCCCCGCGAAGCGGGCGGTGGCATAGGCCCCGGGCAACGTGGCCACGTCCGCTTCTGCGAGCGCACCGACATCCAGCCCGACAATGACGCGCGTCAATCCGGTCTGGGCGTCGCTCTCGCCAAGACTGCGCACCCTGCCCGTCAGCGCGAGGCTCTGCCCTTCGCGCAGCGACACCACCGCCTCCGCTTGTGCTTTGGCGAGACGCGCCGCCACGCTGGGCTCAAGCGTCACTTCTAGCCAGAGTTGGTCGGTCGCGATGAGCTCCGCGAGCACTTGGCCAGGCGTAATGGTTTCGCCCCGCGCGACCGCTCGGCTCTGGACCAGGGCATCGACGGGCGCGTACAGGGTAGCCGCTTCCAGGTCGAGTTCCGCTGCGCGCAGATCACTTGCGGCGGCCTGCGCCGCCAGCTCGGCGGCGCGCACCTGCGGGTCCCGTAGCGCGAGGGCGGCGTCTTCGTCCGACGGCTGTCCCTTAAAGCGCTCCCATTCGCTTGCCGCGATGCGCTGGCGCTGCTTTTCGAGACGCAGCTCGACCTGAGCCGCTTCGACGTTCGCCGCCGCGCGGTCACGGGCGAGCTCAAGGCGGTCCCGGTCGATACGGATGAGCCACTGGCCACGTTTGACCCGTTTGCCGGGAAAGAGCGCGGGCGAGAGGCTAGCCACCTTACCGCCCACCTCCCCCTTGAGGCTTAGGATCTCACCCGCACGAATGCGCCCAAACGCTGCGATGGGAAGCTCCCGGGCCGCGCCCTCGAAGCGCGTAACCTCAAGACGCAGCACGCGCTTCTCCGCAAGACCCGCGGGCGACCGGGGCCGAGACATATACCGAAAGGCAACAACGCCGAGCGCGAGGACAAGCAACGGCAGCAGAATGCGAAGGAGCCGAACGCGGCGCGATGCGGGGTGCGACATGAACGCATCATGGTACCACGCGCAACCCCAGGACCACCGACGGATCTCCAAAGCCGCGCCGCGACCCGAACAACCGCCCCCAACCACGCGACCACGCGACCACGCGACCACAGGACCACAGGACCACAGGACCACAGGACCACAGAGACAGA
>SLEO01000043.1 GCA_007124745.1 Myxococcales bacterium
CGAGCCGTCCCAGCGCCAACCCGTATTCGCCCCTCTCACCTAAAGCGAAGCCGTCGAGCTGTATGTCAGTACCGCTTGACCACGGTAAAGCGGGTGCAAACACCTCAGCACCGGCTGCGAAAGGCCATCCCTCGGAGGAAAACGGCCAGCTCGCAGCACCGAGGTGGCGCACTTGAGGGCGCGCAGCGGTTCATGGGTCAAAACCTCCTGGGACCGTCCCAGGCAGCGACCGAGCCCGCTCGGTACGTTCTTGAAGTAATGCTTTGCAGGCCTAGGTGCAGGGATCTTCCTGCGCTCTGGTATGGCTGTTACTCCAAAAAGTTGTTCTTCGTCGCAAAGCAGGATCACTGCAGACGAAGTAGAGTTCCCAGGCGGTGAATCCGAGTGCGGGATGATACCCGAACATGATCTCGTTCTCGTGAGTCGTCTTGCCCCGCTGTCTCACGGCCTGCCATGAGCTTTCTTCAGGTAGCATCAGCCCCTGAAGATTGAAGTGATTCTGCCGTGAACTGTAGAGCGCTGCGCACACCACGGCAGGCCAAAAGCTCATGCCCTGCGCGGCGCACAAGTTCAGATGGGTGTTGAAGTAGTCGGAGCGAACGCGTTGACTTATCGTGGTTCGTATCCAGGAGCGGAGAGCCTCAGCGTGACGCGTCACTCCCCGAGGGAGCAGATAGATCCAGGTCGGGAAGTTGACGCCGATCTCATACTCTTTAAAGGTTCGGCAGTCTCGGGCCTGTTGAAATTCCCGAATGTGGTCGGCGATACTCAACGCAAAACAGTACGGGTCATTACGGTCTTCACCACATTCAACCTCAGACTTCTGAGCACCATGCGCAGCTGTGAGCGTGTCTGTGACGTCGTGACTCTGAAATACCTGGCACATGTCTCCGCAGCAGTCGGTGTAGCCGCGATGCATCGCGCTGCACCAGTAGAAGCACTCTTGCTGAACTTCCGGGTCGCGATCGTCGAGGTTGGAGGGCGCCGTCGGTGATGGAAAAAGCACCGGCGGAGCCCCGACGCCAGGGACCGTTGGAATCGTTGTCGTCGGCAGCGGTGCGCTGGGTACTAGCTTTCCCGCATCGCCCTCGCTCAGTGCTGCGGGAGACGTGCAAGCCATCATCGCGGTGCCACACAGAAGTGTCAGTCTCAGGTTGCTTAGAGTAATAGTGGCCCGATTGCCATCCACTCGAAACTCGACCCTTCGTGCGTTAACCATCGTAACCGCATCCCTAGCTGCATTCACATTTGAGGCAAATCCACTCCAGGCCAAACCCTCCCTGGGAGCGTTCCACAGCCACGCTCCTACCTTACGCCCAGCCCCGGGCTGGTGCAGGAGACCAAATCGGAGATATATTCCCATGCACGTCGTGGAACCGTCCCCGGGAGCCTTTCGAATGCGGAATGAAGCTAGCTAAAAGCCGGCCCGGAGTGCGTACCCGGGAGCCACTTCGCCTAAGCCAGCCAATCGCTACTCCGAAAGCTCCGCCAGCGCTTGGCAAAGGTAGTGAGCGACGTTGTCCCTGCCATCGGGATTTACGCAGCGACACCTGTAAGGACGGCTATGTGGCCCCAACAACTGTAATCGCTCGTTCTGCACGCACTGATGGCCGTCTCGGACACAGCCCGCCCAGTAGACCGCGAGCCGATTAAAATCCCTCCCTCGGAGGCTATCCAACCATGCAGGAACTACTCCCAAATAATCAAGCGGTGTAAAAAGGACGTCCTGAAACGCTCGAACCACACACATGTACACGCCGGAACCGTTCTGCGCAAAGAACTCAATGTCATCACCGGGTCCAGTCCGGATACGCAGTTGTGTCCAGATCCCCGAGTCGATCGCAAAAGTTAGTAGCGATTGCTCATCATTCGGCAAGTTCTGTTGCGCTTCGACTCTCTTGGTGTCCTCTAACGGAACCCCATTCTGTCCGGCGGCATCAGGCATCGATACAACGCAGCCATGCGTTAATGTTAGACCGATGACACCGTACGCCAGTTTGCGGAGAGGAATCGGAAACTGCCGAATGGCATTAATCAAGGATACGTCAAAACGAGTAGGCATAAAGCAATAACCCTAGAGCATGAGAAGTGCTGTCGTCGGGATTGAGAGGCTGTCTCTAAATGCGCCGTCGGAGCGTCGAGTTAAGTAGGCAGCAAGCATGGCACGAGCGCCGGATCGTGAGGGGCTATTTCGAGGATATGGGCCTATGCATAGGAGAAATAATCATGGAGGAGAGCCCCCCAGGCAGGCTTAGTGAGCTTGAGGAAAGCAGTGGAGTTCCGCATTCGAGTTGTTTATCGTGAGTGAACTCAAACACGCACGTTCCCAAGTGAGAAGCTGGATATCGTAGGCACTCACGAAGGGGTCAAAGGCCTCGACGTTATTGAGGTCTCTGTTGTGGTGTCCGAAAAGGATCCTTCGAGGGAGTCTTGGTCGTATGTGTTTATCCAGTGCATACCTTGGGTCCGCCAAGATGGTTTTGACATCGTCCCGAATGTAGGCGGCCGTTGAAATCAGGCTCGGCTGATTGCGTGCGAGTTCTCTGAGAGTTGCATCGATAAGGAATAGTGCGGCTACTTCTGCTACAGCGTAGGGCTGATGAAGTGAGTTTCTGCCGTTAATGAGGCCTGACATGCTTGCCTTCGTGTAGCCTAGGACTCTGCCCATCGCAACGTTAGTTGGAAAGTCGAAAACTCGCTTAACGTACTTGAGGTTATCCGCGGAGAACGTGCGCCTGTAGAACTTTGTGTGCTCGTATGCACCATACGGAAGTGGAAGAATGAGGGTAGAAAGGTACATAGATCCAAGCTGTTCACCGAATGCTATGCCGGGTGCGATGCGGTCGTTCCACCGTGATTCCTGAGCACCATAACGAACTCTATTTGTTATAAGATCGTTAGCGATTTCATTTTGTGTCTGCCCTCTCGATATGCGCATCCGCCACAAATCATTGCCAGTCAACCCAGTCCAGTCGAATGACTTCGTGTCTACGGCGCTGCTAAACTCCGGTGCGCTGCAGGCGCTCATTACGATCAGGCCTCCGACACAAATCCTGAGGCCATTGATGCATATGGCTCCAAGCGGAGCCAAGAAATGCGTGGATGAAAGATAGCGCCACATTTGCGCGAGCGCGTAACAGCAAGCAAGGCTGTGAGCAAATGGACTAGGTCAGGTATCTCAGGGGCTTGCTTTATGAGCTGTCGGTGCGTCGCTCCCAGCGGCCCGCCTTTCAGTCTTCCGTCTCAGACACAAGGGAGGTCTTGAGCGGCACAACTCGCGCTCTGTAGAGCCGATGTGGGCGCTTGGCCGCCCAGGGAACCCGCGGCGCCGCACGTGCACTCGCGGAATCACAAAGCCGCTTCGTTCGAATGCGTTGCGAGCGACATGAGAAGCGTACGCATGCGGGCGTAGGTGTCTCAATGCTCTCGCTGCATCCCCAAGCGCTTCCGGCAGACTCGTTAGCGTGAGTGCCGAGACAACCTGGACGCCCGCTTCGAGAAGGGTGAGTCAGCTAGGGCGTATAGTATGCCGGGGCGTCATCGGCGCTGCAGGTCCCTGGCGCGGGCGTCATCCCGCTGAACGAGCTCTGCGTTGATCATGACGCGTCCCTTGGCGAGTGGCGGTAGTCCTTCGACAAAACGGCGCGTCGGTGAGACCGCGGCCCCATGGATGAGCCGAAGATCGGCGGGCGCGTACCCCATCTTGGCTAGGTGCCGCGGCGCGCTAGGCAAGGGCGTCGGTCAACATGGAGCGAGGGGGCGCGAACGCGCTACGCGCCTCGATACACGTGCCAAGGCGCGGCGCCATGAAACCTCACACAAGCTTGCAGCTTTCGAGTAGCGTACTCAGAGGGTAGGGCATGGCCTACTTCCTCCGACAAGGCAGGCTGAAGTGTGGGAATCGGTGTCAACGACTAGCGCAGGTGTTAGGCGAGACGCTTTAGGGGCGCGCACGCGCGCCATCTTGGTGGTTGCTGCGCTGGCGCTGCCTTGGACGGTATCGCAAGCGAGCGCGGAGATGCCATCACTCACCCTTGCCGTCGGGGTCGGCGGTGTGTCGCCTGAGGGCATGCATTTGGTGGTCACGGGCGATGCTCCCTTAGCGTCGCCTCGGGTGCGCGTTGAGCCAGGCGCAGTACGCGTCTGGTTCTTCGGCACGAAACCGATGTACCCGGCTAGCGTCGATGGTGTCGGTGGGTTGCTCAAGCGCGCCGAGATGCGCACGGGCTACAAGTCGTCAACGGTGGTGACCATTGCGCTCGCGTACCCCGCGAACTGGCTGGGTGATGAGCACGTTCGCATCCTTCAGGCGCCTCAGCGCATCGAGCTTTGGCTGCCCGCAGCGCCCACATCCATGCCCCCCGCGGCGTTTGCTAGAGATGCACTTAGCGAGCCGGCACTTGAGCCCAATCCCCAAGAGGCTGCTGTCAGCGAGCCGAGCATGGTGCCTGCGCAAGACAGGACGGCGCCATTTGCCTGGCTCGGCGAAAGCGTCAGTTGGGCTGCGCTCGCGGCGTTAGGCGCGCTTGGTCTTGCGCTTACCTGGCTGCTCCGGCGCGTGGGCGCGCGGTGGCGACGTCAAAGGCGTCCGCTTCGCGCCATGGGTGTTGTCGATTCGCATCCACTGGGCAATGGAGAACGCCTTGTGCTGGTGCGCGC
>SLEO01000035.1 GCA_007124745.1 Myxococcales bacterium
GCAGCGTTATGCCTTTCCGGCCCCCTTAACGCTTACCGCCGCCTCGTCTAGCGGAGCTGGGTGGACACGCGCGTCGCGTTGACGTTGTCGACGCGCACCGCGCCTCCGCCGATGCCAAAGTAGTTCGTCTCCGCGTCAAGGTGGCCGGAGATTGAGTCCGCGACGTCGTTGAAGTTTGTGTCGAGCATGGTGAACTCAGCGCTAGTGAAGCGCATCGTCCCAACAACCTCTCGCAGCACGAGGTCGATCCCGAAGGAATAGCGAGAAAAGTCGATACGTAACACTTCAGTCAGCAAAAAGCGCACGTACTCGTCGGTGTTGACCGTCATGTTGAGGTTGGAAATCACAAGTTTGTTTCGACCTGCGATCGAACCTGCGAACGTCCCACGAACAAGGGGGCGGTTACCTACAGGCACGCCGCTAATTTCGATAAACTCCATCGATCCATTCGCTCGCGTATCGAAGGAGTTGAGGTTCCACGCTGCCTTAATCGTGTTCGTACTGATAACGCTCGCCAATGAGCGAAGCACTTGACACATGTCCCGTGTTGTTGGGTTACCAACGAGACCACATAGAACGCCGCCTGCAGTGATTGAGTTAGCGAAGGTGCTCGAATCCGAAAGCCTAAGGTTCATCAAGCCTTCGTACCGACCCTGCAGCCGCAGCGGCTCGGCCTGCAATACGATGTTCTCTTCCAGCAGCCGCCCACCTGGAATCCGGATGTTGTCCTTGCAGGCGGATGCCACTTCACTGCCCTGGGCGAAGGCAACTGCGTAGACCATCCAACCCTGTCCCGCGGGAACATCGATAAACGTTGAGACGCCCTGCGCCGGCAAGTTACGTTCTGTGCTCCAGGGCTGCGCCCGACGTGGGTCACGAATGCTGCGACAGTTCAGCTGAGTCGCGAAGGTATCAACGAGGTACACATTCACGAACTCCGGAGCTTCGAGACCGCGATATTGGTAGTTAACCTGCAGATCGCCTTCGCCCGAACCCGCGCAGGCTGCACACACGAGCAATAGGCTAAGCGCACACCATACCGCCCCACGAGGCCCCCTGCGGCCACGTTGAGGCACCAGCAGCTCCCCCGGGCGAGAAGTTAAGTTGGAATGATTCGGGGATCGTAAGGGAGTGTACACGGCGGTTCCATCCACATTCATGGCATCAAACATCTGCTCGCGTTCGACGCTGCAAATACCAGTCCACTCAGGCGCTAAATCACACACCGCGGACAAAGGTCCGCTGACAGCGCGGTTTGTACGACGAGGTGGCGCCTCGACTCACCCCCGTCCTTGTGCCTTCATACCCCGCGGGGTGCGAACCCGCTAAGGCAGTGCCCATCTTTGTGATCGGGAAGGCACGCGCGTGATCTGCCGAAACGATCCCCTTATTCCCGAGACGTGGAGGTAAGCGCTCAGCGCGTCCGAATAGCAAAAACGTAGCGGAAAAGATCCGCGTGGGCGCTGGAGCCCCACGCGCAACTTTAGGCCACCTTGAAGGCAGAGTTGGGGGACAGGCGTGCGGGATTCACTTCCGAAGACTCGGGGCATGCGTGTAAAATCCCCCCCCCTGAACGGGTACACGTGGAGAGGCCCGGGGGACATGGGTTTGGAGTAAGTATGGTGGGGCGGGTGGGTCCGCCCACCGAAGGCCCATTTCCCTGGTTCTTTCGTCCCGCCAGCGCTTTGAGGGGTGTTTTACATGACCGGCAGGCAAGTGTTCGTTAGAACATGTTGGCCACACGCACCATCGGATGGTTAGGCCTGCGCAGGGGCGTGCTAACGACAGTAGGGACGACCCGTTGTCGGTGGTTTAACCCAGGCCCGGCGGCGGTCGAGGAAGGCCTTGACGTCGTCATGCAGCGGGCCTGCCGCTCGACGCGCCTCAGTCATGGACGTCGTCGAGGTCTTGCCGCAACGCCGGCGTTTAGCGGGTCGGCTCGGGAGCCCTGCTTCCCTGAGTTGGGCCACGCGCCAGGCGTAGAACGGCGCCGGGTCCTGACAGCCCTCTCGAAGGTCTCTTAGCGGGCAGAAGAAGCGGATGTGAACGTGATCGTCGTGAGGTGGTGCCGCGGGTTGGCACGTCACCTCGGCAAATCGCTCGACGACGGGCCGGGAAAGCCAGGGGAGACGCTCAGATTCCTCCAGCAGTAGCGTCCTGAGATGCTCTGCCAGCAGTAGCCGCGCCACGGCGGGCTCTTCACTTTGGAGCAGTACATCGAGAAAAGCCCACATAGCCGCGGCGTCGAGCACCACGGCAACATCATCGTCCGCGCGCGCCAGGTTACCGTAGTCATAGCCCCTGCCAGAAGGTTCGAGCGGAATCAACAAGCTAGGGAAAGGCTCACCGGACGACACATGACGCAGGGGCCAGAAGACGTCGACATCAAGGCCATGTTGATGCGAGAGGTGACCCGGGATCGCCCCGCCCCCGGCACGGCTGAGGTCACCAAAGCGTATGCGTTGGTCTGGAACACGGGCCGGCACAGCGGCGGCAGACCGCTTTAAGGATTCAACGACAAGCGCGTGACCCCAAGCGTGTTCCGACCGTTTGCCGGGCGCGCGCTCGAACCCGCGACCTTGCGCCGGCAGCTCCACGCCCCCGGCTAACGTGCCACAGGTGGATTGGCCACGCGCGAGGCTTGCCTCAGCGGTCCGTATAACGCGCGTCTGCTTAGCCTCAGCGTCCGAGCCCACGGCGTTTCCCCGGTCCCCGGACTCAAGCGCGTCGGACGCAGCTCGAATACTACCTCCAGCAGGACTTGTTCCCGACCTATCCGAGACCTCGGCCCTAGCCCGTGGCGCCGGCTCCACATTTTGCTGCGTTGAGCGTGCGGGGCGCGTAGCCCCACCGCACGCTGACCACCCTAAGCAACGTACGGCGCCTACGCACAGCAAAAAGACCACGCCCGCCGACCGGCAGTCCACCGTGACTGGCTCAGGCGCGCCGCAAGACGGCTAGGCTCTCGGTGCTGTGCTCCCCTGATTCGAGCACGTCGCTGAAATCGAAGTCGTCCTGCACACGCATGCCTAGATTCTCGTAGGCCCCCAGACCGGTTCCGGCGGGAATCAAGCGACCCATGATCACGTTCTCCTTGAGACCGCGAAGCTCGTCGACCTTGCCCGCAATCGCGGCCTCGGTGAGCACCTTCGTCGTCTCTTGGAAAGACGAAGCCGAGATGAACGAATCCGTGGAAAGCGACGCCTTGGTGATGCCTAGCAGCAACGGCTCGGCTACCGCAGGTTGACCGCCGGTAGCAATCACACGCTCGTTTTCCAGCTCGAAATACGCCCGCTCGACCTGCTCATCGGGTAGGAAGTTTGTGTCTCCCGCCTCGATGACTCGGACGCGGCGCAGCATCTGCCGGACGATCACTTCAATGTGCTTGTCGTTGATCTGAACAGACTGCAGCCGGTACACCTGTTGGATCTCGTCGACGAGCCAGGCCGCAAGCGCCTTCTCGCCTTTCACCTTCAAGATGTCGTGCGGGTTCGCGGGGCCATCCATCAACGCCTCGCCCGCTTTGATGCGGTCACCTTCCTTCACCGTCAGGTGCTTCCCCTTCGGAAGGAGGTACTCCACGGCCTCCCCAAGCTCCGGCGTGATAATGACCTTCCGCTTGCCCTTTGTATCCTTGCCAAAGCCGACCTCACCGTCGATCTCAGACACGATAGCGTGATCCTTGGGCTTTCGCGCCTCGAAGAGTTCGGCGATACGCGGGAGACCACCGGTAATGTCCTTCGTCTTCGTAGTCTCTCGGGGCATCTTCGCGATAATGTCGCCGGCCTGGAGCAAAGCGCCGTCGTTAGGCAACACATTCACGCCGACGGGCAGGTGGTACTTGACCTCATTGCCACCGACCTTGAGCACTTCCTCCGTCTTCGGGTCGACGATCAGGATACGCGGACGAGCACTTGGGTCGCGCGACTCAATGATCACGCGGCGATGCAGACCCGTCACCTCCTGGAGCTGCTCCTCCATCGTGACGCCTTCGCGCAAATCGACGTACTTCACCATGCCGCTCACCTCAGTGAGAATCGGAATGGCGTAGGGGTCCCATTCGGCGAGTACAGCGCCCTTGCTTACCTTCGCGCCATCCTCCACGAGGATGTTCGCGCCGTAGACCAGGTTGTAATGCTCGCGTTCGCGACCCGACTCATCCACCAGCTTAAGGCCCGCGTGGCGGTTCATGACCACGTTGCGACCCTCTTGCGTGCGCACCGTCCGGCAGTTCTCGTAGCGCAGCACGCCGTCCGTGCGCGCCTCGTGCGAGCTCTGCTCCACTTTGCCGCGCGCCGCCGCACCACCGATGTGGAAGGTGCGCATCGTAAGCTGCGTGCCTGGCTCACCAATGGACTGCGCCGAGATGACGCCGACCGCTTCGCCAATGTTCACCCGATAGCCGCGCGCCAAGTCTCGTCCGTAGCAGAGTGCGCATATTCCGCGCCGCGTCTGACACGTAAGCACCGAACGAATCATCACCCGCTCAATGCCTGCCTCGTCGACTTCCGCGGCTTTCGCTTCGTCGATTTCGGTGTTCGCCGCGACCAGTACTTCACCGGTCACCGGGTCTACGACATCTTCAAGCGCCGTACGGCCCAGGATCCGGTCTCCGAGGGAGGCCACGATCTCGCCGTTCTCCTCAAGCTTAGAGATCGAGATGCCGTCTAAAGTACCGCAGTCGTATTCCGTCACGACAGCATCCTGCGCGACATCGACAAGACGACGGGTCAAGTAACCCGAGTTCGCCGTCTTGAGCGCCGTATCCGCCAGCCCCTTGCGCGCGCCGTGCGTGGAGATGAAGTACTGAAGCACCGTCAGACCTTCGCGGAAGTTAGCCGTGATGGGTGTCTCGATGATCTCGCCTGATGGCTTTGCCATGAGTCCCCGCATGCCGGCTAGCTGGCGAATCTGCTGGTTCGAACCACGCGCGCCGGAATCGGCCATCATGAAGATGGGATTGAAGCTCGGCGTCTCGCAGCTCTCGCCCGTCAGCTCGTCGTGCACGGTATCTTTGGAGATACCGTCGACCAGCTCGCGACCGACGCGGTCCGATGCCTCCGCCCAAATATCGACAATCTTGTTGTAACGCTCACCGTCGGTGATCAGGCCTTCCTGATACTGCTCGATAACGCCCTCCACCTCGGCCTGCGCCGCACCCAGCACAACGGGCTTGGAGGGCGGAATCTCCATGTCTTCCATGCAGATCGACACGCCGGACTGCGTGGAGAACTCGTAGCCGAGCGCTCTTAGGCGGTCTGCCAGCAGCACCGTCGCTTTGTTGCGGCTTGCGCGGTAGCACTGGTCGATGAGGTGAGACAAAGCCTTCTTGTCGAGAGGCCTGTTCACGAGCTCGAAGTCGACACCCTCGGGCAGTGCCTCGGACACGATCACTCTACCGACAGTGGTGTCGAAGAGTTTGCGACCAAGCCGGAGCCGGACCCGCGCATGAAGGTCGAGCTGACCTGCGTCATACGCAAGCCGCACCTCATCCGCGCTTGAGAAGATGCCGCGAAAATCACCGCTCTTCTCATTTCCATCGCGGTAACAGCCCTGGGCGTAGGGACGCTCGCGCGTCATGTAGTAGAGCCCAAGCACAATGTCCTGCGTTGGGTTGATGATAGGCCGACCGCTCGCGGGCGACAGAATGTTGTTCGTGCTCATCATGAGCACCCGCGCCTCCATCTGCGCCTCAATGCTCAAGGGGACGTGGACGGCCATCTGGTCGCCGTCGAAGTCCGCATTGAAGGCCGTACAGACCAAAGGATGAAGCTGGATCGCCTTGCCTTCGATTAGCACCGGCTCGAACGCTTGGATGCCAAGGCGATGCAAGGTTGGCGCGCGGTTGAGCAACACGGGATGCTCGGTGATGACCTCGTCTAGGATGTCCCAAACCTCCGGCCGCTCCTTTTCCACGAGCTTCTTGGCGCTCTTGATCGTGGTCGCAAGACCACGTTCCTCGAGCTTCGCGTAGATGAAGGGCTTGAACAGCTCCAGTGCCATCTTCTTGGGGATGCCGCACTGATGCAGGCGCAGGCTCGGACCCACAACGATCACCGAACGACCGGAGTAGTCGACGCGCTTGCCGAGCAGATTCTGGCGGAAGCGACCCTGCTTACCCTTGAGCATATCGCTGAGGGACTTGAGAGGACGCTTGTTGGGACCGGTAATGGTCTTGCCGCGGCGGCCGTTGTCGAACAGCGCGTCCACAGCTTCCTGCAGCATTCTCCGCTCGTTGCGGATAATGATTTCGGGCGCGTTCAACTCATTGAGACGCTTAAGGCGATTGTTGCGGTTGATGACGCGACGATACAGGTCGTTAAGGTCCGAGGTTGCAAAGCGACCGCCATCCAGCGGGACGAGCGGACGCAGGTCGGGTGGAAGCACCGGAATAACGGTGAGCATCATCCACTCAGGCCGGTTGCCCGAGTCTTTGAACGCCTCGACGACCTTCAACCGCTTGGCGAGCTTCTTCTTCTTCGCTTCGCTCGTGACCACCTTCAGCTCGCCACGCAGCTCTTCGGCGAGCGCGTGCACGTCGACTTCGCGGAGAAGCTCAAGCACCGCCTCACCGCCGATGCCTACGGTGAAGGCTTCGTCGCCTAACTCCTGCTGCAGTTCGTAGACACGCTCCTCGGTGAGCACTTCACCGCGTACGAGTGGGGAGTCCTTCGCGTCGGTGACCACGTAGCTTTCACAGTAGAGGACACGTTCCAAATCCTTGAGGGTGAGGTCAAGGACCGCCCCAATGCGCGAGGGCAGGCTCTTGAGAAACCAAATGTGTGCCACCGGGCTCGCAAGTGTGATGTGACCGAGGCGCTCGCGACGGACCTTGGACAGAATCACCTCGACGCCGCATTTCTCGCAGACCACGCCACGGTACTTCATGCGCTTGTACTTGCCGCAGAGGCACTCGTAATCCTTGACTGGACCAAAAATACGCGCGCAAAAAAGACCATCCCGCTCGGGCTTAAACGTGCGGTAGTTGATGGTCTCCGGCTTCTTCACTTCACCGTGGGACCACTCGCGAATCTTCTCGGGCGAAGCCACCGAAATCCGAATGGCTGAAAAGGAAAGCGGGTCTCTTGGCTTCTCAAAAAAGCTGAATATGTCTTTCATAGTTTCCTCAAACGCCCCAAGCCCGTCCCTGCACCCGGCTGCGAAGTGACCCCAACCGCGACCGCACCAAAACTACCTCGCCGGGCGCGCGCACGCGCTCGGCACCGGGCTACTCCGCCGCAAACACACCGGCCGTTGAACCCTGCAGCCGCTGGCTGTCGATCATCTCGATGTTGAGGCAAAGAGCCTGCAGCTCGCGCATCAACACGTTGAACGACTCGGGTATGCCTGCCTCTAGGCGATGCTCGCCCTTCACGATGGACTCGTAGATACGTGTCCTGCCCTGCACGTCATCGGACTTGACGGTCAGGAACTCTTGAAGCGCGTAGGCAGCGCCGTAGGCCTCCATCGCCCACACCTCCATCTCACCGAGACGCTGACCACCGAACTGCGCCTTGCCGCCCAATGGCTGCTGCGTGACCAGCGAGTACGGCCCGATCGAGCGCGCGTGAATCTTGTCGTCGATCAGGTGATGCAACTTCAAGACATACATGATGCCGACGGTCACGTCGCGATGGAACGCTTCACCTGTCCGACCGTCGAAGAGCACCGTCTGTCCGTGGGTCTCAACACCCGCAAGCGTCAGGAGGCGCTGGATCTCTTCTTCATTGGCACCGTCGAACACCGGTGTGGCGAACGGCACGCCCAACGCAAACTTCTTGGCGAACGCAATGAGCTCGTCATCCGTCAGCCCCTTCAGCTCTTCGGCCACCGGACCGCGGTCGAAGATCTTGTTAAGCTGGGTTCGAACAGCGGCCGTTCCAACTTCCACCGTCTCCTGGAGACGCTTGCCAAGCTGATACCCGGCCCACCCAAGGTGTGACTCGAGAATCTGACCGACGTTCATCCGGGATGGAACACCGAGCGGGTTGAGGCACACATCGACGGGGGTGCCGTCGGGCAGGAAGGGCATGTCCTCTTCGGGCAGAATACGCGAAACCACGCCTTTATTGCCGTGACGCCCCGCCATCTTGTCACCGACCTGAAGCTTGCGCTTCACGGCCATGTACACCTTCACCATCTTCAGGACACCCGGAGCGAGCTGGTCGCCTTGGGAAATCTTGTTGATCTTCTCCTGGAACAAGCTCTCAACGGCGTTGGTCTGTTCTGTAAGCTGCAGAAGAATGTCTTCAACGACGGTCTTCTGCTTGGTGACGTCGATATAGCCCCAGTACTTTCGCGGAATGGGATCCAAGATTTCGGCGGTAATTTTTACCCCAGCCTCGAGCAGAGCTTTGCCGCGGTCGTCCACTAGCTTACTCTCGGCCTTCTGCCCGATAAGCAGCGACCGGACGCGTCCGTACGCCGACTCGCGCAGGATTTTGACCTCGTCGGCCATATCCTTCTCGAGCTTGGCGCGCTCAAAATCGTCTATTTCCTTGGCGCGTCCATCCCGCTCGCTCGCGTTCCGTGAGAACACCCGAGCGTTGATCACCACGCCGCCCACACCTGGCGGCACGCGTAGCGATGTATCCCTAACGTCGCCTGCTTTTTCGCCGAAGATCGCGCGCAGCAGCTTCTCCTCAGGGGAGAGCTGTGTCTCTCCCTTAGGCGTAATCTTGCCGACGAGAATGTCGCCTGCCTGCACCTCCGCACCGATACGGATGATACCCGAGTCGTCGAGGTCCTTGAGCATCTCGTCGCCGACATTCGGAATATCGCGGGTGATCTCCTCTTTACCGAGCTTCGTATTTCGCGCAACGCACTCGAACTCTTCGATGTGGATCGACGTGTAGACGTCGTCCTTGGCAATGCGCTCCGACAGGAGAATCGAGTCCTCGAAGTTGTAGCCACCCCAGGGCATGAACGCGACGACGACGTTCTGACCCAGCGAAAGTTCGCCGGTGTCGCAGGAAGGACCGTCCGCAATAACATCGCCGACTTTCACGCGGTCGCCTGCGCGCACAATCGGCTTCTGCGTATAAGCGGTGCTCTGGTTCGAGCGCTGAAACTTGTTAAGTCGGTAGATGTCCGGGAACACGCCGGTCTCGTCTTCCGACTTGACCACGATGCGCATGGCGTCGACGGATACCACGACACCGTCCCGCTTAGCGAGAATGCACACGCCCGAGTCGCGCGCGACCTTGGACTCAAGGCCCGTACCTACGAGCGGCGCGTGTGATCGCAACAGGGGCACGGCCTGCCGCTGCATGTTCGACCCCATAAGGGCGCGGTTCGCGTCGTCGTGCTCCAGGAAAGGAATCAGCGATGCGGCCACCGACACCAACTGGTTCGGCGATACGTCCATCAGCGTGATGCTATCCGGCGGTACCATCACGAACTCGCCGTTGTATCTCGCGCTAACGAAATGCCCCTCGAGCTGCTTGTCAGCCGTCACCGCGGCGTTCGCCTGTGCGATGTAGTGACCCTCCTCCTCAAGTGCCGAGAACCAGCGCACCTCGGTGGTCACCTTACCGCCTACCACCTTGCGGTAGGGCGTTTCCACGAAACCGTACTCGTTGACACGCGCATGCGTCGATAGTGAGGCGATAAGACCGATATTCTGACCCTCGGGCGTCTCGATCGGGCAGATGCGACCATAGTGCGTCGCGTGGACGTCTCGAACTTCGAAACCCGCACGCTCGCGTGTGAGACCCCCTGGTCCGAGTGCGGACAAGCGGCGCTTATGCGTCACCTCCGACAGCGGGTTGGTCTGATCCATGAACTGGGATAGCTGGCTTGAACCGAAGTACTCCTTAACAACCGCGCTGACGGGCTTGTCGTTGATGAGGTCGTGCGGCATGAGCGTTTCCAGCTCCTGCGACATGCTCATCCGTTCCTTGACCGCGCGTTCCATGCGCACGAGGCCGATGCGGTACTGATTCTCCATCAGCTCACCAACCGCGCGCACGCGGCGGTTGCCGAGATGGTCGATGTCATCAACGGAACCCACCCCGTTTCGCAGCTGCACTAGGTGCCGAACGGTGTGGAGAATATCCTGATGCGTTAGGACCGTCGTCTCGATACCTGGGCGCTCTTCCTCACGATTCTCGTAGAACTTATAGTTCAGCTTGAGACGACCTACGCGCGACAGATCGTAACGCTCGGGGTTAAAGAAGAGATTCTGGAAAAGCTGACGCGCCGTATCGATCGTGGGCGGGTCACCCGGACGTAGCCGCCGGTAAATTTCAATAATCGCTTCGTCGTCGCTTGCTATCTTGTCGACTAAAAGCGTGTCACGCAGGTAGGAGCCCACGTTCAAGCCGTCGATAAACAAGACGCGCACTTCCTTGATGCCCGCCGCGAGGAGCACGTTGAGCTTGGACTCGGTCAGCTCCTCGTTCACGGAGAGCACCACCTCGCCCGTTTCTTCGTCGACGACGTCCGCCGCGGCGACCTTACCGATCAACTCCGAGCGCTCAAGAGGTAGCCGCGATACGTTGCTCGCTTCAAGCTTCCGAATAGCTGCCCGATTAAACTTTCGGTTCTTCTTGACGACCACTTCGCCGTCGACCTCGATGTCGCGCGTCGCGCGCTGCCCAGCGAGCAGCTTGAAGTCGATCGACCGATAGAAGGTATGCTCGCCTTCCAGGAACAGCGTCTCCTGGTCGTAGAAGTAATCGAGCAGGTCCTTGGTGGAGTAGCCAAGCGCCTTCAGCAGTACGGTGGCCGGGAGCTTTCGCCGCCGGTCGATCCGCACGTAAAGTATGTCCTTGGGGTCAAACTCAAAGTCGAGCCATGAGCCACGGTAGGGAATGACCCGGGCCTGATACAAAAGCTTTCCCGAGGCGTGCGTCTTGCCGCGGTCATGATCAAAGAAGACGCCAGGACTGCGGTGCAGCTGCGAGACAACCACGCGCTCTGTGCCGTTCACAACGAACGTACCGCTATCGGTCATCAGCGGTATCTTGCCGAAGTATACCTCTTGCTCCTTGATGTCGCGAACGACGCGCTCGCCTCCATCGCCCGCCGAATCATAAATGATCAGCTGAATGGTCACCTTCATCGGCGCGGCGTAGGTCATGCCGCGCTGCCGGCATTCTTCGACGTCGTAATCTGGACGCTCAAGCGTATATCCAGCGAAAACCAGTTCGCTGCGACCGTTGAAGTCCCGAATGGGAAACACGCTCTTGAAGACAGCCTGCAGGCCGATGTCCTCCCGCTCGTCTGGTGAAACCGTTGCCTGAAGAAAGGCGTCGTAGGAGCGCTTCTGGATCGCGATGAGGTTGGGCACCTCGACGATTCGCTCAATTTTGCCGAAGCTGTGACGTACCCGATAGTTCGTCTGAAGCGGAGAAACCATGCTCTTGCGACCCCTCACCTTTGGACAGCGCGCGCGCCGTCCGTTCAAGCTAACTTGTGCTCGTTGCGCGACGACCATTCGCGGCAACGGGCGCTAGGCATTCCCCTAGCTCATTCACTTCCGCGCTTTGGCTCGCTGGAACGCCCAGAATTTCGAGGACGTCATTCCCGAGCACACCTCGTTTCCGAGCCAACGACGACCGAGAACACCGCTTGCGCCAGGTGTGCCCGCTTCCGCCCTGACGCGCAGGGATTCGCTGGCCCGGATACTACGCCGACGCCCAGGACTACGCTGACCGAAGCATCAGCCCCGGCGGCGAACCATGACGCTCACCAAAGACGACCTCTCGCCCGCCGCCTCGCCCGACCCGCACTCCAGGACACGCTGACCCGACCCAACCCGGCGAAGAACCCCAGACCCCCGCAAGCCCCGGGCAGCTACGTGCCACCTTCATGGCCCGTTAGACCCGCAGAAAGGGAGTAAACCTAACGCTGCAAGATCACGTAGGCCTGGGCGCCCCGTCGCGGAGACCTTCCACACGCAAGCTCTTGTGTCAACCCGCCGCAAAGATTGCGGCGAGGCCATTAAGCCGCATGCACCGCAACCGTCCGGAGCGCGAATCGCGTGGAGCTACTTAACCGTAATCTTGGCACCGGCTTCCTCAAGCTTCTTCTTGAGGTCCTCGGCTTCGTCCTTCGACACACCTTCTTTGATGGTCTTCGGCGCACCTTCGACAAGGTTCTTCGCATCCGCAAGGCCAAGAGAGGTGATTTCCCGGACGACCTTAATGACGTTAATTTTCTTCGCGCCAGCATCGACAAGCTCGACCGTAAACTCGGTCTGCTCTTCTGCGGCCGCGGCTTCGCCACCCGCGGGAGCGGCCACGCCGCCGGACACGACTGGCGCAGCGGAAACACCCCAATGCGACTCGAGCTCCTTAACCAGGCCCGAGACTTCCATCACGGTCCAGCTGCTAAGCTCCTGGACCATCTGCTCTACTGACATATTCGACATGACTCTCTCCGCTCTACCTCAAGACTAATTCGATAAACCAAAACGACCACACCCCAGCTCGGTCTTCACGCCAGCCTCGCCTTAGTGCGTGTGAGGATGTGGCCCTCACTCACCTTCTTCGAGCTTACGCCGACGCCCGTCGAGAACGTAGGCCATGCTCTGCCCCGGTGCCGCAAGCTGTCGCACCAGCGACTGCGCAGGCGCGAGCATTGTTGCAAGCAACATCGCCCGAAGCTCGTCTTTGCCTGGAAGACTTGCAAGCTGAGCCTCGACGGCCTCCGCAGGCATCACCTGGCCATCAAGCACACCGCACTTGACGACGAGCTTCTCCTTATCGTCACCCTCTTTGCGAAAGGCCTTGATGACCTTTGCGGCGCTCGACGGGTCTTCGTAGCTCCAGGCGACCGCCGTTGGACCTTTCAGGAAGGTGGCGAGTTTCTCGCCTAGACCTGGGCCCACCTCTGCGAGTGCACGCGCTGCAATGTTGTTGCGAACAACACAGTAATCAACGCTCGCTGCCCGAAACCTGCGTCGCAAATCGGTGTCCGTGGGAACATCCACACCGCGAAAATCGACGAGAACGTAAGACGTTGCGCGAGCGAAGCGATCCGTGAGGGTCGCCTGCATCTCCGCTTTATGTTGTCGAGTAAGTGCCATTTATGCCTCGGTCGATGCGATGGTGGTGGGGTCAATCCGGACACCCGGGCCCATCGTGCTCGAAAGTGTTATTCCTCGGACGTATGTGCCTTTGGCAGCCGAGGGCTTCGCCTTCAGCAGCGCGCCGACGAGCGCGCGGACGTTTTCCTTCAACTGCGAGTCGTCAAAGGAACGCCGGCCAACGGGAGCATGAACGATACCGGCCTTCTCGACCCGGAACTGCACCCGGCCTGCCTTCGCTTCCCGGACTGCCTTCTCAACGTCAAGCGTGACTGTCCCGACCTTGGGGTTAGGCATCAGCTTGCGTGGCCCGAGAATCTTACCGACCTTGGACAGAGGCAACATCATATCAGGCGTAGCGATAGCGGTGTCGAAGTCGAGCCAGCCGCCCTGAATACGCTCGATCAGGTCTTCCGCGCCCACGATATCAGCGCCAGCAGCTTTCGCCTGCTCAGCCTTCTCGCCCTTGGCGAACACCGCGACGCGCACGGTCTTACCGGTTCCATGCGGGAGCACAACAGCTCCGCGCACCATCTGATCTGCGTGGGTTGGATTGACGCCCAGGCGCACCGCCAGATCGATGCTCTCGTCGAAACGCGCGAAGGATGCCGCGCGCACAACTTCAACGGCCCGTTCAAGGTCGAAATGCTCGAGGTGGTCGAAGGCGTCGACTTTATCTTTTCTTCGTCGCGTAACTTTCATCATGGCGCTCTTTCAGCGAAGCCAACGGAAGGCATCAAGCAGGAACATTGAGTCTCAACTGGACGCCACCCACGAAGCCGGGGGCTGCCAGGTTTAGCGGCCAACGCGAGTCAGTCAACGATTTCCGCGCCCATAGAGCGCGCGGTTCCCATGACCGAACGCATACAGGCTTCGATTTCAAGAGAATTCGTATCTTGAATCTTCGTCTGCGCGATCTTCTTGACCTGTTCCATCGTCAACGAACCGATTTTGTCCTTATTCGGCCGGGGAGAGCCCGCCCCCGGCTTCTTGCCGATCGACAACCCGAGCTCTTTCTTGATCAACACCGCCATGGGTGGCGTTTTCGTGATGAACGTAAAGGACCGGTCGGAGTACACCGTGATAACCACGGGCGTAATCATGCCCGCTTCTTTCTGCGTGCGTGCGTTGAACTCCTTGCAGAACCCCATGATGTTGACGCCATGCTGACCCAAAGCCGGGCCAACGGGAGGCGACGGGTTAGCTTGCCCCGCGGGCAATTGAAGTTTGATCTGTCCGATTACCTTTTTCATGACTCTTGTCGCCCAATCTCAGACGTTCTTTTCGACCTGCGCAAAATCGAGCTCCAGTGGCGTCGCTCGACCGAAAATCGATACCAGAACCTTCAGCTTCTGCTTATCGAGGTTCACCTCTTCTATCGAACCGGTGAAGTTGGCGAAGGCGCCGTCGATGACGCGAACCTGATCGCCTGACTCGAAACTTACACGGGGCTTCGGCCGCGCCGCACCCTCTTCAACCTGTTGGGTCACCGCGGCAATCTCGTGCGGCGGCACGGGAACCGGATGCTGCCCCCCGATGAATCCGCCCACCTTGGGCGTGTTACGGACCAAATACCAGGACTGGTCGTTGAGCTCCATCTCCACAAAAACATAGCCCGGGTAGAACGTCTTGCGCGCCTGGCGTGTTTTGGTGCCCCGCGTCTCCGTCACGTTCTCCGCGGGCACAAGAATATCCCCAAAAAACGCCTCAAGGCCCTCTCGACGGATGCGCTCCTCAAGGGCGAGCTTTACTTTTTCTTCAAAGCCGGAAAAGGCCTGAACTGTATACCATTTCTTCGTCATGACCGGCGTCTCGTTCGGCGAAAGGATTGTCATATCTTGTAGATGAAGTCAGTGACCGCCGCCCAGAAAGCATCCATCGCAAAGAGCACAAGCGCTGCGATGAGTGAGACGACTATCACGATGTAGCCGGAGCGATAGGTTTCCTCGCGGGTTGGCCAGGTCACCTGCCCCAGTTCACTCACCGACTCATCGACGAAGCGACGGTAGCGACCACGGCTGTAGGCCAACCACGCCACAACCGCTGCCACAAGGGCCCCAAGCACTTCCGCCGGCGCTTCCTCGGGCTCGGCGAATATTCCCCACAGGCCGCGTATTATGTGCGGAACGACCCAAAAGACCAGAAACGCCAGTGCAATAAACGCGAACTGCGTCCATCGACGCTGCGATATGGCGAGCGACGCGACCTCCGCGACCTGCACGCCACCTTCGGGCGGCGGCAAGGCATCACCGGCACCCGCCTGACTTTGCTGCGACTTTTCCGTGTCGCGATCTTGGTCCTCATGCATAGTCGTCTTCGCTCACCCTATACTTTGGGCTAGGGCGGAACGTGCAGCCCATGGGCTCCACACCCTCTTTGGCCCGTAGGACCGCGGACATTCACACCCCTGCCTCACACGCCACCCACCATCTGGCAGGCCAGGAGGGATTCGAACCCCCAACCCGCGGATTTGGAATCCGCTGCTCTACCAGTTCGAGCTACTGGCCTCTCAACTCTTGTGTCGTCACCCCGAACATCGGCACCGCCGTGAGCGCTAGCGCGACTCCAGGTGCGTTTCATGTGCGCCGCATTTAGGACAAAACTTGCGGGTCTTGATCCTTGATTCGAGGGACAAAAGCTGGCGACCTGGCCTCGGATAGTTCCGTGAACCGCAGGCCTCACACACGAGCACCGTGCCCGCAGATTTAGCCTGCCTGGTCGCCATAGCTTCGCTATTCCAGAATCTTAGCGATGACGCCCGCACCGACGGTACGGCCACCCTCGCGAATCGCGAAGCGCTGCTTCTCTTCCATCGCCACCGGAACGATCAGCTCCACGACGATGTTCACGTTGTCGC